>PLDT01000309.1:8996-9358 GCA_003136255.1 Actinomycetota bacterium
GAAGGCGCCGAACCAGGCGCCGGCTCCGGTCCGGGTCAGCCGCTGCCGCGCGGTCGCCCGCCGCTGCAGGAAGCCGGTCGGGTCGTCGCCGTCGGAGCAGCGGAGGGCCAGGTCGACCGACTGCCGCCAGTCGGCGTCGGAGTCCAGCGGCCGGATCTCGGCTTCGGTGTTGAGGCGGGCCGGGGGGTTCGGCTGGGCCGCGGTCAGCACGGTGGCCCGCTCCGCCTCGAGCCCGGCGGCCGCGAGATCCGCGGGCAGCGCGGGGTTGTCGGTGGTGTCCACGCCGAGCGCGACGTGTCGCGCGGCCGGGAACTCCGCGGCGAACCGGGCCAGCCAGGCGCCGCCCTGGCCAGGGCCCGGGA
>PLDT01000318.1:0-17674 GCA_003136255.1 Actinomycetota bacterium
GAAGGCGACGCTGGCAGAAGGCGGCCGGCCCAGTCCGCCCCGGATGCGATGATGATGGTGTGCCCACGCTGAACGACCTGGCCGCGAGCCGCACCAATCTCGGCGACGCTGACGTCGAATGGCTGCACGCGCTGGTGTCGGACTGGCAGCTGCTGGCCGACCTGTCCTTCGCCGACCTGATCTTGTGGGCGCCGGTCCGCGACGACGGGGGCTGGCTGGCGCTGGCCCAGATGCGCCCGACGACCGGTCCCACCTCGCTTCAGGACGACCTGGTCGGGACGCTAGCCGGACCGGAGGACCAGCGGCTGCTGAACATCGCGCGGGACGAGCGGCGCATCGGGCGGGAGAGCGACCCGGACTGGACGAGCGGCGTCCCGGTGCGCACCGAGGTCATTCCCGTCACCCGGGCGGGCCGGGTCATCGCCGTCATCGAACGGTGCACCAACCTGAACTCGGCCCGAACCCCCAGCCGCCTCGAGCTCACCTACCTGCAGGGCGCCGACGACCTGGCCCGGATGGTGGCCGAGGGGACGTTCCCGTTCGCGGGCGAGGCGGCCATGCTGGCCCGGTCGCCGCGGGTGGGCGACGGGCTGCTCCGGCTCGGCCGGGCCGGACGGGTCACCTACGCCAGCCCCAACGCGCAGTCCGCCTACCGCCGCCTGGGCGTGGCCGCCGACCTCATCGGCACGGAGCTGGCCGTGGTCACCGCCGGGCTGTGGGCGTCGGACGAGCCGCTGGACGAGTCGCTGATGGTGGTGGCGGCGGGCCGCGCGCCGCGCGCGGCGGAGGTGGACGGGAAGGGCTCGGTGGTGCAGCTGCGCGCGATCCCGCTGATCGTCGGCGGAAGCCGGACCGGCGCGCTGATCCTGGTCCGGGACGTCACCGAACTACGCCGCCGCGAGCGCGAACTGATGACCAAGGACGCCACGATCAGGGAGATCCACCACCGGGTCAAGAACAACCTGCAGACCGTCGCCGCGCTGCTGAGGCTGCAGGCCCGGCGGCTCCGGGCGCCCGAAGCCCGCGCCGCGCTCGACGAGGCGGTACGCCGGGTCGGGTCGATCGCGCTGGTGCACGAGACGCTGTCCCACACCCCGGACGAGGTGGTCGACTTCGACGACATCGCGGACCGGGTCGCGATGATGGCGGGGGAGGTGTCGGCCCCCGAGGTCCGGGTGATCCCGAAGATCACCGGGTCCTTCGGGCTGCTGTCGGCCGCGGTGGCGACGCCGCTGGCCTTGGTTCTCACCGAATTGCTGCAGAACGCGCTGCAGCACGGCTTCCCGGCCCCGGCCAAGGATCAGGGTCTGCTCGAGGTCATCGCGGTGCGCGAGCAGGAGCGGCTCACCGTGACCGTGGCCGACGACGGAGTGGGCCTGCCCGACGGCTTCGACCTGGATTCGACCACCAGCCTCGGGCTGCAGATCGTACGCACGCTGGTGGTCAGCGAGCTGGGCGGACGGCTGCGGATCGTGCCCCGGCCAGATGGCGGGACCGAGGCGGTCGTCGACCTCCCGGTCGGATACGAGTAAGCGCCCGAGCCGATAACACGTGCGCGCGGGCGCGCAGCCGGATCGTGCGCCGCTTGAGCGCTCGCCGCTCGTCCTCGCTCATACCGCCCCAGACGCCCGCGTCCTGACCGCTCTCGATGGCCCAGCGCAGGCACTCGTCCATCACCGAACACCGGCGGCAGACCTGCTTGGCTTCGTCGATCTGGAGTAGCGCGGGACCGGTGTTCCCGATGGGGAAGAACAGCTCAGGGTCCACCTCACGGCAGGCGGCTTCGTGGCGCCAGTCCATGATGTCCACTCCTTCTAGCCGAACGGGTCCGGCCGCCAGCGGATGCGGTCGGCTGAGCGTCTGCGCAGCTTGTGAAGCTTTTCACGAGCTAGACCGCACTGCCACGCGGTCCAAGTTTCCGAGAACCGTTATGATGCCGAGCAAAGAAACGCACCCTAGACCGACAGGCGGCCTGAGCGTGCCCCCGAAGGCGACGCTGCGTCATAACCCAAGGCCATCTGGGTCGATGACACATGCGTGGCGCCCCCGCGCCAGACATCGCGTCAAGCCTTTCAACATCGCCTGACATGCGCAAGAGGGCACAGCGGCCGTTCGACTTAATTTAATGTCAGATCGATCACATTTTGCTCGCGGCGCTGCAACGCCGCCTCACGGGGCGGTATTTGAGGTCACGCCACGACGCGAAGCGCGCGCGGGACAAACTGGAATTTCACGGCTTCGGCCTCGCCCAGGTAGTCCCCGTCGACCTGGAAGGCGATCGGGCGCACGGAGCGGATGGTCAGTGATTCCAGGCCCGTCACGGTCAGCACGTTCCGCCCGCGCGTCGAGCGGCCCCGGATCAGCATCATCTGGCCGATCGCGCTCAAGATGGTGGTGGCCCGCAGCTTGCGCAGCGCGAACACGTCCAGACCCGAGTTCAAATCCGGATTCGGAACGGGCAGCAGCGCACGGCCGTGCACGTAGGTCCAGGGCGACCGGTTGGTGATGGCCGTCATGAACAGGTCCGGGACGGACGGCTGCCCGTCGCGCTCCAGGATCAGGGCCGGGGTCCGCCGGTCGGTACCCGACCGGTACTGGCGCACGATCGTGCGGATGAACAGCGCCGGGCTCTCCCGTTGACCGCTGGCGCGCAGCCGCTCGACCTCCCGCACCACCTCGGCATCCATCCCGAGACCCGCGCTGAACGTGAAGTACCGGTCGCCGGCCAGCCCCAGCCCGATGGTCCGGTACCGGTCCGCTTGGATGGCCTCCTTGATCCTGGCGATCGCCGCCGCCGTATCGACCGGCAGCCCGAGCGCCTGGGCGAAGACGTTGCCGCCGCCGCCCGGTATGACGGCCAGCAGCGGCGCCCCGGCCGCGTCGGCCGCCCCGGACCGCTGGCCCATGATCCCGTTGACCGCCTCGTTGACGGCCCCGTCGCCACCGAGCACGATGACCAGGTCACCGCGCGCCGCCGCGGCCAGCTCGCGAGCGTGGCCGCGGTGCCGGGTATGTTCTACGTCAAGGTCGACCACTTCGGCGAGCGAACGGACCGCCCGCTCCGCGGAGTTCAGCGTCGTCGTGGTCGCCTGTGGGTTAACGATCAGGAGGCCTCGCACTCGCTCAGGTTAGCCTCCGCCTAAGCTCGGTGCCTAAGGCGGGGAGCCGGCGGCGCCCCAGATCTTGAGGGTGGTGGATGCGACATGGCGACGCGAGCCAAGGGACGCGGCGGCCCGGCCAAGCCCAAAGCCCCGGCCAAGCCCAAAGCCCCGGCCACGCCCANNCCCAAAGCCCCGGCCACGCCCAAGGCCCCGGCCACCGAGGTGCCGACCGGGCCGCGTCCGGCCGCGCTGAGCCTGGCCGCGGCCGCCCAGGTGATCCAGGCCGCGGGCCTGTGCGTGGCGGGCGTGTTCGCCGCCATCGGGACCGCCGACGGGAAGTCGTACCAGGTCGGCAGCGGGATCGCGCTTACCTTGGTCGTCTTCGGCGCGGCCGCCGGGATCGCGGTCATCGCCGTGGCCCTGGCCCGGGCCAGGGCGTGGAGCCGGACCCCGACCGCGATGATCCAGCTGTTCGCGATCATCGGGGGGATCACCCTGCTGGACGGGCACCGGCCCGCGTGGGGGGTGCCCGCGCTGGCGCTCGCCGCGGCCTGCCTGGCCGGACTGTTTACCCCGGCTAGCCTGCGGGCCCTCAACCGCCCCCCGGCCAAGCGCGAGTAACAAGCGTTCAGTCCTCGGTGGTCAGCCCTTCCCGCAGCTGCGTCAGCGTGCGGGCCAGCAGCCGGGACACGTGCATCTGGGAGATGCCGAGCTCGGTCGCGATCTGCGACTGGGTCATGTTGCCGAAGAACCGGAGCAGCAGGATCTTCTTCTCCCGCGGCGGCAGCTGCTCGAGCAACGGCTTGAGCGACTCCCGGTACTCCACGCCTTCGAGCGCCTCGTCGACGATGCCGAGCGAGTCCGAGACGGCGGGCGCGTCCTCGTCGCCAGAATCGGGGGCGTCGAGGGACACGGTGGAGTAGGCGTTGGCCGACTCGAGCCCTTCCAGGACGTCTTCCTCGCTCATCTGCAGGTGGGCGGCGAGCTCGCTGACCGTGGGCGCGCGTCCCTCGCGCTGGGCCAGCTCGCCGATGGCCTTGGTCAGCGAGAGCTTGAGCTCCTGCAGGCGGCGCGGGACCCGCACCGCCCAGCCCTTGTCCCGGAAGTGCCGCTTGATCTCGCCCACGATGGTGGGCGTGGCGTAGGTGGAGAACTCCACCCCGCGCTCCAGGTCGAACCGGTCGATGGACTTGATCAGCCCGATCGTCGCCACCTGGGTCAGGTCATCGAGCCACTCGCCGCGGTTGCGGAACCTGCGGGCCAGGTACTCCACCAGCGGAAGGTGCAACTCGACCAGGTAACCCCGGATCCTGGCCCGCTCCGGATCGCCGACCGGCAGTTCCGCGAGGCGTTCGAACAGCTCCCGGGCGCGGACGCGGTCCGGTGAGGAGTGCTCGACCCGGACGGCCGTCTCGGCCTGCACCACCTCGAACTCCTCGGTCACCTGGACCTCGAATTCGCTGCTCACTCGGGCCTCGACCCCGAGAGGGTTTCCCGGCGCTTGCGCATCACGATGGCGACCTGGTCATCGGGCCCGAGCCGGGAGTCGACCGTCCCGGCCAGGGCGGACAGCACGGTCCAGGCGAAGGTGTCCCTGGCCGGCCTGCTGGGCTCCGCGGCGACCACCGAGACGGTGATCGTCATCTCCTCGGCGCCCAGGTCGAAGCCGCATTCCAGGTTGGTGCCCGGGATCGCCTGGGAGAGCAGCATCGCGCACGCCTCGTCCACCGCGATACGCAGGTCTTCGATCTCGTCCAGGGTGAAGTCAAGCCTCGCCGCGAGGCCCGCGGTGGCCGTGCGGAGTACGGAAAGGTAGGCGCCCTCGGCGGGCATGCACACCTGCACGTGGTCTTTGGTCTCGCGATCGGCGCGCCCGGGGTCTGGCTCCCGCGGGCCCGGCAAGGACCCGAATTCTGTCGTCGCGGCGGTGTCTTCGGTCACGTCTCTCCTCAGGGCAGGTTATCGGTCGCCGCCCACTTGCAAGCAAAGCTACCGCTCCCCGCGAGTGCCGAGAAATGCGCCGCGCCGCGCCGCAGTGACGCCCCGCCTCTCCGGACACAAACGAAACCCGGGTTTCACCACCACAGCGCAGTGAAACCCGGGTTTCATCACCAAGCCGCGGCTCAGGCCTGCTTGGTCTCCCAGAAGATCTTGCTGATCTCCTCGATCTTGGCCAGCAGCGCGTCCGCCGTGGAGACATCCGTGCTGCCCTTGGTGCCGCCCGCGCCGGCCAGCTTGGTGGCCTCGTTGAACAGCTGGTTCAACTGCGGGTACTTCTCGAAGTGCGGCGGCTTGAAGTAGTCGGTCCACAGCACCCACAGATGATGCTTGACCAACTCGGACCGCTGTTCCTTGATGATCAGGCAGCGGGTCCGGAACTCCGGGTCCGTGTTCGCCTGGTACTTCTCGTCGATGCCCTTGATCGATTCCGCCTCAATCCTGGCCTGCGCTGGGTCATAGACTCCGCAGGGCAGGTCGCAGTGGGCGTATGCGATGGCCTTCGGCTCGAGCAGGCGGGTGAGCAGCCTCATCGATTCCCTTCCTCCGACTCGTGAACTTGCAGACCCGACACTACCCCGCTCGCCCCGACTCACACCGGCGGGCCTGACCTCGGGAGGGATGCGTGTCCTGGCCCCCCCTGCTGCGCGTCGCGGTCGCCGAACGCTCCATGGAGCCCGCCCTCCGTCCCGGCGACTGGCTGCTGGTCCGGCGCACCCGCCGGATCCGCGCGGGCCAGATCGTGCTGGCCCGCCATCCCGGCCGGCCGGANNCCTCATCGAGGGCCGCGTCCTGGCCCGCTACTGGCACCGCCGTCCCGGCTAAAGATCTTTCGGCCGAACGGCCGTGGTGCGCGCCCCCCACAGCAGCAAAACCAGGTGGCCCCGGACACGCTCCGCTACCGGGTCTGGCACCTCCCCGCCCGCCTCGTGCACACCGCAATATCCTGGCCAGAATCATAAGACCTAGCTCATTGTCTTGGCGTCCGCGTCGTCTTCGCCGCGCTTGCGGGCCCGGAACGCGGACACGTTGGCCCGGTTCATGCAGCGATCCGAGCAGTACCGCCGGGTGTTGCTGGTGCTGACGTCGATGAACACGCCCAGGCAGCCGGGCGCCTGGCAGACGCCGAACCGGTCGATGCCCAGGTCAGTCAGCCGGACGGCCAGTCCCATCACCGCTCCGGCCGCGTACTTGTCCGCGACCGACCCGCTCTCGGTGTAGTGCACGTGCCAGCGCTGCCCGTCGTGCCCGGACAGCTGCGGGTGGACCGGGTGCTGGATGAGCAGCGTGTTCAGCTGCGCCGCGGCGTCCTCCCCGTCGCCCGCCGCGCACGCCACGAAGAAGGCGCGGAACTCGGCCCGCAGCGCGCGCAGCGCCTCGAGGTCGTTGCGGGTCACCCCGGTATTGAGGTGCTCGCGGTCGGCGACCAGAGCGCGCAACCCGTCCAGGTTGACCAGCCGGTCGCCATCTTCGCCCCCGCCGCCGGCCGTGTTTACCAGCCGTACCGAGAGTTCAGCGTAGGAGTTGAGGTCCACTGGGTTCCCTGGCCGGGTTATCTGGCGTTGCCCAGCTGCGAAGAGATCGATGTGTAATGGCCTGCTGCCGGTATCGAGTATTACACCATTCGTCCGGCCGGCGCCAGCAGCACGCCGCGCGTCGGCCCCAAGTCGAGGACTTCCGCCGCTTCCCCGGCCTGCGCTGGCGCCAGCCGCTCAACTAGGGGCTACTGGGCGGGGGAGTCCTTGCTCTCTTCGCCCGGCTGGGCGGGGGCCTCGGCCTGCGGCTGCGCAGGGGCCTGCGTCCCGGGCTCACCCGCCGGGCCCTGGTCAGGGCCGAAGATCTCGGTCTTGATGCGCTCCAGCGCCTCTTCCAGGATCGTGCGCAGGTCAGTGATGACGTTCTCGCCCACGGCGCTGGACTGCATGGCCAGCTTGCGCAGGTCGGAGGTGAACTGGACGGCCACTCGCTCCAGGTCCTTCAGCGTCCCGAAGTCCAGCGCCCCGGTCCAGCCGCGCCGCCCGCGCGTCCGGGTCCAGTCCTCCCAGCCGTGCCGGCCGGGCCACTCCGTCCAGCTGGGCCGTCCCGCCCAGCCCGGCGGGGTATCCCACTCTTGCTCGCCGGATGTGAACCGCGCGGCCGCGTCCTCGCGGACCCGCTGGGCTTCCTCCCGCAGCAAGCGCGCGTGCTCGCGCACCCGCCGGGCCGTGTCCTGTCCGGCCGTCTCCGCCCGGCCAGGTCCGCTCGGCTCCCCGGCGGCCGGCCCGCCCGCGGGGCCAGGCCGGTCCGCTGTGCCAGGCCGGTCCGCTGTGCTAGGCCGGTCCGCGGGGGCAGCCTGGTCTGCTGGGGCAGGCCGGTCTGCGGAGCCAGGCCCGTCCGCGGGAGTCGGCCGGTCCGTCCCGCCCTCGTCCGTGGCCTGTTCCCAGGGGTCCTCCCGCGCCTGCTTGGCCCGCTCCTGCGCTGGCCGGACCTGCTCATGCGTCTGCCGGACCTGCTCCTTGGCCGCCTCGCGCGCCTGTCGGCCCTGGTCCCTGGCCGCGTCGCGGGCCTCCCGGGCCTGCGCCCAGGCTTCGTCCCGGGCTTGCCGGGCCTGCTCGCGGACGTCGGCACCGGTTTCCCGGCCCACCCGACGCGACTCGCGGGCGGCCCAGGTCAGCTCCTCGCGCAGGCTGCGCACGGTCTGCCGGACGTCCTCCCGGACCTCGCGGACGATATCGCTGACCGACGCGGACAGCTCCTCCTCGAGTTCGTCGAGCTCGTCGCTGCGGCTGCGCAGCTCCTCGCGCCCGGCCTCGGTGATCCGGTAGACCTTACGCCCGTCGACCTCATCGTGGGTGACCAGGCCCTCTTCCTCCAGCCGGGCCAGCCGGGGGTAGATCGTGCCCGGCGAGGGCGAGTACACGCCCATGAACCGGTCGCGCAGCAACCGGATCACCTCATAGCCGTGCCTGGGCTCCTCATCGAGCAGCCTGAGCAGGTACAGCCGGAGGCTGCCATGGCGGAATACCGGACTCAACTGGCCTCGCCTTCCATCTCACTCTCATTATCAGGCTTTGGCGTACCAGTCCGGGCCTCTTGCGCGGCAGTCCGGCGCTCGGCGCGCCGCAGCAGCATGACCCGCCCGGACATGGTGTTGACCGACACGTGTCCGGAACCGGCGCCCAAGCTACCGCTTACCGTATGAGACGCGGGCCCCGACGCCGACCTCAGCTCGGTGAATTCGCTGCGTACCGCGCCGGACATGGAGTACAGGTGGACCTGGCCGTCGGTCTCGGCCGGGAGCCGTAGCGTCACCTCGCCGGAGACCGTGGTCACNNGACACCGTGTGGGCATCCACGTCACCGGTCACGCCGTCCAGCGTGATCTCGCCGGACACGCTCTTGACCGAAGCCCGCGCGCTGATCGCGCTCAGCACCGCCGTCGCGCGGACCACGCCGACCTGCACCGGGCAGTTCCGCGGTACGGTCACCGTGACCTCCGCCGAGGGCCGCTGCGGCCGCAGCCACTTCAGCAGGCCCTCCCAGGTGAGGTTCTCGTGGGTAACGCTCAGCACCCCGTCCTCGTAGCTCACCTCGAGCGGGTCGCCGCTGATGTTGGCCACGTTCAGCGAAGGCGTCCCGTCGGTGGCGAGCACCGCCACCGACCCGGCGATGAGCCTGACCCGGAGCCCGGTCACGTCATCAAAGTCCAGGCTCGTCGGAGCCTCGATGGTCCAGTGCGCCATCCGCCCGTCCTTCCCATCCACTCGGCGGTCACACCTAAACGATATATCGCATCCTCCCAAAGTCAAGACATATCGCGTCTCGAACCGCCCCGCCCCATCCGCCCGCCGCGGCTCGAGCCGTGAGCAACTTCAATCAAGGCATGCTGTCGCCTGGCCCAGCTGTTTGGCGTGCTATCAAGCGGACGACGTCTTCGCCCTGGGCGGGTAGCAGCAACTCACAGCGCGCGCCGTCGGCGCGGTAGCCAGCCCTGGACCTTCCATTTCGAGCCGGGGCGCCCGGGAAGCAGCACCATGACCAGCAGACCCACGACCGACAGCAGCAGGCCCAGCGTCAGCCCGACCCGCTCGGCGTAGCCCTTGCGCTCCGCCAGCCACGCCGCGGCGGCCGCCGAGATGAGCCACGCGAACAGGAGGTACAGCGCCTTAGCGCCAATTGTTCCGATGGCTATCACTCTCCGTATTAGTCATGTACCCAGATACGCCCGCTGAACCTCGGGGTCGTTGCGCAGGCTCGCCGAGTCGTTGGCCAGGGCCACGTGTCCGGTCTCGAGCACGTAGCCGCGGGAGGCGGCGTCGAGCGCGTAATTGGCGTTCTGCTCCACCAGCAGAATCGCCACCCCGGAGCTGTTGATCTCGCCGATGGTCTGGTAGATCCGCTGCACCACGAGAGGGGCGATGCCCAGCGACGGCTCGTCGAGCATCAGCAGCTTCGGCCGGGCCATCAGGGCGCGCCCGATCGCGAGCATCTGTTGCTCGCCACCGGACATGGTGCCGGCCTTCTGCCCTTTGCGCTCCTTGAGCAGGGGAAACAGTTCGTAGACCCGGGTGAAGTCCTCGGCCACCCCGGGACCGCGCCGCTGGTGGGCGCCCAGTTCCAGGTTCTCGAGCACGGTCATCCGCGGGAAGCAGTGCCGGCCCTCGGGGGCGAGGGCGATTCCGCGGCCGACGATCTCGTGCGCCGGCACGTGCGTGATCTCCTCCCCGCCGAACGTGATCGTCCCGGCGCTGGCCGGGGTGAGGCCCGAGATCGAACGCAGGGTAGTCGTCTTCCCGGCCCCGTTCGAACCGATCAGCGTCACCACCTCACCCGCGTCTACTGTCAGCGAGATCCCTTTCAGCGCCTCGATCGCGCCGTACCGGGTACGGATGTCGCGGACCTCGAGTAGGGCCATCAGTCCTGCTTTCCGAGATAGGCCTCGATCACCCGCGGGTCCGTCCGGACCACGGCCGGTGCTCCCTCGGCGATCTTCCTGCCGTGGTCGAGCACCGTGACGCGCTCGGAGACCCCCATCACGACCTTCATGTCGTGCTCGATCAGCAGGATGGTCAGATTCTTCTCGTCGCGCAGCCTGCGCATGAAGGCCGTCAGCTCCGCCGATTCGCGGGGGTTCATGCCGGCGGTCGGCTCGTCGAGCAGCAGGACGCTCGGCTCGGCCGCCAGCGCCCGCGCGAGTTCCACCCGCCGCTGGTCGCCGTAGGACAGCTGCGAGGCGACTCGGTCGAATACGGTCGGGGGCAGTCCGACGTACGCCAGCAAATCGCGGGCCCGCGCCCGGGTCTCCCGCTCCTCGCGGCGGACCCAGGGCGGACGGAAGATCGATCCGAACAATCCCGCCCGCATCCGGGCGTGATGCCCGATCATCACGTTCTCGACGGCCGTCATCGCGCCGAACAGGCGGATGTTCTGGAAGGTACGCGCGACCCCGTACCCGGTGATCACATCCGGCCGGGACCGCGTGATGTCCCGGGTGCCGAGCACAATCCGGCCCTGGGTGGGCCGGTACAGCCCGGTCAGCATGTTGAACAGCGTCGTCTTCCCGGCCCCGTTCGGCCCGATCAGCGAGACGATCGAGTGCTCCGGAAGGTCGACCGAGACGTCGTCGACGGCAACCAGCCCCCCGAAGTGCTTTGTGATGCGCTCCGCGCGCAGGACCGCGGGACCGGCCGCAGCGGGCGGAGCGAGGTCCTCGGCCGCACTCATGCCGCACCCTCGCCGGGCGGCAAGATCACGGCGATCTCGCCGGCCGGTGCCTCCGCGAGCTGCGCGTCGTCAGCCGCGATCTGGGCCGTGAGCTCGATCTGGCGTCGCCGTTCCGGGATCAGGCCCTGCGGCCGCAGCACCATCATGATCACCAGCAGGAACCCGAAGATCCCGAACTCCACCTGGGTCAGCTGGAAGTGCAGCCCGAACTTGCTGGGCAGGTCGTTCAGCACGTCAGGAATCAGGTAGTTGTTGATGTAGCCGAGGGCCAGGCCCCCGACGACCGCGCCCCAGATCGAGCCGAGCCCGCCGATGATCACCATCGCGAGGATGAAGATCGAGAACCCGAACGCGAATTGGCTGGCGTTGACCTCGGTGTAGTAGGTACCGAAGAACGCGCCCGCCATGCCGCCGAACGCGGCGCCCACCGAATAGGCGAGCAGCTTGGTTTTCACCAGCGGAATTCCCATCGACACCGCCGCGACCTCGTCCTCGCGCAACGCGATCCAGGCCCGGCCGAGCCGTGAGTCACGCAGCCGCAGGTTGACGAACAGGACGACGAGCAGGATGGCGAAGATCAGCCAGTACCACGGCCTCAGGTCCAGCAGGCCGAACGTCCCGGAACCGGGGAAGTACGGCGCGTCGACGGCGCTGATGCCGAGGTTGCCGGCGGTCAGCGTCATGCCGCCGCCGACCGGGATGCTCTGACCGTTGACGGCGAGCGTGCCGATGATCTCACCGAACGCGAGCGTGACGATCGCGATGTAATCGCCGCGCAGGCGCAGCGTCGGCAGGCCGATCACCACCCCCGCCGCCGCGCAGATGAGCGCGGCGGCGATCAGGATCAGCACGAAGTTCAGGTGAATGCCCGCCAGCGTGCTCTCGAGCGGCGAGACCAGCACGTGGATGTGCAGCTTGAAGAAGAACCCGGAACCGAACCACCCCAGTGAGTACGCGCCGAGCGCGTAGAAGGCGACGTAGCCCAGATCGAGCAGCCCGGCAAATCCCACCACGATGTTCAGGCCGAGCGACATCACCGCGTAGGCCACCGCGATGATGGTCCCGTTCATGAAGCCGCTGTCCGCCGGGAAGAAGAACGGCAGCACGATCCCGAACACGATGAGCGCTCCGGCCAGCGCGCGGTTCCACCACCGAGGGAGCCGCCGCACCGCTGCGGCCCGCCGCTCCCGAAGCCGCGTCAGGAACCCGGTCATCCGGCCTCCCTCGTCTCCTCGCCGAGCAGCCCGCGCGGGCGAAGGACCATGATCACGATCAGGTAGCCGAACACGACCGCCTCGGTCCATTGCGGGCCCATCCGCGCGTCGGCCAGCGCCTGGATGACGCCGATGATCAGCCCGCCGAGCACCGCGCCGCGGACGTTGCCGATGCCGCCCATCACCGCGGCCGTGAACGCGATCAGGCCGGCCTTGAAGCCCTGGAAGTACCACACGTTGGTCTCGTACAGCGCGTACACCAGCCCCGCCGCGCCCGCCAGCATCCCGCCGAGCAGGAACGTCAGCGAGATCGTGGCGTTGACGTTGATGCCCATCAGCCGGGCCGCCTCCGGGTCCTGGGCGGTGGCCCGCATGGCCCGCCCCGCGCGTGTGGAGTTGATGAACCAGCTCAGCGCGAATACCAGCGGGATCATCACCGCGAACACCAGGAGGTAACCGCGCTGGATCGTGACGCCCCCGACGGTGAACACGGTCGCTTGCACGCCGATCAGGTCGGACACGCTCTGCGGGGAGCCCCCGCGCCACAGCAGGCCCACGTTCTGCAGGATGAACGAGAAGCCGACCGCGGTGATCAGCGACGCGAGCTTGGGCGCGCTGCGCAGCGGCCGGTAGGCGACCCGCTCGATCAGGACGTTCAGGCCCCCCGTCACGATCATCGTGAGGATCAGCGTCAGCAGCAGGAAGCCGATCAGAGCGGCGCTGCCCACGCCGGGGCTCAGCCCGAACGCCGACCACAGGCCCACGGCGGTAAAGGAGCCGATCATGAACACGTCGCCGTGCGCGAAGTTGATCAGCTCGATGATCCCGTAGACCAGCGTGTACCCGATCGCGATCAAGGCCCAGATCGCCCCGTTGGACAGGCCCTGGGCGAAGTCGTAGCCCAGGTTCGACAGATCGTGATGAAGCACCTGATGGCCCGCCACGGTGACCTGGTAGCCGTACACCAGATCGTGGACGCCGTAGTAGACCGGCAGCGCCGCGAGCGCCGCGATCAGGCCCCACTGCCCGGCGTAGCGGCGAACCGCCGCCAGTGAGCGTACCGGGACCGTGGGTTGGGTGGGCGTGATTGTCGTGGTTTCCATGGCTCCGTGCGGAGTATCGAGCGGCGTGCGGATGGACCGAGGCGGTGGGGAGCAGTGCGCCCCCCACCGCCTCATTCTGGCCTTTAGTGGACCGTCTTCGTGGGCGTGACCGTCTGGAAGAAGACGGGGTCGCCGTTGGAGCCGACCTTGTACACGCCGTAGGACTTCAGCGTCGTGTCACCGTTGGCGTCGAATCCGTACGTGCCCAGCACGGACTGGACCGACTTGTCCGCGAACAGGGCGGCCAGAATGGCGGGCTTGCTGTTGCCCTGCGCGCCGAGGTTCTTGATCGTGTTGAGCGCGAGCTGCATCACCGCATAGCCGTAGATCGCGTACGGGTCGGGGCTGGAGGTGCCGTACTTAGCCGCGTAGGCGGATAGGAAGGCCTTGCCGCCCGGATACGCCGCCAGGTCCTGAGTGGCGACCGTGCACTCGATCAACGGGTCGATCGCGGCCGGGACGCCGCCCTGCGACGCGGCGGTGTAGGAACTCGTGCACACCCCGTCACCGCCGAAGATCTTGGCGGTAGGAATCGCCGAGTGGACGTCCTTGGTGATCTGGACGGCGCCGTTGGAGACGATGCCGGCGAAGAAGAAGCAGTCGGCTCCCTGGCCCGAGACCGTGGAGGCGTAGGAGCGGAAGTTGGGGGCGGTCGGGTCGATCCCGGTGTTGCTGACGATGGTGATCCCGTAGAAGCCCTTCTCCAGCTCGAGCAGGGTGGCCAGGCCGGCCCCGTAGGCCTCCTTGTCGTTGGCCACGGCGACCTTGGTGCAGCCCGCGTTCTTCATCGCGATCAGGTCCGCGGCGGCCTGGATCGAGTCGATCGGCACGATCCGCAGGAAGGTGCGCTTCCCGGTGGGGTAGTACTTCTGCGGCTCACCGGGAGCACTGCCCGGCAGGTTGGTGGTCAGGCCAACGTAGGTGTTGGCCGGGCTCACCTGCGGTATGCCCGCCTCGTTGAGGATCGGGATCGACACCTCGCTGGCCCCGGAGTTGAACTCGCCGATGTAGAAGACGGCCTTCGGATCCGAGGCCACCTTGCGCGCGTTCGCCGCCGTCTGGCCCGGGTCCCACTTCCCGGCCGCGGCGGTTGAGTCGTCGAGCACCTGGTAGTTCACCGTGAACTGGCCGGCCTTGCCGCCGGCCTGAGCGAGCGCGAGCTTGATCCCGTTGACCAGCGGGATGGTCTGCGCGCTCGAGGCTCCCTGCATCGGCAGGCTCGAGTAGATGTCGACCGTACCGCCGGCGGCTGCGCTGGTGCTGGCGCTACCGCTGCTACTGGTACTACTACTGCAGCCGACGGCGGCCAAGGCGACCGCGGCAAAGGCAGCGATTGCAGTTTTCCGTCTCATGATGTTCCTCTCATTATTTGAGGTTGTCCGCCTGCCGTGGAGCGNNCGTTTACGGCGACGGCACCGCCCTGGGAGCCGATTCCAGCCAGGACCCCGGGCCGGGCGAACGTCGCCGCAGGCACCTCGGCCGGCGATTTCCCTCCCTAGCGCAAAGCCGGCCTCGACCCTTCGACCGACCCCGACCGCGCGCGAGCGTTGACGACAGCGACCGTCGCCGCTGGCCGCGGTGGTTGGGCAGCAAGTTTGAACAGATCAGGCCGTTCTAGCACGCAGAGTTTGCCAGATTCTGATCTCGCGAATACTAAGCACAGGTAACGAACGAATTAACGGCACGCCAGTGGGGGTGATCATCAGAGTTCACCGCATGACAGGCCGTGCCACAACGGTCCGTTCGGCCGAAAAGGGTTCTTTAGAGGTCTTCCTCGTCATCGAGGCGAGCCAGCCAGCTGGCCAGGCGGTCCACGGCGGTCTCGAAGCCGGGGTTGAGGTCGACGAAGTCGCGCAGCCGTTCGGCCAGCCAGGCGATGCTGACCTGCTCGTCGGCCCGCCGGTCCGCCAGCTCCTCGATGCCGCGGTCGGTGAAGTACATCAGGGGATGGCCTTCTCCACCAGCGCGGTGTGCGACGCGGCGTGCTGGGCCGCCGAACCCGCCGCGGGCGCGGAGCTGGCCGGCAGCGACACCACGTCCACCTCGCGCCCCAGGTGCAGCGGGAGCTTGAGCGCGAAGGTCGGCCAGGCGCCCATGTTGGCCGGCTCCTCCTGGACCCAGGTGACCGACTCCGCCTCCGGGTAGCGGGCTAGCTCGGCGCGCAGCTCGGAGACCGGCAGCGGGTACAGCCGCTCGACCCGCACGATCGCGGTATCGGTCGCGCCGACCTTCTGCTGCCGGGCGGCCAGGTCGTAGTACACCTTCCCGGTGCACAGCAGCACCCGCCGCACATCGGCATCAGAAACATTGCCATCAGAACCAGCTCGCGAGCCGATCAGCGGCCTGAACGACCCGGCGGTGAACTCGCTGACCGGGGAGGCGGCCGCCTTGAGCCGGAGCATGGACTTGGGGGTGAACACGATCAGCGGCTTGTGCCGGCCGGACAGCCCCTGCCAGCGCAGCAGGTGGAAGTAGTTGCCGGGGGTGGTCGGCATCGCCACCGTCATGTTGTCCTCGGCACACAGCGACAGGAACCGCTCGATCCGGGCCGAGGAGTGGTCCGGGCCCTGGCCGTCGTAGCCGTGCGGCAGCAGCAGCGCCACGCCCGAGCGCTGACCCCACTTCTGCTCACCGGAGCTGATGAACTCATCGGTGATGATCTGCGCACCGTTGACGAAGTCGCCGAACTGGGCTTCCCAGCAGACCAGGGCCTCGGGCCGGGCCACGGAGTAGCCGTACTCGAAGCCCATCGCCGCGTACTCCGACAGCAGCGAGTCGTGCACGAAAAGCCTGGCCGGGCCGGAGTCGAGCTGCTTAAGCGGCGTGTACTCAGCGCCCGTGTGCCTGTCCACCAGCACCGCGTGCCGCTGACCGAACGTCCCGCGCCGGGTGTCCTGGCCGACCACCCGCACCGGATGGCCGTCCAGCACCAGTGCGCCGAACGCCAGCAGCTCACCGGTCGCCCAGTCGATGGCGTCCTCCTCGACCATCGCCGCACGCCGGTCGAGCAGCGGCTTCAGCCGCGGGTGCACGGTGAAGTCGGCGGGCAGGTTGACCTGCGTGTCGATGATCCGCTTGACCACCTCGGCGGACACCGCGGTGGGCACCGCCTCGTGGTTGACCGGCCGGTCTTCCGGCTCGCGCATGCGCACCGTGCCCGGCTCGGCCGGGCGCTGGGCGGCGTCCCTGGTCTCGGTGAAGGCCCGCTCGAGCTGCTGCTGATAGTCGCGCAGCGCCGCCTCGGCCTCCTCCATGGTGAGGTCGCCGCGGGTGATCAGCGACTCGGTGTACACCTTGCGGGTCGACCGCTTGGCCTCGACCAGGTCGTACATGAGCGGCTGGGTGAAGGAGGGGTTGTCGGTCTCGTTGTGCCCCCGCTTGCGGTAGCACACCATGTCGATGACGACGTCCTTCTTGAACGCCTGCCGGTAGGAGAAGGCCAGCCGGGCCACCCGCACCACGGCCTCGGGGTCGTCCCCGTTGACGTGGAAGATCGGCGCCTGGATCATCCGGGCCACGTCGGTGGCGTACACGCTGGACCGCGAGTACTGCGGGGCGGTGGTGAAGCCGACCTGGTTGTTCACGATGATGTGCACCGTGCCGCCGGTCCGGTACCCGCGCAGCAGCGACAGGTTGAGGGTCTCGGCCACCACACCCTGGCCGGCGAACGCGGCGTCGCCGTGGATGAGCACCGGCAGCACGGTGAAGCCGGGCTCGCCCTTGTCGATCACGTCCTGCTTGGCCCGGACGACTCCCTCCAGCACCGGGTCGACCGCCTCCAGATGGCTCGGGTTGGCCACCAGCGAGGTCTTGATCGACCGCCCGTCCGGCGCGTGGAACACGCCCTCGGCCCCCAGGTGGTACTTGACGTCGCCGGAGCCCTGCGCGCTGCGCGGGTCCAGGTTGCCCTCGAACTCCTTGAAGATCTGCCCGTAGGACTTGCCGACGATGTTCGCCAGCACGTTCAGCCGGCCGCGGTGCGCCATGCCGATCACGGCCTCGTCCAGGTCCGCGTCGGCCGCCTCGGTCAGCACCGCGTCGACGAGCGGGATGAGGGACTCGGCACCCTCCAGGGAGAACCGGCGCTGGCCGACGAACTTAGTCTGCAAGAACATCTCGAACGCCTCGGCCACGTTCAGCCGGGACAGGATGCGGATCTGCTCATCGTGATCGGCCCGCGGGTGCGGAACCTCGATCCGGGCCTGCAGCCAGCGGCGCTCTTCTGGGTCCTGGATGTGCATGTACTCGCTGCCGACGGTTCGGCAGTACGAGTCGCGCAGGACGCCCAAGACATCACGCAGCTTCATCCGCGTCCGGCCGCCGAAGCCGCCGGTGGGGAACTCGCGCTCCAGGTCCCACAGCGTCAGCCCGTGCAGGTTGATGTCCAGGTCGGGGTGCTTGCGCTGGGTGACCTCGAGCGGGTTGGTGTCGGCCATCAGGTGGCCGCGCACCCGGTAGGCGTGGATCAGCTCCTGCACCCGCGCCGACCGGGCGACGTCGTCCTCGTGCCCGTACGGGAAGTCCTTGACCCAGCGGACCGGCTCGTACGGGATGCG
>PLDT01000489.1:0-18513 GCA_003136255.1 Actinomycetota bacterium
AGCCGGGCCGACTCGCGCAGCACGTTGGCGTTGTAGGCGCCGGCGAAGCCCTGGTCGCTGGTCAAGATGAGCACCGCGGCCCGGGTCGGGTGCTCCGGCTCGGCGGTGAACGGGTGGGTGATGTTGGTCGAGCGGCTGATCACGGCCTCCACCGCCCGGGTGAGCTCCCGGGAATACGGCTCCGCCGCGCGCTGCTGCTGCTGGGCGCGGACGATCCGCGAGGACGCGATCAGTTCCTGGGCCCGGGTGATCTTGGCGATGGACTGGACGGTGCTGATCCGCTGCCTGACCAGGCGAAGCTGGGCTGCCATGAGCTAGCTTTCGTCCTTGCTCGGCTGGGGCACGCGGCGGGTGATCGTCTCCTGGCCCTCGTTCTCCAGCGCCTCGGCCTGCTCGTCCTCGCCGGACAGCAGCTCGCCTGCGCTGGTCTCGAACGACTTGCGGAACTCCTCGACCGCGTCCTTGAGCGCGGTGATCGTATCCTCGGACAGGTCCTTCGTCTCCCGGATCGAGGTCAAGATGCCCTCGTGCGAGCGCTTCAGGTTCTCCAGGAAGTCGTGCTCGAACCGGCTGACGTCCTCCAGCGGCACGTCGTCCAGGTAGCCGTTGCTGCCCGCCCAGATCGAGACCACCTGGTTCTCGACCGGGAACGGGTCGTACTGCGGCTGCTTGAGCAGCTCGACCAGCCGAGCGCCGCGGTCCAGCTGGGCCCGGGAGGCCGCGTCCAGGTCGGAGGCGAAGGCGGCGAACGCCTCCAGGTCGCGGAACTGCGACAGCGACAGCCGCAGGTTACCCGCGACCTTCTTCATCGCCTTGACCTGCGCGTTGCCGCCGACCCGCGACACCGACCGGCCGACGTTGATGGCGGGCCGCACGCCCGCGTTGAACAGGTCGGCCTCCAGGTAGATCTGCCCGTCGGTGATCGAGATGACGTTGGTCGGGATGTAGGCGGAGATGTCGTTGCCCTTGGTCTCGACGATCGGCAGCCCGGTCAGCGAGCCGCCGCCCAGGTCGTCGGACAGCTTGGCGCAGCGCTCGAGCAGCCGGGAGTGCAGGTAGAACACGTCGCCCGGGTAGGCCTCGCGGCCCGGCGGCCGGCGCAGCAGCAGCGAGATCGCGCGGTACGCGTCGGCCTGCTTGGACAGGTCGTCGAAGACGATCAGGGCGTGTTTGCCCTGGTACATCCAGTACTGCCCGAGGGCCGAGCCGGTGTACGGCGCAATGTACTTGTACCCGGCCGGGTCGGAGGCCGGCGCGGCCACGATCGTGGTGTACTCCAGGGCGCCGGCGTCCTCCAGCGACTGGCGCACCTGGGCGATCGTCGAGCCCTTCTGGCCGACCGCGACGTAGACGCAGCGCACCTGCTGCGTGTCGTCACCGGAAGCCCAGTTCGCGCGCTGGTTGATGATCGCGTCGATGGCGATCGCGGTCTTGCCGGTCTGCCGGTCGCCGATGATCAGCTGCCGCTGGCCCCGGCCGATCGCGGTCATCGCGTCGATGGCCTTGATGCCGGTCTGCAGCGGCTCCTTGACCGGCTGGCGCTCGACCACCGAAGGCGCCTGCGTCTCCAGCAGGCGCAGTTCGGTGCTCTCGATGGGCCCCTTGCCGTCCAGCGGCTCGCCCAGCGGCCCGACCACCCGGCCCAGGAAGGCGTCGCCGACCGGGACGGACAGGACCTCGCCGGTCCGCTTGACCTGCTGGCCCTCCTCGATCTGGTTGAACTCGCCGAGGATGACCACGCCGATCTCGCGCACGTCCAGGTTGAGCGCCAGGCCCCGGACGCCGTTCTCGAACACGAGCAGCTCGCTGGCCATGGCCGAGGGCAGGCCCTCGACCCGCGCGATGCCGTCGCCGCACTCGATGACGGTGCCTATCTCTTCCCGTGCGGCGCCCTCCGGCTCATACTCCTGAACGAAACGCGACAGCGCGTCCCGGATCTCCTCCGGCCGGATCGTCAGCTCAGCCATTGCCCTGCCCGTCTTGTCGTTCGTCGTGTTGACAGCTTGCGGTTCTTCGGCGTCTTCGGCGGCGGATTCGGTCGCTGGCATCTCAGCTCGCCAGCTTGCGCCGGACGGCGGCCAGGCGGCTGGCCGCGGTCCCGTCGATAAGTTCATCCCCGATCTGGACGGACATTCCACCTACCACCGCGGGATCGATGACNNCCGCCCGCGCGGATGCGCCACCATCTGGCTGACCAGGCTGAGCGTCACCGCGGTGACCTTGCCCTGCAGCAGGGTGTCGAGCAGCCGGCGCTTGCCCGCCTCGGGCAGCGACGGATCGGCCAGCGCGGCCCGCAGGTCGGGATTCGCGGAAACCACCCGCCCGAACCGGAACAGCCCGTCCTCCAGGTCGTCCAGGCCACTATCGGCCTCGGCGGCCAGCACCATCGCCTCGACCGCGAGCTGTTCGATCGCGTCCACCAGGTCGCCGCTGGTCGCCCAGTGGGCCTCGACGGCCGCCACGACCAGCGCCTCGGCGCGCTGGGTGATCTTGCCGTGCAGCAACGCGCCGGCCACCGCGGCCTTCTCCGCCGCGGGCTTGCCCGGGTCGGACAGCGCGCGCCGGAGCCCGTGCTCGGTGTCGAGCAGCCCCACCACCGCGAACAGCTCGTTGGCCAGCCTGGTGGCCACGGTGGCGCTGGTGACGTGCTCGGCCGACAGCCGCTCGGAGAGCTCGGCGAACGAGGCCCTACTCACACCGCGCATGGGCACTACACCTGCTCCAGCTCGTCGAGGAACCGGTCCACCATCCGGCCCTGCCGTGCGGCNNCGGCGCGCCTCGGCCTGGGCCTGCTCGCGCATCTCGGCGATGATCTGCGCGCCCTGCTCCCGTGCCTCTTCGCGCAGCCGGGAGGCCTCGTGCCGGGCGTCGGCCAGCTGCTGCCGGTACGTCTCGAGCAGCTGCTGGGCCTCCTTCTGCGCCTCATCGGAGCGAGCCAGGCCGCCCTCGATCGCATCGGCCCGCTCGGTCAGTATCTTCTGGATGCGGGGCAGTGCCACCTTGCCCAGGAAGCCGAACACCAGGACGAACAGGATCGTGCCGATGATGAACTCCGGCCACGAGGGGAGCAGCGGGTTCGACGACGCCGTGCTGCTGTCAGCGAGGTGGATCATCATGCGCTCATTCCCTGGGACTTAGCTGTACTTGAAGATGAACGGCGCCACGAGGCCGATCAGCGCGAGCGCCTCGGTCAGCGAGAAGCCGATCCACATGTAGAGCGAGATGCGCCCGGTGGCCTCGGGCTGCCGGGCCATGGCCTCGATCGCGTGGCCGAACACCAGGCCGATGCCGATGCCAGGGCCGATGGCGGCCAGACCGTAGCCAACCGCGCCGATGTTGATGTTCAGCGTCGTGCCGGAGGCGGCGAGAGTAGCGGCAAGTGACATTGATTAATTCCTTTACATTGCGGTGAAGTTGGGCGGGACTAGTGCGCCGGCTCCACGGAGCTGGCTATGTACGTGGCGGTCAGCGTGGTGAAGATGAACGCCTGCAGCAGGGTGACCAGGGTCTCGAGCAGGAAGACGAAGATGGCCAGCACGAAGGAACCCGCGGCGTAGAGCAGGCCGACGGACAGGCTCAGCAGGTACCACGTCGCGATCGTGAAGATCGTCAGCAGCAGGTGGCCGGCGAACATGTTCCCGAACAGCCGCACCCCCAGGGTGAACGGCTGGAAGACGAAGAACCTGAGCAGCTCGACCGGAACCAGGATGATGTAGATCGGCCACGGCACGCCCGGCGGGATCATGCTCTTGAAGTAACCCCCGACGCCCTGGTGCTTGAAGCCCAGGTACAGGTAGAGGAAGTAGACGATGAACACCAGCGGCCACACGAAGCCGACCCTGGACGGGACCGGGAACTGCAGGACCGGGATCAGCTCCATCACGTCCATGATGTAGATGAAGAAGAACAGCGACACCAGGAACGGCAGGTACGAGTCGCCCCGCCGGCCCAGCGACGGGCGCAGGATCTGGTCTCGGATGGCCAGGATCGCCATCTCGCCGAGACTCTGCACGCCGTGCGGCACCAGCTTCGGCTTCCGGAACGCCGCCCAGAAGAACCCGATCACCACGAGCGCGGCCACGATCGCGAGCAGCATCGGCTTGGTGAACCCGAACGAGCCGATGGTGAAGAACGGCTTCCAGTTGAAGTCCTGCAGGCCCGGGGCGGGGAATCCGCACCCGCTGAAGATGTGGCAGCCACCGCTGGCCAGGACCCCGACGTCACCGGTCACCGGTAATCTCCTTCCGTGGCCGCTCCGCCCCTTGCTCCCTGCCGAAGCGGTAGATGATGTAGCCGATCGAGATGCCCAGGCCGAGCAGCATGCCCAACGGGAACAGCAGCGCGACGTGCACGGCCCGGCCGACGAGCCAGCCGATGAGGCCGTAGGCCGCCATGCCGGCCAGCAGGTAGCTGAACACGGTCCAGCCGACCTCCAGGCCCTGGGCCCGGCCCTGAGCCGCGGCCTCGTCCTGCCTGGTCCGGGTGCTGGCTTCGTTGCCGTGGACGCTCATCTCAGCCGCCTCGCTGCGCCGGTTGCGGCGGTGATTGCTGTTCTGGCTCAACGTAGAGCATCTTGATCTTGATCGCCGTGATGGCCTGCGTGGCGCACCAGACCAGGATGAGGCCGATCGCGGTGAGGCCGAGGGCGCGGTCGCTGAACCCGCTTATCCCGTGCAGCGTGGAGACCACGACGGCGAGGGCCACGATCTTGACCACGTAGGTGACCATCGCGGCCACCATCATGGCCTGCGGGCTGATTCGCGCGGCCCGCCCCACCACCAGCACGCTGATGCCGAAGAACACGGTCACGATGCCGACCGCGATCAGGGCCCCGTACAGTCCCTTGGCGCCGACCAGGGCGGCGCTCACGGCGACCATTACCGCGGCCGCGGCGGCGGTCAGTGCGCCGGCGCGCCGGACGATGATGGCGTATTTCGCCAGCATTTACTTGGCTCCTGAGGGGTCGACAGCAACTACGCGGACGCGGGGAGGTACCCCAGCGTTCCTTGCAGGAGCCGGTCGCCGCGCCGTACAGTCGGTACGGTATCCGGTTGGGTTTACGAAAGGTATCACGGGCCTCTGCTCCGCCGAAGTGGGGCTGCTCGTGAAAGGTATCACAAAGTACTTGACTCTGTCTTTACCTTACTGCGCACAATTTATGACCAACTTCGGGCCCCGGAACCCGGCCGCGACCCGCTTGGCCGCGGCGGGGCCGCCACGCAATTGCCTCCCGGGCGGTGCGCCACGCGGGGAAAGACGCAGGCCAACCGGATAATTGGCCTCTGGGTCTTAGCCGCTCGGCGGTCGCGGCGGGGCGCAGATCGGGCCGCGTGTCGCGGTGCGGCGGGCTGCGAGGTGCTGCGGCGGGCAAAGGAAGGGTAAAGCGCGGTTCTGGCCGCGGTCCTACCAGGGACGCGTGTCGCGCTGCGGGGGGGGCGCAAGCGGGTCGGCGGGGTAGGCCGGCGCGAACGGGTCCGCGGCATCGGTGCTAGGCAGGCGGCCCGCCAGGGGCAGCCGATGGCCGGGGAACTGCTCGTGGGGCAGCTGCGGTGAGGCGCCGGAGGAGGACGCGCCGTTGAGGACGGGACCGGCCGGCGCGGTTCCGCGGGACGCGGCTGACGCGGCTGACGCGGTTCCGCGGGACGCGGCTGACGCGGTTCTGCGGTGCGCGGTCACCGCAGCCGTCCGGTGCCGGGCGGCGGCGGCGATGGCCTGCCGCCTGCGGAACAGCCGCCAGGGGCGCAGGCTGGGCATGGTGACGGGCAGCAAGGCGAGGACCGCGACGGCGGTCGCGACGACGAACACGACCAGCCGGGTATGCACCACCGACAGCGAGACGACCGCGGCCGAGAACAGGACCGCCCACAGGTACATGATCAGCACGCTCTGCCGGTAGGAATGGCCGATGTTGAGCACCCGGTGGTGCAGGTGCTGCCGGTCGGCGGCCATCACCGGCTTGCCCGCCCGGGTGCGGCGGATGATGGCGAACATCAGGTCGGCGTACGGGATGATGAAGATCGCGGCGGGGACCAGCAGCGGCAGGAAGGTCGGGAACCGGTCCAGGGTCTGGTGGTTGGCGTAGTTGATCAGCAGGGCCGGGTCGAGCGAGGCGGTGCTCGAGATCGGCCCGTAGGCGAGCATCAGGCCGAGCAGCATCGCGCCGATGTCGCCCATGAAGATCCGGGCCGGATAGAAGTTGTGCGGCAGGAACCCCAGGCACATGCCGGCCAGCAGCGCCGAGGACACCGCGGGCAGCGACTGCGAGGGGTTCCCGATCGTCTTGAGGAGCGTGTAGGAGTAGATCAGGAACGACACCGCGGCGACGGCCACGATCCCGGCGGCCAGGCCATCCAGGCCGTCGATGAAGTTGATCGCGTTGATCGTGACCACCACGAGCAAGATGGTCAGCGTCACGCTCAGGTCCGGCTCCAGCGGGAACTCGCCACCGCTCGGCGTCGGCAGCCAGGGCAGCGACTGGCCGCTCCAGACCAGGATGCCGGCCGCCGCCACCTGCCCGGCCAGCTTGCTGATCGCGCCGAGCCCCCACCGGTCGTCGATGAACCCCACCACGACCACCAGCGCGCCGGCCAGCAGCAACCCGGCCGCGGTCTTCGACCCGGCGGCCTGGAAGGGATCCTGCAGGAACGTCAGCCGGCTGGCCAGGATCATCCCGGCGACGAGCCCGCCGTACATGGCCAGCCCGCCGAGCAGCGGCGTTGGCTCGGTATGGGTGTCCCGGGCCCGGGGCGCGTGAATCGCGTGGGTCGCGACCGCGAACCGCCTTACCAGCGGGGTGAGCAGGAAGGTCACCGCGGCGGTGACGAGCAGGACGAGGACGTACTCGCGCATGCGGCGTCAGCGAATCGGGATCGGGTCGGCTTCCATCATCGCCACTTTATGCCACCGGCTAGCCGCCCGAGGGCGGCTCTTCGACCGGCGAGTCGATCGTTGCCTCCGCCGGACGCGGACCCCCTGCTAGCGGATGCGGCGCGGCCGGCTTGTAGTCGGCGGCGCCCACGGGCAGCTGCTCGTTGTCGGCGATGATCGAGGCCACGGTGCGCAGCCGGTCCACCGAGATCGCCCCGGCCCGCAGCAGCGTGGGGATGGTACCGGTCAGGTCCAGGATGGTCGACGGGATGCTGTCGGTGCACGGTCCCCCGTCGAGGTACACCGAGACCGCCTCGCCGAGTTGCTCCTGCGCCTCGTCGGCGGTGGTGGCGGCGGGGTGGCCGGTGCGGTTCGCGCTGGACACGGCGAGCGGCCCGGTCTGCTTCAGCACGTCCAGCGCGACCGAGTGCAACGGCATCCGCAGCGCCACCGTGCCCTTGGTATCGCCCAGATCCCACAACAGCGTCGGGCTGGCCCGGAAGATCAGGGTCAGCGCGCCCGGCCAGAACTCGTCGATCAGGTCCTGTCCGAACGCCCCGAGGTCGTCGACCAGCGCCGCGGCGGCCCGCGCGGTGCCGACCAGGACCGGCGGCGGCATGTTCCGGCCGCGGCCCTTGGCGGCCAGCATGGTGGTCACGGCCGCGGGGATGAACGCGTCCGCGCCGATGCCGTAGACCGTGTCCGTCGGCAGCACGATCAGCTCGCCCGCCCGCGCCGCCGTCACGGCGGCCTCGACCCCGTACATGCGCGACTGCGGATCCCGGCAGTCGTAACGTGCGCTCATCAGGTGCCCTCACCGGACCAGGCGGCGGTGACGAAGCGGTCACGCCCGGCCAGGTCCTTGTTGTTACGTGTGTCCCGCCACCCGGATTCCTCCGGGAACACCCAGTACACCGCGGCGCCCTGCTGCGCGCCGTGCTCGACGGCGACCAGCCCGCCGGGTCGCAGCAGCCGCCGGGCGGTGCGTTCGGTGGCCCGGATGGCGTTGAGCCCGTCCGCGCCGCTCCACAGCGCGGCGGGCGGGTCGTACTCGCCGACCTCGGGCGGGACGGACGCCCCGACCGGGATATACGGCGGATTGGTGATCACGAGGTCAACCGTACCGTCGAGTTCGCCGAGCACGTCGCTGAAGTCGCCCGCGTGCAGCAGGACCCGCCCGGCGGTGTACGGGACACTCTCGGCGTACCTGGTGATGTTGCGCTCGGCCCAGGCCCAGGCCAGCGGGTCGGCCTCGACCGCGTGCACCCGGGCCCGGGGCACCTCCTGGGCGATGGCCAGCGCGATGGCGCCCGACCCGGTGCCGAGGTCGGCCACGACCGGCTCGGCGACGTCCATCTCCCCCAGCCGGTCGATGGCCCAGCCGGTCATCACCTCGGTCTCGGGCCGGGGCACGAACACGCCCGGCCCCACCTCGAGCTCGAGGTAGCGGAAGTACGCCTGGCCGGTGATGTGCTGCAGCGGCTCGCGGGCGGCCCGGCGCGCGATATCGGACCAGAACCGCGCGTCGAAGGCGGTGTCCGGCACGGTGTGCAGCTCGCCGCGCCGGACCCGGTGCACGCTGGCCGCGATCAGCTCGGCGTCGGCGCGCGGCGATTCCACCCCGGCCTCGGCCAGCCGCGCCGCGGCCAGCGCCACCTCGTCAAGCAGCAGGCTCATCATCGCCGGAGATCCCGGAATCCAGCTTCGCGGCCAGGTCCGCGGCGGCCAGCGCGTCGATCACCCCGTCGAGATCACCGTCGATGACCCGGTCCAGGTTGTAGGCCCGGTAGCCCACGCGGTGATCGGAGATGCGGTTCTCCGGGAAGTTGTAGGTGCGGACCCGTTCGGACCGGTCCACGGTGCGGACCTGGCTGCGCCGCTCGGCGCTGGCCTTCGCGTCCGCGTCGGCTTCGGCTTGGGCCAGCAGCCGCGCCCGCAGCACGCGCAGCGCCTGCTCCTTGTTCTGCAGCTGGCTCTTCTCGTTCTGGCAGGACACGACGATGCCGGTCGGCAGGTGGGTGATCCGCACCGCGGAGTCGGTGGTGTTCACGCTCTGGCCACCGGGTCCGGAGGACCGGAACACGTCCACCTTCAGATCGTTGTCGTTGATCTGCACCTCGACCGGCTCGGCCTCGGGGACGACCAGCACCCCGGCGGCGGAGGTGTGGATGCGGCCCTGGGACTCGGTCACCGGCACCCGTTGCACGCGGTGCACGCCGCCCTCGTACTTCAGCCGCGACCAGGCCCCCTGCGCGCCCTTGCCCTTCACCGCGACTGTCGCGTCCTTGATGCCGCCCAGGCCGGTGACGGTTGAGTCCAGAATCTCGGTTCTCCAGCCACGTCGTTCGGCATAACGCTGGTACATCCGGAGCAGGTCGCCGGCGAACAACGCGGACTCCTCGCCGCCCTCGCCCGCCTTGACCTCCAGGAGAATGTCCCGCCTGTCGTTGGGGTCGCTGGGCACGAGGAGCCGGCGCAACTCGGCCTCGAGCCGCTCCCGCTGCGCGGCCAGCTGCGTCGCCTCGACGGCGAAGGAGGAATCCTCCCGAGCCAGCTCGCGCGCGGTCTGCTCGTCGCCGGAGGTCTGCTCCCACTCCTGGTACGCGTGCACGATCGGGGTCAGCTCGGCGTAGCGGCGGCCCAGCGTGCGCGCCTTCTCCTGGTCGGAGTGGATGTCCGGGTCGGCGAGCGCGTGCTCAAGCTCCGCGTGCTCGCTGACCAGGTCCGCTAGCCGGTCAAACACTGAAAGNNTCCGGACGTGTTCCGGACGTGTTCCGGAAGTGCTCCGGACGCGCGACGAGCCGGGGTCCGGGGCACGGACCTCGGCTCGGCGGGGTTACTTCTTGGTGGTCTGCGGGCTCTTGGCGGCCTGCTGGCCAGAGGTCTTGCCGAAGCGCTTCTCGAACCGCGCGACGCGACCGCCGGTGTCCAGGATCTTCTGCTTGCCCGTGTAAAACGGGTGGCAGTTCGAGCAGACCTCGGCGTGGATCGTACCGCCGGACGCGGTGCTCCGGGTGGTGAACGTGTTCCCGCAGCTACAGGTCACCGTAGTGACGTTGTACTGCGGGTGGATGTCAGCCTTCATGGACAAACTCCTGCCTTCGGCGGTCGCCGGGTCGCCCTGCTAATCAGCAAAACGTGAACCGGTACCGCATGGTTACGGCTTTCTAGTGTGCCAGATCATGGAACCACTTTCCGTGACCTGGCATTCCCTGTCAGGAACCCAGCGTGGTCTTCTGGACCTGGAGCAGGAACTCGGCGTTGCTCTTGGTCTTGCGCATCTGCTCCATGAGCAGTTCCAGGGCCTGCTGGGGCTCCAGGGCGTGCAGCACCCGGCGCAGCTGCCAGACGATCTTGAGCTCATCGGGCGCGAGCAGGATCTCTTCCTTACGGGTGCTCGACGCGTCCACGTCGACCGCCGGGAAGAGCCGCTTCTCGGCGAGCTCACGGCGCAGCCGCAGCTCCATGTTGCCAGTGCCCTTGAACTCCTCGAAGATCACCTCGTCCATCCGGGAGCCGGTCTCGATCAGGGCCGCCGCCAGGATGGTCAGCGAGCCGCCGTTCTCGATGTTGCGGGCCGCGCCGAAGAACCGCTTGGGCGGGTACAGCGCGGTGGAGTCCACACCACCGGACAGGATGCGGCCGCTAGCCGGCGCCGAGTTGTTGTACGCGCGGCCCAGCCGGGTGATGTTGTCGAGCAGGATGACCACATCGTGGCCCATCTCCACCAGGCGCTTGGCGCGCTCGATGGCTAGCTCGGCCACGGTCGTGTGGTCGTCGGCCGGGTGGTCGAAGGTGGAGTGGATGACCTCGCCCTTGACCGTGCGCTGCATGTCGGTGACCTCTTCTGGCCGCTCGTCGACGAGGACGACCATGAGGTGGCACTCCGGGTTGTTCTTGGTGATCGCGTTGGCGATGGCCTGCAGGATCGTGGTCTTGCCCGCCTTGGGCGGGGAGACGATCAGGCCGCGCTGGCCCTTGCCGATGGGGCAGATCAGGTCGATGATCCGGGTGATCATGTTGCCCGAGTCGGTCTCCAGGCGGAGCCTGTCCTGCGGGTACAGCGGCACCAGCTTGGCGAAGTCGGGCCGGGACGCGGACTGCTCGGGGTCAAGGCCATTGACCTTGTCCAGCCGGACCAGCGCGTTGAACTTCTCCCGCCGCTCGCCCTCGCGGGGCTGACGAACCGCGCCCTCGATGACGTCGCCCTTGCGCAGGCCGTGCTTGCGCACCTGGGACAGGGAAACATAGACGTCGTTGGGCCCGGGCAGGTAACCGGTGGTCCGGACGAACGCGTAACCCTGGCTCTCGAGCACGTCCAGGATGCCGGCGATCGGCAGGAGCACGTCATCCTCGGCGATCACGGGCTCGGGGTCGCTCCCCGGGCGCTCACGTCGCCGGTTGCGGTTCCGGAACCGGTCGCGACTGCGGCGCTGCCCCGGGCCCCCGTCGTCGTCGCGGAACTGGTCGCCCACGGGCCCGCGGCCCGCGCCGACCGGCTCACGGCTGTCGCGGCCCTGGTCACGGGTGTCGCGGCCGTCGCGGCCCTGCTCGCGGGCGGACTGGTCCCGGCTACCGTGATCGCGGTTCTGGTCGCGGGTGCCCGACGGCTCCCGGCTGCCCTGGTCGCGGGTGCTCTGGTCGCGGGTGCTCTGGTCGCGGGCAGACGGCTCCCGGCCGGACTGGTCGCTGGGCGCCTGGTCGCGGGTGCTGCGGGTGCGGGTCGGCTGGCCGTTGCGGCGGCGGCGGTCGCCGCGCTGGATGTCGCTCTGGGTGGCCTCGGTGGCCGTGGCCGCGGCGGGCGCGGCGCCGTCCTGGGCGATGCTGTCGCGGCGGGCGGCCGAGCCGGCCTCCTCGTAGAAGCTGAGCTGCTGGGCGGGGCCGTCCGCACCGATGCCCGCGCGGGTTCTGGAGTCTCCGTCGCCGAGGCCGGACTGCGCGCTAGCTCCGATGCCCGAGTGTGTCTCTGGTTCCATGGCGTCCTGCTTCTGCGGGCGGGTCACGTCGGCTCCCGCGGACGCGGCACGCTGATCCGAACCCCGGCGGGCGGCACTGGTCTCCTTGCGAGGGCCTCCGCCCTGGCGCGCCTCGATCGCCTCGATGAGCTGGCTCTTGCGCATCCGGCCGGCCCCCGGGATGGCCAGGGTCTGGGCGATGCGCTGCAGCTCGGGCATGAGCAGCGAGGAAAGGCCGGTACCTCCGCGACTGCGCGACTTGGACGTCGATGCCGTCGCTCCAGCGGCCGCGGGGGCATCCTCAGACGCGGTTGCCGCGCCACCGAGGATTTCGGTTGTGTCGCTCACTAATGGTCCTTCCATGATTTTCTCGGCCGCCTGGGTGAACCCGCTAGGCCCGTCGACCCTGTACAGCCCCTCGGGGCCAGAGTTGATTCGCGCTGCTCTGCACCGTTGTCAGATTCTGCACTGCCGTCAGATAGCGGCGATTGCCGCAACGTGTCGCGTTCCTCCGTGCGTCGCCGTGTGTCCGCAAGCCAGGGGGATGAGTCGGAAAGCGCCCGGACGGCCGGGCTGCCCGCACCCTTCGTACCGGGGAGAGAGCGAGGCACCCTGCGCCGAAGACCTCGGGTACGGCAACAATACCGTCCCACAGGAGTTTTCCGGCTAGCGCCCGGTTTGCCGACGAGCACCCATTACAGAGCTGGGCACCCGGTGCGCCACTAAGCCTAACACCATGAGGGGTCACGGCATTCCTTCGCAGCCATCCGTGTCGCGCGGAAGAGAAGGCAACGGTCGCATGAGGCTCGCCAGCCACGAGCATCCGGCACGCTCAGTTCCAGGCGAGTGATGTGGCCTGGCGCTGCCGCCGCATGTCCGGTCGGACGGATTGGCCGCTCTGCTCCCGCGTCAGCAGCCCGGCGGGGACTCCGGGCGCAGGACACGCGCACCTTGCCGCTCGACGTCAAGCGAACTTATGTGCCACCCCATACCCGTTTCTCCCACGATTGAACCCAGGCTCTCCAGGTCGCGACGATAATCCGGCCCGCCGCGGACCCCCAGGAAGATGAGCACGGAGGGACCCGCTCCCGATACCACGGCGGGCAGGCCCGCGGCCCGCAGGCTGCGCACCAGCGCGTGCGTCTGCGACATGGCGCTGGCCCGGTAGTCCTGGTGCAGCCAGTCCTGGGTCGCGGCGAGCAACACGTCCGGGCCGGTACCTGGCTGGGTCAGCGCCGCGACCAGCAGGGCGCTGCGCCCGGCGTTGGCCGCCGCGTCCCGGTGCGGGATCATCTCGGGCAGCAGGCCGCGGGCCACGTCGGTGCGCACCGGCGCGGGCGCGATGCACACCACGGGCGTGACCGAAGCCAGTGGCTCGAGGCGGACCATGTGCGGGCCGTCCGGCGCCATCCAGGCGATGGTCAGCCCGCCGCCCAGGCACGCGGCCACGTTGTCCGGGTGCCCCTCGATCTCACTGGCCAGCGGGAGCAGGGCATCGTCGGGCAGCTTTTCCGGCCTGGACAGGGCCCGGGCGGCGAGCAGGCCAGCCACGACCGCGGCCGCCGAGGAGCCCAGGCCCCGGCCGTGCGGGATCCGGTTCACGCAGAGCAGCCCGAGCCCCGGCGGCTGTCCCCCGGTCACCGCGAACGCCATCCGCATGGCCCGGACCACCAGATGCTCCTCGCCCGCGCCGGCCAGGTCCTCGCCCTCGCCCTCGATCTCGATCGACAGCCCGGCCGGGAGGATCCGCGCCTCCACGTCGTCGTGCAGCGTCAGCGCCAGCCCGAGCGCGTCGAACCCAGGCCCGAGGTTGGCACTAGTCGCAGGCACCCGCACCTGCACCGGCTCTCCCGACCACTCCATGAAACTCCTAACCACCGATGGAACATTGGTGCCGCTAGGGCGGCACGGATGGAACATTGGTGTCGTTGTGCGGCGGCCGCGATCAGGCCAGGCCTAGGGCGGCGGCGGCGGGGCCGGGGTCGGCGGGGATGGTGGCGGGTTTGGGGGCGCCGGAGAGGGCCCAGTCGGGGTCCTTTAGGCCGTTGCCGGTGATCGTGCAGACTACGCGGGAGCCTGGGGGGATCTGGCCGGCCGCGGTGGCCTTCAGGAGGCCGGCGACGCTGGCTGAGGAGGCCAGTTCGCCGAAGACTGCTTCGCGGGCGGCTAGGAGGCGGTAGGCGGCCAGGATCTCCCGGTCGGTCACCGAGTCGATCAGGCCGCCGGACTCGTCCCGGGCGGCCTCGGCCTGGCGCCAGGAGGCCGGGTTGCCGATGCGGATCGCGGTCGCGATCGTCTGGGGCTGCAGGACGGGCTCGCCGGTCACGATCGGGGCCGCCCCGCTGGCCTGGAATCCGAACATCCGGGGTGCGCGCGTGGCGAGGCCGTCCCGCTGGTACTCGGTGTAGCCCATCCAGTAGGCGGTGATGTTGCCGGCGTTGCCGACCGGCAGGCAGTGCACGTCGGGCGCGTCGCCGAGGTCGTCGACGATCTCGAAGGCGGCGGTCTTCTGACCCTGCAGCCGGTCCGGGTTGACCGAGTTGACCAGGGCCACCGGGTACTGCGCGGCCAGCTTCCTGGCCACTTCCAGGCAATCATCGAACGACCCGTCCACCTGCAGCAGCCGCGCCCCGTGCACCAGCGCCTGGGCCAGCTTGCCGATGGCGATCTTGCCGCGGGGCACGAGCACGGCGCAGGTCAGCCCGGCCCGGGCCGCGTAGGCGGCGGCGCTCGCGCTGGTGTTCCCGGTCGACGCGCAGATCACCGCCTTGGCCCCGGCCCCGGCGGCGACGCTGATGGCCACCGTCATGCCCCGGTCCTTGAACGAGCCGGTCGGATTGCCGCCCTCGACCTTGAGGTAGACCTCGCAGCCGGTCCGGGCGGACAGCACCGGCGCGGGGAGCAGCGGGGTGCCGCCTTCGCGGAGGCTGATCACCGGGGTTCCCTCGGTGACGGGCAGCCGGTGCCGGTACTCGGTGATCACTCCCCGCCAGGGCTTCCTGGCGTGCTCGGTGACGGGCATCATTCCTCTTCCCCCTCCACCCGCATGACGCTGGCCACGGCGCGCACCACGGACAGGGCCTCGAGGTCGCGGACGGTCGCGGCCAGCGCCGCGTCCCGCGCCGTATGGGTGACGATCACCAGCTGGGCCTCGTGGCCGCGGCTGGCCTGGCGGACGGTCTCGATGGAGACGTCGTGCCGGGCGTAGGCCTCGGCCACCGGGGCCAGCACGCCGGGCTTGTCGTCCACGTCGAGCGAGACGTGATAGCGGGTGAGCGTCTCCCCCATCGGCATGATCGGCAGCCCGGCGTAGGTGGACGCGTCCGGGCCGCGCGTGCCGGCCAGCCGGTTCCTGGCCACCGCGACGATGTCGCCGAGCACGGCGCTCGCGGTGGGCGTGCCGCCCGCGCCCGCGCCGTAGAACATCAGGCGGCCCGCCGACTCGGCCTCGACGAACACCGCGTTGTACGCCTCGGACACGGCGGCCAGCGGGTGCGAGCGCGGGATCATCGCCGGGTACACGCGGACCGAGATGCCCGCGTCGTAGCGCTCGCAGATCGCGAGCAGCTTGACCACCCGGCCCAGGGCCCGGGCGCTGCCGATGTCGGCCGCGGTGACTTCGGTGATGCCCTCGCGGTGCACGTCGGCCGCGGTGACCGGGGTGTGGAAGGCCAGGCCGGCCAGGATGGCCGCCTTGGCGGCCGCGTCGAACCCCTCGATGTCCGCGGTCGGGTCGGCCTCGGCGTACCCGAGGGCCTGGGCTTCCTCGAGCGACTCGGCGAAGCCCGCCCCGGAGGAGTCCATCCGGTCCAGGATGAAGTTGGTGGTGCCGTTCACGATGCCCAGCACCCGGCGGACCTTGTCCCCGGCCAGCGACTCCCGCAGCGGCCGCAGCAGCGGGATGGCCCCGGCCACCGAGGCCTCATAGTAAAGGTCCGCGCCGCACGAGCGGGCCGCGGCGTAGATCTCCGCGCCGTCCTCGGCCAGCAGGGCCTTGTTCGCGGTGACGACCGGCTTGCCGTTCTTCAGCGCGGCCAGCAGCAGCGACCTGGCCGGCTCGATGCCGCCGATCACCTCGACCACGATGTCCACGTCCGGCCGGGTGACCAGCGCGTCGGCGTCCGTGGTGAGCAGCGCCCGGTCGATCCCCGCGGCCCGCGGATGGCCGAGCCGGCGCACCGCGATGCCGGCCAGCTCCAGCCGGGCCCCGATCCGCAGGGCCAGGTCGTCGGCCTGCTCGACGAGCAGCCGGGCCACCTCCGACCCGACCACCCCGCAGCCGAGCAGGGCCACCTTGAGCGTGGGGAGGGTGGTGTGCGGGGCAGGGGCGGGCCGGCGGTTCGCGGTCATCCGACGTCCAGGCTGAGCAGGTCGTCCAGCGTCTCGCCGCGGACGATCACGGCGGGGTCGGCGCCGGCGCCTACCGCGACCACGGCGGGCCGCGGGACGAGGTTGTAGTTGCTGGCCAGGGACCGGCAGTAGGCGCCGGTGGCCGCGACGGCCAGCAGGTCGCCGGGGGCCAGGTCAGACGGCAGGTAGGCGTGCCGGACCACGATGTCGCCGCTCTCGCAGTGCCGGCCTACCACCCGGGACAGCATGGCCGGGGCCGACGACTCGCGGGAGGCCAGCGCGCACGTGTACGAGGCGTCGTACAGGGCGGTCCTGATGTTGTCGCTCATCCCGCCGTCCACGCTGACGTAGGTCCGCAGCCCGTCCACGGGCTTGATCGTGCCCACCGTGTACAGCGTCACCATGGACGGCCCGACGATGGCGCGACCCGGCTCGACGGTCAGCCGTGGCCGGGCGAGCCCGGCGACGGCGCACTGCACGTCCACGATCCGGCCCAGGCTCTGGGCCAGGTCCTTGATCTCGGGCGGGTCGTCCTCGTCGGTATAGGCGATGCCGAACCCGCCGCCCAGGTCGAGCTCGGCGATCTCGGTGCCGTGCTCGTCGCGGATCCGGACGGCCAGCTCGACCACCCGGTGCGCCGCCACCTCGAAGCCGGCCTCGTCGAAGATCTGCGAGCCGATGTGCGAGTGCAGCCCGGCGAACTCCAGGCCCGGGCAGGCGATGACCCGCCGCACCGCCTCGTCGGCCGCGCCCGAGGACAGCGAGAAGCCGAACTTCTGGTCGTCGTGCGCGGTGGCGATGAACTCGTGGGTGTGGGCTTCCACCCCGGTAGTGACGCGGACCAGCACCCTGGGCCGGATCGCGGGTACCCCCGGGTTCCCCGCTCCGGTCAGGTAAGCCAGCCGCGCGATCTCCTCGTAGGAGTCGGTCACGATGTGCCCCACCCCGGCCGAGATCGCCCGGGCCAGCTCGGCCAGCGTCTTGTTGTTGCCGTGCAGCGTGATCTGCTCGGCCGGCACGCCGGCCGACAGTGCCACCTCTAGCTCGCCGCCGGTGCAGACGTCGATGCCCAGGCCTTCGGAGCTCACCCAGCGCAGTACCGCGCGGGAACAGAACGCCTTGGCCGCGTAGAACACCCGGGCCTGCGGGCCGAACGCCGCCAGGTAGTCGCGGCACCGCGATCGCACGTCGTCCTCGTCGCACACGTACAGCGGCGTGCCGAACTCGCCGGCCAGGTGCCGGACGTCCGCGCCGCCGAGGGTGAGCACGCCGCTGGAGCGCCGCGCGCCGCGCGGCCAGATGTCCGGATGCAGCGCGTTCAGGTCCGCGGGCGCGGTGGGCGGATGGTCGGCGGGCAGCACGTCGCCATGGCGGGGCCCGGCCGGGTGCGCGACACGGCTCATCTATGTCCTTCCTAGAGGCGGTTCGGCGCGTCGAGGCCGAGCAACCCGAGGCCGGCGGCGAGGCCGGTCCGGGCCGCGTGGGCCAGCCACAGTCGTTCGCTGGTGATGCTCGATATCGTCGTGAAGCCAGTAGTGCTCATGGTGTCAATCGTCCGCGCTGCCAATTCCTCCAGGTACCCGGCGAACTCGTCGGGCCGGCCACGGCGCGCGGCCATGGCCACCCGTTCCGGGAGCCAGGACAACGCGTCAAGCAGCGCCAGCTCAGGGGGTGCCACGAGCAGGCGCGGCCGGAACCCCCCTGGCCCGTTGACGCCAGAGTCGGCGGCCCAGCGCAGCACGGCGGCAGCGGCGGCATGCGCGTACCGAACAGCATAGGCGGGATTGCCCAGGACGTGCCGCGCGATGACCGCCGCTCGCGGCGGGACTCCGCCCGGAGGGGTCCTGGCCAGGGCGAACCGCACCGCGTCTGGCCCTGCGTAGGCGATCGCTTCGGGGAGCGGCGAGACGGGGGCGGGGGGCGGGCGGAAGGGCCGTTCGGGATAAAAAGCGGCACCCGCAGTGGCGGCGAGACGGGCGGTCACCTCGGCGGCGAGGGCCGCCCGGGCGTACGGCCAGTCCGGCGCGGCGGTCAGGTCCGCGCTCGCGGGGCCGGGCACGGTGCGGCCGCGCAGCGCGTCGCTCGCGGCGCAGGCGGGGCCGGCGCGGGCGATCCGGACGGCCAGGCCGGCCAGGGCGTCGTGGGTGATCGTGACAGTGAGGTACCCGGTGCCGGTGACCTGCGCGGACGCGATCCAGGGCTCGGTTTCCAGGCGGGCGGCCAGGGCCGCCGCGGGCTGACGCGGGTCCTGGCCCGGCGCGGCCAGGCGAAACGGCAGGCTGGAGGCGTAGCTACCCGGCGCCGTGGCCGGGCGGAGCAGCGGGTCGAGGTCGGCACCGGC
>PLDT01000510.1:0-10013 GCA_003136255.1 Actinomycetota bacterium
TCGAGCGCCTTGCGGCCCTCCAGCGGGTTCACCGAGCCCCAGAACACGGTCCGATCGGGGTCGCGGCTGGCCAGGTCGGCACAAGACTCCCACGGTGACAGGCCGTCGCGGAACAGGTCGGTCAGCGGCAGCGGCATCGCGACCAGCATGTCGGTGTCGGACTCCTCGAACACCATCTTGCGGATATCCGAGGGCGTCCACTCCCTGAGGAACTCCTCGGCCGGCAGCTTGTGCCGGTCCGTCTCGGGAGTCAAGGCGTTGTGGAACGCGTACAGGTGGTTGTCGAACATCAGGCCCGCCTGGCCGAACGCGTTCTTTGGCTCGAAGTTGAAGACGTGCGCCACGCAGTCGAAGACGAAGGCATCATCGATCATGGCGGCTACTCCTTTGGGTGAGTGTGGGCGGCAATGTAGGCGTCCCGGTCCGGTACGGCCGAGGGAGGGGGCAGGAAGCGCAGGATGCTCCTGGCCCGGGGTGATAGCCGGTCGGTGGTCCAGGCCTCGTCCCAGACGATTGAGACGTCGGCGTCGCGGATCCCCGGTGCCCGGCGGATCTGGTCCTTCACCTGCGTGAGCACGGTGGCCGCGAAGGGGCACCAGCCGGAGGTCAGCAGCAGTTCGACCTTGGCGATCCCGTCTTCGACCTGGACCGAGCGCACCAGGCCCATGTCGATGACCGAGATGCCCTTCTCCTGGCAGCAGGGATCGTAGACTCCGGCGAGCGCGTCGCGTGCCCAAGATGGCAGCTCGGACATACCGTCATCCTCGGCTTGCGCCGCTTGCTGGTCAAGAGATCGTCCTTGCTACGGTGGCGGTCATGATCGATCCGGATCCGAAGGGGGACCTACGGCGCTACCTGCAGGTGGCGCGCGAGGCCATGCTGTGGAAGCTCGACGGGCTCTCCGAGTACGATGTCCGCCGCCCGATGGTGCCGACCGGGACCAACCTGCTCGGCCTGGTCAAGCACCTGGCCAGCGTGGAGATCGGGTACTTCGGCGAGACCTTCGGCCGTCCGTTCGGCGAGCGACTACCGTGGCTGGAGGAAGGGGCCGAGCCCAACGCGGACATGTGGGCCGCCCCCGACGAGTCACGGGCAGAGATCGTCGGTCTGTACCACCGGGCGTGGGCGCACTCGGACGCCACGATCGGTGCGCTGGCGCTGGACGCCATTGGCCAGGTGCCCTGGTGGCCAGAGGAGCGGCGCGAGGTCACGCTGCACCGGATCCTGGTGCACATGATCGCCGAGACCGACCGGCACGCCGGACAGGCCGACATCGTCCGCGAGCTCATCGACGGCGCGACCGGCCTGCGGCAGGACAACGGCAACCTCGCGCCGGGCGACCGGACCTGGTGGGCGGAGTACCGGAACCGGCTCGAGGTCGCGGCCCGCGAGGCCGGGGCGCAGTAGCGCGGGCCAGCCCAGTGCCGCTGGTCAGCCCGGTAACGTCGGTCAGGCTTCGAGCGTCTTCTCGAACCAGTAGTGGGCGTACGGCTCGTCGTTGAACGCCGGGACCTCGCGGTAGCCGGCCGTCCGGTACAGGCCGATCGCCTCGCTCAGGGCGCGGTGAGTTTCCAGCCGCAGCGTGCGGACGCCGTGGGACGCGGCCTGGGCCTCCAGCTCGGTGAGCAGCCGGCGGCCCAGCCCCAGCCCGCGGACCTCGCGGGCGACCCACATCCGCTTGAGATGAGCGGACGCGTCCGGGTGGAACTTGAGCACCCCGCACCCGACTGGCTCGGCGTACAGGGTGGCGAGCAGGAACAGCCCCGCGGGCAGGGACACCTCGTCGTCGGTGGCGGAGATGCCCCGGACCGGATCGAAGCCGTCGTCGAAGCGGTACGACAGCTCGGCGATGTAGGCCTGCACGGCGCGGCGCGCGGCCGGGTCCCGGGGGTCGCACACACCAATCTCGATCGCCGAGGCCAGCAGGAGCCGCTCGACCTCGGCCATCGCGGCCATCAGCCGGTCCCGCTGCCGGGGGCTCAGCGGTTCCACCAGGGCCGCGGCGGCGTCATCGGAAAGCCGGTCGAGCTCGGCCTTCTCGGTCTGCCCGCGGCTGGTCAGGCGGGCCGTCCGCACTCGCCCGTCCGCCTCGTTCGGCTCGACGCGTACCAGCTCGTCGCTCTCCAGTGACCGTAGCAGCCGGCTTAGGTAGCCGGAGTCCAGGTCGAGCCGGGCGCGCAGGTACCGAACGTCGCTGCCGTCCGGACCAATCTCCCATAGCAGCCGGGCCTGCCCGAGCGGCCGATCGCGGGCCAAGAACGCGTCGTCTAGCGCGCCGATCCGCTGCGTGACCGTCCGGTTGAACCGCCGGACCTGCTCGATCATGTCACGATCCATTCTCTGACTCTAGTCAGAGAATGTGCGTGCGGCCAAGGCTCAAGGCTGGAACTGCGTGTATCCGTACCGTGGTACGGCGGTTGTGCTCGCCATGACCCGGCCGGCGGCGTCGAGCCAGATCAGGCGGTGCAGGGAACGGGGTGAGGGGACGACGAACGCCACATACTTCCGGCCGTCCACGATCCGCGGCGTCGCCAGCACGGACGAGCCGTTGTCGAGCACCGCCCTGACCCGGGCCGTGCCCGGGCTGACCTGGACGGTGTACCCGACGGCGCCGACGCCGGCCTCGTCGAAGCCGAGGGGCAGGGCCATGATGGTCTCCGGCCCGGCCGGGGTGCTGACCGGGCCGCAGTAGCCCATCTGGGCGCCGCCGAGCGGGTTCTGCGCGAACTCGTAGCAGTCGCCGCCCGGCCCGAACTGCACCTTGATGATCCAGCCCGGGCCGCCCGGGAGGGTGCCCGACGCCAGGGTGGCGGACGTCGTCACTCCCAGGGCGGTGTAGGTGTAGGTGTTGATCCAGAGGCCTTCGTCCTGCGTGCTCCCGCCCGGCGTGGTCAGCGTGGGCACGAAGACGTCGGCAGGCCAGCCCGGGTAGGGCTTGGCCAGGGTGACCCGGAGCGGCCCGGCCTGCGAGTACGAGAAGCCGACCAGGCGGTAACGGTACCCGCAGGCGTTCACGATGACCGGCGGGACGCTCTGGTGGCCGTTCACGATGACCCCGTCGATGCCGGCGGGCAGCTGGATGAACGCGAAGGCCACCCCGCGGACGGTCTGGCCCAGACCCACGGAGGCCGCGTTTCCCGGGGCGGGGTGCACCGGATCGGCGTCGGTGCCGTTGAGGACGATGGCGGGCACGCATCGGTACCCAGGGTCGGCGATGTTCTGCACCGCGAGCCGCCACGGGCGTCCGGCCGCGGTGCCGCTGGCGAACACGCCGTCGGGTCCGGCCGTAACGGCGGGAGCGGCAGGCGGAACGGCCGGAAGCTGGCCGCCGTGCAGCGCCAGGCTCGTCACGGCGATGATCCCGGCCAGAGCGAGCGTGCCGACGGCGGCCCCCGCACGCCGTCGGCGGAGCACCTTGCCACGCCAGGCGATGGCCTCAAGCGGCACGGGCGGCGGCGACACCGACTCGAGCGTGCCGTGCAGCGCCCGCCGCAGCTGCCGTTCCTCGGTTGCGGGCATCAGTCGTCACCTTCCGCCAGGACGGGGTTGTCCCGGAGCTTAGCCAGGGCCCGCGAGAGCTGGCTGCGCACCGTGCCCGGCGAGCAGCCCAGGGTCGCGGCGATCTGCACGTCGGTCAGGTCCGCCCAGTACCGCAGCACGGTCACCTCTCGCTGCCGGGGCGGCAGCTGGCGCAGCGCCGCCAGCAGGGCGGTCCGCTCGCCCACCAGGTCGGCGGGACCGTCGACCAGCGTCTCCGGCGGGTCGCCGGTCTGCTCGGCCACCCGGTGCCTGCGGAACCGGCGGTGGCTCGCGTTGACCAGGATGCGGCGCAGGTACGCGTCCGGGTCGTCGGCCCGGCTGACCCGCCGCCAGGCCACGTAGGTGCGGGCCAGCGCGGTCTGGGCCAGGTCCTCGGCCAGCCCGCGGTCCCCGGTCAGGCCGAAGGCCAGCCGGACCAGACCCGGCCAGCGTGAGGTGGCGAACGCGCTGAAGTCCTCGTCGCCGTCCGTGCCGATGACGTCAGGGACGGCGGCGAGCTCGTCACGGCGATTGGTCACCACTGGCTCCACACCACCTAAGAGCACGGTAGAACGCCGGATTGTTGCACGACCACCAAGACCTGTGTCTTCAACATGACGTCGCTCGCGTGGGACCATGGGCACCAGGACCACGGGCGATGAGAGCGGTTATGGACGACGAACGTGAAAATCTGACCTGGCAGGGGTTCGGCACGGCATCCCGGGAACTTGCGGAGGTCATCGCAGGCGACGGATTCGAGCCCGACCTGATCTTGTCGATCGCGCGCGGCGGCCTGTTCCTGGCCGCTTCCCTCGGTTATGCGCTCGCGGTCAAGAACCTGCACGTGATGAACGTCGAGTTCTACGACGGAGTGGGCACCACGCTCGACATGCCGGTCATGCTGCCGCCGGTGCCCAGCGCGGTGGACTTCTCCGAGAAGAAGGTGCTCATCGCCGACGACGTCGCCGACTCCGGCCGGACCATGGAGCTCGTACACCGGTTCATCAAGGACCACGTGGAGGACGCGCGGTCTGCGGTGATCTACGAGAAGCCCCAGTCCCTGATCAAGTGCGACTACGTCTGGAAGCGCACCGACCGCTGGATCAATTTCCCGTGGAGCTCCGACCGGCCCGTCGTCCAGCGGGTCGACCAGGTTCTCGACGCTTAGCCAGCGATTGCCGGACGGCTTCGGACAGGTCGGCGTCGCTCTGCCCCGCGGCCAGCATCACAGCAGGCCAGCCGGCCGCTCGGGCCTGTGACGCGACCGCGGCCGCGACCGCGCTTCCCGCGCCCTGCCCGGCGACGAGGAGCCGTCCGGGATAGGCGCCGAGCTCGCCGGCGTGCTCAGCGGCCCATTCCAGCGCGGTCGTTCCGTTCTGGGCACCCGCCAGGCACGACACAGCCAACACCAGCAGACCAAGGCCCTCGCTCAAGCCCCGGCAGGACGCCTCCGCACCGGCGCCGACCACGCAGAACACCAGCAGTGGGACCCGCTGCGGCGCTTGCTGGCTAGGCCAGTAGACGCGCACCGGGAGCGGGCTGGTGCTGCCCCTGAGCTGCAGGTCGGCGATCCGGTTAGGAGGCATGCCCTCCACGCTGGCACCGGGACCACTGCGAAGGGAAAGGCCGACTGCGCATGACCGTCGTGCCTAACCGGCATGACCACGGATGGGCCCGCCGGGCCATAATCGGTCCATGGACGAGGAGAACGCCGAGGTCGTGTCGCTGCCTCAGGCGCCGGACGCCATAGAACTGCGGCACCTGCGCGCGTTCGTCGCGGTGGCCGACGAACTGAACTTCGGCCGGGCTGCGGCGCGCCTGTACCTGTCCCAGCCCGCGCTGAGTCGGCAGATCCGCAGCCTGGAACGCCTGGTCGGCTGCGACCTGCTGCGGCGTTCCACGCACCGCGTCGAGCTCACCCTGGCCGGCGAGGCCCTGCTCGACCGGGCCCGCGGCCTGCTGCGCGAGGTGGACGAGGCGGTGAGCGCGGTCCGGTCGGTCGGCGGTGAGCTGCTGGCCCGGATCGCCCGGCACTGGGAATCCTTCGCCGAGGTCAGCCCGGCCGATCTGCAGGAGCTGCGGATCGCGTTCGAGGGGCTGCACGGGCAGTTCGAGCCGCCGCCGAACATCGCCGTGCGTTCGGTGAACGCTGGGGGAGTGCCGGGGCTCTTGCTCACGCCCTCGTCCGAAGCACCCGCGACCCTGCTGTACCTGCACGGCGGCGGGCACGTGGCCGGATCGGCGTTCGGCTACCGGCCACTGGCGGGCGCCCTAGCCGACAGGGCCGGGACCGGTGTCATCGTCCCGGATTACCGGCTGGCTCCCGAGCACCCATTCCCGGCCGCCGTAGAGGATGCCGTGCGAGCCTATCGCTGGATGCTGGGCCGGGGTGGGACGCGGATCAGCGTGGCCGGTGACTCATCGGGCTGCAGCCTCGTTCTCTCGCTCCTGCTCAGCCTCAAGCAGCAGGGCCTTCCGACGCCCGCCGGCGCCATCCTGTTCTGCCCCTGGGTCGACCTGACGGCGACCGGCCGGGACGGCCCGCCGCACCAGCTCGACGACTTCCGGGGCGCGTCGGCCGGGCTCTACCTGGGCGGGTACGCCGCCGAGGATCCGCTGGTCAACCCGCTGTCCGCAGACCTGACCGGCCTACCGCCGATGCTGATCCAGGCCGCCACCGGCGACCCACTCCTAGACGAGGCCCGCAAGCTCACCGATCACGCCCAGGACTGCGGCGTGGCCGCCCGCTTCGAGCTGTTCCCCGTCGACACCCACGACTTCCATATCTTCTGGAGCTTCCTTCCCGAGGCCGCCCAGGCCCTGCAGCAAGCCGGCCGCTTCGCCCGCGACATCACCCCCGCCGCCCAGACCGGCACCGGCTGATCCACGATTACGAGCCGGCTGAGGCATCCCGGCCGGCGTCCAGGGCCAGCAGGGCGACGTGCAGAGAGGTCCGGGACTCGGGCGAGCTCAGGTCGGTGCCGCAGATCCGCTCGATCCGGCGCAGCCGCTCGTAGAACGTGGGCCGGGCCAGGTGCGAGGCCTTGGCCGCCTCCGCCTTGTTGCCGCCCGCCGCCAGGTAGGCGGTTAGCACGTCGATCAGCTCGCCGCCGGGGTCGGCGGCCAGCAGCGCGCCGAGTTCACGCTCCACGAAGGTCTGCAGCCGCGGGTCGTCGCGCAGCAGGTGCAGCAGCCCGCGCAGCCGCAGGTCGGGCAGCCGGTAGAACAGCGCCGTCTCCAACCGCGAAGCGGCCACGTCGGCCACCTGGCTGGCCTCCAGGAACGAGCGGCGAACGTCCCGGATCGATCCGGCCGTCGCGCCCACCCCGATGACCAGGGCTTTCGGGTCCAGTCCGGCCCGGTCCCTGATCCGGGTGGCCAGCCTGGTCAGTATGGCGTCGGGCTCCGCTCGCGGGCCGAGTGAGAGCATGGCCCCGGCGCGGTCGTCGTCCAGCGTGCCGACCAGCGAGGGGATCCGCTCGGCCCGGCACGCGGCGGCCGTTGCGTCGGCTAGGTCCAGTACCCGGGCGTGGGCTGACACCCCGAGCGGACCGGCCGGACCGGTAACACCGGAGACCGCCGGATCGCGGAACCTCAGCACCAGCGCGATGAGCTGACGCCCGTCGACCGGTACCCCCAGGGCCCGGGACCGCACCGCGGCCTCGCCCGGATCGGCGTGGGCCTGGGAGATGATGCCGGCGATCAGCGTCCGGTGCGCCTGCCGCTCCAGGCTCTCCCGGTGCCGGGTGAGCAGTCGGCCGAGGGCTAGCGTGGTGGCGGCCCGCTCGATGAGCACGGTATCGGTCGACGAGGGCGCCCCGTCACAGACCAGGATCACCCGGCCCCAGTCCTCGCCCTGCGCGCCCACCGGGGTCACTAGCCAGCCGGACGCCTCGTCGTACGCGGTCCGCCCGGAAAGACGAAACGAACGGCTCCGCGCGGCGAAGCCGCTCAGCAGCCGCCCCGGATCGGCCCCGGCCGGCTCGCAGGCCAGCACGCGGTGCGACAGGTCGGCCAGGATCACCGGACGTCCGGCCAGCGCCGCCGCCTGCCTGACGACCTCCTCCGCCGAGGCCCCCGCCATCGACAGCTCGGTGAACATCTCGTGCAGGCGCTCGGAGACCCGCAGCTCGTCGAGCTGGGTGTCGATGATCCGGGCGTGCACCGCCTCGGTGATCTCGATGAACGCGACCTCATGCTCGAAGGCGATCAGCGGCAGCCGCGCCTGCTGGGCCGCGGCGACCAGCGCGGCCGGCAGCGACCCGGCGTAGCGCCGGCCGAGCTCCACGGCCAGCCCGGCCACGCCGACCTCGGCCAGTTCGGTCACGTAGGCGGCCAGCAGCCGGTCGTCGTCGGGCAGCGCGATCCCCGTGCTGAGCACCAGTTCGCCGCCTCGGAGCAGCCGGGCCACGTCGGTGAGCTCGATGGCGTGTACCCAGCGGACCGGCGTATCCAGCCGGTCGGCACCGGCGACGATGGCCGGGTGGCCGCGTCGGCACACGTCCATGGCGAGCACTTCGCCCAGCGAAGGCAGCATTTACATAGTGTACGAAATCACACCGAGACCGCGACATAATGTCACTTCCGCTGCTGCCGTCGGCAGAGGACACTGTGGACTATGTCTGAGTCTGAGCTCCTCGCCCGCCATCGCGCGGTCATCCCCAACTGGGTCGGGATCTACTACGACGAGCCGATCGAGATCGTCAGCGGCAAGGGCTGCCGGGTCACCGACGGCCAGGGTCGCAGCTACCTTGACTTCTTCGCCGGCATCCTGACGAACATGCTCGGCTACGACGTCCCCGAGGTCCGGGACGCAGTCGAGCGGCAGATCGCCTCCGGCGTGGTGCACACCTCCACGCTGTACCTGATCCGCAACCAGATCGAACTCGCCGAAAAGATCGTCAAGTTGTCCGGAATCCCGAACGCCAAGGTGTTTTTTGCGAACTCCGGCACCGAGGCGAACGAGACCGCGCTGCTGGCCTGCCTGACCGCCCGCAAAGCCAACCAGGTGCTGGCCATGCGCGGGAGCTATCACGGACGGTCGTTCGGCGCCGTCTCGGTCACTGGTGTGGCCGCCTGGAAGATGTCGAGCCACGACCCGTTCGGCACTCATTATCTGCACGGCACCGACCGGCAGCTTCCCCAGTACAGCGGCCTGTCCGACGCCGACTACATCAAGGCCTGCGTGGAAGACCTGCGGGCCCTGTTGTCCGCCGGTATCCACCCGGCCGACGTCGGCTGCCTGCTGGCCGAGCCGATCCAGGGCGTGGGCGGGTTCACCATGCCGCCCGACGGGCTGCTCGCCGCGTACAAGGAAGTCCTCGACGAGCATGGCATCCTGCTGATCTCCGACGAGGTGCAGACCGGCTGGGGCCGGACCGGCGCGCACTTCTGGGGCATCTCCGCGCACGGGATCACCCCGGACGCGATGACGTTCGCCAAGGGACTGGGCAACGGCTTCGCCATCGGCGGCGTCGTGGCCCGCGGCGACCTGCTCGACGGCATCCGCGGCAACGGCATCTCCACCTTCGGCGGCAACCCGATCGCCACCGCCGCGGGCAACGCCACCCTGGACTACGTGCTGTCCCACGACCTGCAGCACAACGCCGCCGTGGTCGGCGGACTTGTCATCGACGGGCTCCGCGACGCCGCGGGCACGCTGGACATCGTCGGCGAGGTACGCGGCAAGGGCCTGATGTTCGCCGTGGACCTGGTCGACCCGGCCACCAAGAAGCCGAGCCCGGCGCTCGCGGCCCGGGCGCTCGAGGCCACGAAGGAGCGCGGGCTGCTGGTCGGCAAGGGCGGCCTGTACGGGTCTACGGTGCGGATGGCGCCCCCGCTGACCCTGAGCGAGGCCGAGGCCAAGGAAGGCCTCGGGATCCTCATCGACGCCCTGACCGCCGTCAACAGCGAGGCCGCCAGGTGAGTAAGCACATCACCCACTGGATCGGCGGCAAGCCCTGGGATGGTGAGGCCGAGCGGCACGGCGACGTGTACGACCCGGCCACCGGGCAGGTCACCGGCCAGGTCGACTTCGCCAGCCCGGCCGAGGTCGACCTGGCGGTGCACGCGGCCAAGGACGCTTTCCGCAGCTGGCGCCACGTCTCGCTGGCCAAGCGGGCCACGACCCTGTTCGCGTTCCGCGAGCTGGTCCACGACCACGCCATTGAGCTGGCCAAGCTGATCACCGAGGAACACGGCAAGGTCGCCTCTGACGCCGCGGGGGAGGTGGCCCGGGGTCTGGAGGTGGTCGAGTTCGCCTGCGGCATCCCGCACCTGCTCAAGGGCGGCTACTCCGAGAACGTCTCCGCCAACGTGGACTCCTACTCGATCCGCCAGCCGGTCGGCGTGGTGGCGGGCATCACGCCGTTCAACTTCCCGGCCATGGTGCCGATGTGGATGTTCCCGCTGGCCATCGCCTGCGGCAACGCGTTCGTGCTCAAGCCGTCGGAGAAGGACCCGTCCTCGTCGCTGCTGATCGCCTCGCTGTGGGC
>PLDT01000510.1:10031-19461 GCA_003136255.1 Actinomycetota bacterium
CCGACGCCGACCTCGACCTGGCCGCCGACGCGGCGGTGTCGGCGGGGTTCGGCTCGGCCGGGGAGCGCTGCATGGCGATCTCCGCGGTGGTGGCGGTCGACCCGATCGGCGACGAGCTCATCGCCAAGATCAAGGACCGGGTCGCGAACCTGCGTGTCGGTCCCGGTACCGACGAACGGTCCGAGATGGGGCCCCTGGTCACCGGCCCGCACCGGGACCGGGTCGCGTCCTACCTGGACAGCGGCGTCCGTGAGGGCGCCACGCTGGCCGTGGACGGCCGCGTCCACCCGGTCATCGGCGGCACGCAAACAGGATTCTGGCTCGGCCCGAGCGTCCTGGATCACGTCACCTCGCAGATGAGCTGCTATACCGACGAGATCTTCGGCCCGGTGCTCAGCGTGCTCCGCGCGCCCACCTACGCCGACGCCGTGGATCTGGTCAACGCCAGCCCGTACGGCAACGGGACGGCCGTGTTCACCAATGACGGCGGAGCGGCCCGCCGGTTCGTGTCCGAGGCCGAGATCGGCATGGTCGGCGTGAACGTGCCGATCCCGGTGCCGATGGCTTATTACTCGTTCGGCGGCTGGAAGGCCTCGCTGTTCGGTGACACGCACGTACACGGCACCGAAGGCATCCACTTCTACACCCGCGGCAAGGTAGTCACCTCGCGCTGGCTCGACCCGAGCCACGGTGGCGTCAACCTCGGCTTCCCGGTCAACAGCTAGCGCCGGGCAGGAATTTTGGCCGAACGGCCGTGGTGCACGCGCCCGTGGTGGGGTTAGCCTCACCTCGATCCGGGGGGTGCGACTGATGGCCACCCGGCTAGCCATGCCATAGCGTCAGGGTCATGTTCCTGCTCCGAGACCTGGTGTCGGCGCGCACCTGGCTCGCCATGACCCAGCACCTGGTCGGCCTGTTCGTCGGGTTCGTAGCCATCTTCATCGTTACCTTCGGGCTGGGCTTCGGTGTCGGCGGGCTCTTTCTGGCGCTCGCCGGGCTCCCGCTCCTGGGTCTGACCCTGCGGCTGGCCGACGTGTTCGCCCGGGCCGAGCGGGCCAGGTTCGCCTTGTTCACCGGCGTGCGGATCCCGGCCTGGCCCGCCCCGGGCNNGAGCTCGGCTACGCGCTGCTGCGACTGCCGGTCAGCGCGGTCGCGGCCACGGTCAGCATCACGGCCTGGGCGATGGGCCTGATCCTGGTAGCCCTGCCGGCTTACGGCAGGTTCATGCCGAGCGGCGGTCCTACCATCGGCGACACCGTGCTGCACACCAGGGCCGAGCTGACCTTGTCCGTCGTCCTGGGCGCCCTGCTGCTGCTCGCCGCGCCGCAGCTGACCCGCGGTCTGGCCATCGTGGACGGGGCGCTGGCCCGGCGCCTGCTCGGCCCGCGCCGCGACCTGGCCGCCCGCGTCACCGAGCTGGAGATCAGCCGCGGACGGGTGGTGGACGCGGCCCAAGCGGAACGGCAGCGGATCGAGCGTGACCTGCACGACGGCGCGCAGCAGCGGCTGGTCGCGCTNNACCGAGCTGCGCAACCTGGTCCGGGGCGTGCACCCGCCGGTGCTGACCGACCGCGGCCTCGATGCGGCCCTGTCCGGCCTGGCCGCGCTGTGCCCGGTCCCGGTCGACGTGCACATCGACATGCCGGTACGGCCCAAGTCCTCGGTGGAGGCGGTCGCCTACTTCATGGTGGCCGAGGCACTGACCAACGTGGCCAAGCATTCCCGGGCCAGCCNNTCAGCGACGACGGGATCGGCGGCGCGGACATCACCAGCCCGGGCCTGTCCGGGCTGGCGGACCGGGTGTCCGGCGTTGACGGCCGGCTGTCGGTGGAATCCCCGTCCGGCGGGCCCACGATCATCGCGGCGGAACTGCCATGCGGGTAGTCATCGCGGAGGATTCCGTCCTGCTGCGCGAGGGGCTGACCCGGCTGCTCACCGAGGCCGGCCACGAGGTCGCGGCCGTCGCGGGCGACGCGGAAGAGTTCCTGCGCGCCGTGGCCGAGCACACCCCGGACGCGGTGGTAGTCGACGTGCGGATGCCGCCTACGTTCACCGACGAAGGACTGCGCGCCGCCCTGGTGGTGCGGGACTGCTGGCCCAAGATCGGCGTGCTCGTGCTGTCCCAGTGGGTGGAGGAACGGTACGCCACCGAGCTGATCTCCGGCCGCCCGCACGGTGTCGGCTACCTGCTGAAGGACCGGGTAGCCGACGTGGCCGATTTCCTCGACGCGCTGACCCGGGTGGCCGAGGGCGGCAGCGCGCTTGACCCCGAGGTGGTCGCGCAGCTGCTGGCCCGCAGCCGGCACCCGCTCGGCGAGCTCACCCCGCGCGAACGCGAGGTGCTCGCCCTCATGGCCGAAGGCCGGTCCAACGCTGCCATTGCCGACACTCTCGTGGTCGGCGGCGGCGCAGTCGAGAAGCACATCAACAACATCTTCACCAAACTCGGGCTAGCGCCCGGCGACCGCGACCATCGTCGCGTGCTCGCCGTGCTGCGCTACCTAGGCACCGGTTGAACGGGGTTACCACGATGACGTTCATGTCTACGACCGGGCGGTCCCCGGTACCGCCGGTCGGCGCCCCGGGCGCGCCCGGGGCCCTGCGCATGACCCCCGGCCGCTGGGCGGTCCTCGCGATCGGCGTGCCGGTGGCCCTGGCGCTGATCGGCTGGACCGGCTTCAACCTCGTCGCCACGGTCGCCCGGGGGAGCTACCCGTTCAGTTTCGTCGTCCCCGTGCAAGACGGTCGGGTAGCGGTGAGCATCAACGCGGGCGACGTCACGCTGCGTCAGGGCTCGGGCGGCGGCGCGCGGCTGACCGGAATTGTCCAGTACGGCCTCGTGCGTCCGGACGTCACCGACGACGCCACGGCCCTCGGCGCCAACATCGGGGTCAACTGCGATGCCATCGTCAGTACCAACTGCGACGTGAACGCCGGCCTCGACGTCCCGGCGCGGACCGCGGTCACGTTGTGGACCAATGGCGGTGACATCGCAGCGTCCGGCTTCTCCAGCGGCATGACGCTGTGGGCCGAAGGCGGCAACGTGACCGCCAGCGATCTGACCGGTAACCTGCAGCTGGACACCGGCGGCGGCGACCTGACCGGCACCGGGCTCACCGGCGCCATCCAGATCGGCGCCGAAGGCGGCAACGTCGAGGTCGGCAACCTCAACAGCACCAGTACCATCCGGATCGATACCGGCGGGGGCGACCTGACCGGTACCGGCCTCGCCGGCAGCCTCCAGCTCGCCACCGAGGGTGGCAACGTCGACGCGAGCGGCGTGGCCTCGGGGGTGGTCAGCCTGGACTCCGCCGGCGGCGACGTGACCATGACGTTCACCCAGGTCCCGCAGAACCTGCAGATCAGCGCGGAAGGGGGCAACGTCACCGTGATCCTCCCGCCGGGTGACACCACCTATAACCTCACCACTCCCGACAGCGCGGGCGGCAGCATCAACTATCCGTCGTCGCTGTTCAGCGCGACCTCCCACCACGTGATCACCATCGACAGCGGCGGCGGCGACGTCACCGTCAGCCAAGGCTGAGTGTCGGTATGACGGCGAACCCGCAGACCGCTTTACGATGGTTCCATGACCGAGCTTCCCGCCGATGATCCTCACGAGGTCATCCATCTTGGGGATGAGACGGCAGTAGTGGTACCGCTCGATGAGTACAGGCAGTTGCGCCACGACGCCCTGCGCGCGCGGCTTATCGAGCAGGCCGACGTGGAGGAGGCTGCTGCCCTGACCGAATATCGAGAGAACCAGGCGGGCGGCACGGTTGTCACTGTTCCGCAGGCGGAGGTACGCCGCCGCTTCGGGCTGGCCGCTCGGTGAGCTACTCGGTCACGTAGCGATCAGCGATCGAGCCGGAGCGAGCTGACCAGGGCGGCGACATCCGAGGTGCCCAGGTTGCTGGGGACGGAGGTGTAGAACACCGCGGGGGACTGGCCCGCGCCGCGGTCCACGACCACCACGGCGGCGGCCTCACTGGTCCAGGCCAGGCCTTCGCCCCTGGCGTCCGGATAGGTCATGAGGAACGTGACCACCCAGGCCCGATGCCCGCTGACCCGCATCGCGGAGCTATGCTCGATCGAGCGGTGGTGCTGCAGCCCGGAGTAGTAGGCGGGCTCGACCGCATCGGTCACGCCCATCGTGACCGGTTCCAGGTCGGCGGGACCGGAGTAGGCGAACTGCCGGCCGAGCAGGCCCGAGCAGGCGTTCCCGTGCCAGTCGATTACCGTTCCGCCGATGTTGACGCGCCCGGCCACGGCGTGCTCGCCGGCCGTCCAGCTGAACACCGGAGTTGCCAGCGTGCCCGGGCAGCCTCCCCGCCAGGGGGAGGAAAGGAGCCAGTAGGACAGCCCCGAAGAACGGTCGGCGACCTCCCGGACCTGGGTGGCGGCAACCGGGGACGCGGAGGCGGTCGCGTGCCGCGTGGGGTGCGCGGTCGCGGTCAGCGCGGCAGGCCGGGCCACCGTTGGCACCTTGGAGATCTCCTTGACGAACCCGGCGATGAGGACCAGAACCCCGGTCGTGACGACCGTCAGCAGCCACAGCATCGCCTGCCGCCACCGTCGGCGGCGCCTGCGCCGCCGTGTGGCCGTGCTGTGACCCGCCCGCGGGCTCGGGGAGCTGCGGGAATCGTACCGGCCCCTGCCGCGAGGGCCGGTCGCCAGCGTCTCCATATGGCCAGAGTAAACGGCATATACCCGGCAAATGAAGAGCTAGGCGGGTATCCTTACCGGTTCGTTGACTGCGGCTCTCACGCTCAGGCGGTCGCGGGGGTTGGCAGCGGTCCCGCCTCCTCGGCCCGCACCTGCGCCCAGCCGAACACCAGGTGGGCGACGAAACCGAAGGCCAGCGCCACCAGCACGCCGAGGTTAGCGTAGGCCCACGCTCCGGTCTTGCCGCCCAGGCCGAACGGGCCGAGCAGGTAGCCCTGCCAGGTCAGCCAGCGCGCCGAGGTGTTGGTCACCAGGCCCCAGCCGATCCCCGTGGCGACCACCACGGCCGCGACGGGAGCCCACCGGATGTCGCCGTACCGGCCGGCCGTGGTGAACAGTTCGGGCTCGGCGTAGTCGCGCCGTCGAAGCGCGATGTCGGCCAGCATGATCCCGCACCAGGCCGCGATCGGCACGCCGAGCGTGATCAGGAAACCCTCGAACTGGCCGATGAAGGTGTGCGCCACGAAGACCACGTAGATGGTGCCCAGCGTCATCACCGTGCCGTCGATCAGGGCCGCCGCGTACCGGGGTATCTGGACGCCGAGGGTGAGCAGCGCCAGTCCGGAAGAATAGATGTCGAGCACCGAGCCGCCGATGAGCCCGAGCACGGCGACGATCGCGAACGGCACCAGGAACCAGGTCGGCAGCAACGTGGTCAGCGCCCCGATCGGGTCGGCGCCAATCGCCTTGCTCAGGCCGCTGGACGAGCCGGCCAGCAGCAGGCCGAACACCAGCAGGAAGATGGGCGCGATCGAGGAGGCGAAGGTGGTCCAGCCGATGACGCCCCCGCCGGAGGACCGCCGCGGCAGGTACCGCGAGTAGTCCGCGGCACAGTTCACCCAGCCGAGCCCGAACCCGGTCATGGTGAACACCAGCGCCCCGATCAGGTCCTGCGTCGACCCGCTGTGGATGGCCGACACGGTGTGCCAGTGGATCTTGTCCGCTACCAGGGCGATGAACACCACCGTGAACACGCCGGTCACGATCGTGATCCAGGTCTGCAGCCGCATAATCAGGTCGAAGCCCATCACGCCGCCGAAGATGGTCAGCGCGACCACCAGGATCAGCGCGATCACCTTGGTGCCGTTGCCGCCACCCACCCCCAGCCGGTGGAACACGGTCGCGGTAGCCAGCGTGGCCAGGATGACCAGCACCGTCTCCCAGCCCACGGTCAACAACCAGGAGATCACCGTGGGCAGTTTGTTGCCGTTGACCCCGAACGCGGCCCGGCTCAGCACCATCGTCGGGGCCGAGCCGCGCTTGCCCGCCACGGCGATGAACCCGCAGGCCAGGAAGGACAGCACGATCCCGGCCACGCCCACGATCAGGGCCTGCCAGAAGGAGATGCCGAAGCCCAGCTCGAACGAGCCGTAGCTGAGGCCGAGGACGGAGATGTTCGCGGCAAACCAGGGCCAGAACAGGTCGCGCGGATGCCCCTTGCGCTGGCTCTCGGCGATGACGTTGATGCCGTTCGTCTCGATCTGGAGCGGCCGCACCTCCGCGGCGCCGGTTGCGTCAGTCATGGCAGTGCTTCCCTTACTGTGCTTTCCTTACTGGGCTCCTTCAGTGGTCCATGATGGCTTTGCGCTGCGCCCCGTCGACGGGGATGTGGGCGCCGTTGATGAAGCTGGCCCGCGGCGAGGCCAGGAACGTCACCAGCGCTGCGACCTCGTCCGGTTCACAGATCCGCCCGAACGGGATGGACTGCTCGGCCAGTTCGTGCGCGCGTTCCTGGGTGACGCCCTTGTCCCGGGCGAAGGCCTTTTCCAGCGTGTCCCATCGGTCAGTGTTGACCGGGCCGGGGTTGACGGTGTTGATCCGCACCCCGTACCGCCCGTACTGCTCGGCCACGGAGGACGCGAAGTTGATGTCCGCAGCGTTGGCCACCCCGGCCGTCATCTCCCAGTAGCTGGGCTTGAGCCCGTCGTTGCCGACCACGAGCACGATCGCGCCCGTGCCGCGCTGCCGCATGTACGGGATGATCGCGCGGACGGACCGCACATAGCCCATGAACTTCAGGTTCAGGCTGGACATCCACTGCTCTTCGGTCAGGTCCTCGAGCAGGCCGCCGGGGGAGCTGCCCGCGCAGGTGACCAGGATGTCGATGGCGCCGAACCGTTCCAAGGCGGCGTCGACGCAGCGCTGGATGTCGGCGCTCACGCTCATATCTCCGGCCAGCGGCAGCACCACGCGGCCGGTCTCGGCGGCGATCTTGCCCGCGGCGGCTTCCAGTGGGCCCGCGGTGCGGGCCGTTATGACCACGTCGCAGCCCTCCTGGGCCAAGTGCTCGGCCACGCTCCGCCCGATGCCCTTGCTGGCGCCGGTCACGAAGGCCACTTTTCCCTCTAGCCGCAGATCCACCGCACACCCTTTCGCCTCGCTACAGCACGATGCCCGGCCCGGCTGTTCCCGGTCCCGTCGCGCCCGTCAGGCCCGTCGATGGCTGGATGGTATATCAAATACCAATGGCACGGAAGATCCGTCAGCCGGCCGCCCGCGTCGCGCCGCGTCGCGTCTCAGCGGTCCCACAGAGAGCCGAGCGCGGTGTCCACCTGAACGCTGATCGGGCCGAGGGCGGGCAGCACCGCCGTGGGCGCGGCGACCGTGGCGTTGTCGCAGGCGGCCAGGGCATCACGGTCCAGGAACCGGGTGAGCTGGCCGAAGCCGTGCCGGTCGTCCCGGCCGCGGCGGTGAAGGTGCAGCCGCAGCGGCGCGTACAGGTACAGGTGGTCCCGGGCCCGGGTGAGGGCGACGTAGAACAGGCGGTGCTCCTCGGCCAGGCCGTCCGGGTCACCTAGGGCCATGTCGCTCGGCAGCGCGCCGTCGACCAGGTGGGGCACGTGCACGATGCGCCATTCCAGGCCTTTGGCGGCATGGATGGTGGAAATGGTCAGGTAGTCCTCATCCAGGCGGGGCGGCCCGGCCAGATCAGAGCTGGAGACCGGCGGGTCCAGGGTCAGCTCGGCCAGCGCGTCGTGCAGCGTCGGCTGGGCCGCGGCGGCGTCGGCCAGACGCCGCAGGTCGGCGAGCCGGGCCGTGGCATCGGGATAGCGAGCGCGGACCAGCGGGTCCAGGATGGTCAGGACCGCCTCGGCCTGGGCCGCGGCGGGACCGCTCGCGGCCGCGGCCAGTCCGCCGAGGGTGACGGTCAGCGTCCGCCGTGACCGGGCGGGGGCGGCCTCGGCAGCCTGCGGCCAGTCCTGCGGCGAAACATCCTGGCCGGAGGCCACGATGGCCAGGACGCGGTGGGCGTGGCTAGGGCCGATGCCGTCGTGCAGCCGCAGCAGCCGGAACCAGGCCAGGTCGTCAGCCGGATTGGCCAGGACCCGGGCGACCGCCAGGAAGTCCCTGACGTGCGCGGTGTCGGTGAACCGAAGGCCGCCGAACTTCACGTACGGGATCTTGCGGGCGCTGAGCTCGATTTCCAGGATGTCACTGTGATGCCCGGTGCGGACCAGCACCGCCTGGTCCCGCAGCGCAGCGCCGTCCTCGACCGAGCCCAGGATCCGGGCGCAGATCTCCCGGGCCTGGGTGGCTTCGTCGTGGCAGCGGACCAGCAGCGGTGGCACTCCCGGGCCGCGGTCGCCGCTCAGCGTCAGGCCCAGTCCCGGCGCGGACGGGCGGATGACGTTGGCCAGGTCCAGCACGCCCTGGCGGGACCGGTAGTTGCGGTCCAGGCGGACGATCTCCAGGCCCGGGTAGTCGGCGGTCAGCTGCCGCAGGTGCGCCGGGTCGGCGCCGCGGAAGCCGTAGATGGCCTGCGCGTCGTCACCCACGCAGGTCAGCTGCTTGCCGTCGGGCTGCAGCAGCCGGACGATGCTGGCCTGCACCGTGTTGACGTCCTGGTACTCGTCGACCAGGACCGCGTCGAACATGCCGCGCAGCACCGGCCCGGCGGCCCGATCAGCCAGCGCCGCCTGCCACAGCAGCAGCAGGTCGTCGAAATCCAGCAGGTGCCGGGCGCGCTTGCGGACGGTATAGGCGCGAAACAGGCCGGCCAGCTCGCTGGTGAACGGGACGCACCAGGGGAAACTGGCCGCGACCACCTCGCTCACCGGACGCCCGGTGTTCACGCACCGGGTATAGATGTCGGCGCACGTCCCCGCCCGGGGCGCCCGCTGGCCGACCTCGGCCAGGCCGTGGTCCGGGCGCAGCACGTCCAGGATCTCAGTGGTGTCGGCCTGGTCGAGGATGGTGAACTGCGGCGGCAGCGAGAACGACTCCGCGTGCTGGCGGATGATCTTGTGCGCGATGGCGTGGAACGTCCCGCCGCAGATCCGCTCCGCCGGGCGGTTCCCAGCCGACGCGGCCCGGGAGAGCATGTCACTGGCAGCGCGGCGGGTGAAGGTCAGCAGCAGGATCCGGCTGGGCGACAGGCCCTGGCTGTCCCGCAGCCATGCCGCCCGGGCCACCAGCGTCCGCGTCTTGCCGGTGCCCGCCCCGGCCAGCACCAGCAGCGGCCCGCACTCATGGGTCACGGCCCGCCGCTGCTGCTCGTTCAGCCCGTCCAGAATGTCGCCATGGTCGAACATGCTTATGAACATAACCAGGCTGACCGAAGGATTCCGTACGCCGCGCCGGCATGAAGCCCGGCCGCACGGACCGGGTGGTGACCTCCGCGCTGGCCTGGATCCAGCGCTGCTGACGGCGGGCCGCCTCGTACAGCCGCGTCGGCTGCAAAGCCGGCATGTCGCATTATCTGCCG
>PLDT01000612.1:0-13954 GCA_003136255.1 Actinomycetota bacterium
TTACCCTGGGCAGGTGCTGAGCAGAGTCAGCGCCTGGCTGGCCCGCGATCCGCTCCAGGCCGACGGCCTCCTGGCCGCGGCGTTGCTCGGGTTCAGCGTGCCGCAGTTCACCGCGGGAACGACCGGTGCGCCCTCGCGGGTCGCCTACGTCGCCGTTAACGTTCTGCTCGCCGCCACCGTGGTGCCGCGCCGCCGGTATCCGGTAGCGGCGTTCGCCGCCGCGGCGGCGATCTGCGCGGCACAGATCGCCTTCGGCGTGCGAACCGGCGGCTCGGCCCAGGTCTTCGCCCTCCAGCCGGCCGGTACCACCGACCTGGCGATCCCGGTGCTGCTGTACACGCTGGCCGCTTACCGCCCGCGGCCCGTATCGATCGCCGGGCTGGTCATCTGCCTGCTCGGAGCGGTGGCGGCCATTGCCCGCTGGTCCCCGGCCCACCAGGCCTACGCCGGGGACGCGGTGCTCGGCGCGGCCATCGGGCTTGGCGGCCTGACCGTAGCCGCGTGGGTACTCGGCGATTCCGTGGCCTATCGGTACCGGCGGGCCCGTTTCAGCGCGCTTGAAGAGCGCGCCGCCCGGCTAGAGGCCGAACGCGACGCGCAGGCGCGAATCGCCGTGGCCGCCGAACGTGAGCGCGAGCTGACCCAGCGGCGGGCCCGCGTGGTGGACCAGGCGGAGGCCAGGTTGCGCGGGATCGAGCGGGACCTGCACGACGGGGCGCAGGTCCGCCTGGCGGCGCTGGCTATGACGCTCGGCGAGATCAAGGAGAACCTGGAGCACGCGGCCGACGCGGAGCGCACGATCTCGCTCGCCGCCGCCGCGCATCGCAACGCCAAGGAGACGCTCGCCGAGCTGCGGGACCTGGCCAGGGGCATCCATCCAGCCGTGCTCGACCGCGGCCTGCCGGCGGCGCTGGCCGTGCTGGCGGAGGCGAGCGCGGTTCCCGTCGGGGTGACGGTCGACCTTGGTGGCCGGCCGTCGCCGGCCATCGAGGCCATCGCGTACTTCTGCGCCGCGGAACTGCTGGCCAACGTGGCCAAGCACAGCGGGGCCAGCCGGGCGGACATCAGCGTGAGCGACGAGACCGGAAGGCTCGTGGTGAGCGTGACCGACGACGGGGCCGGGCAGGCCACGCTGAAGCCCGGTGGCGGGCTCGCCGGGCTGGTTGAACGGGTGCAGACGGTCGACGGCCTGCTGTCCGCGGACAGCCCGCTGGGCGGGCCGACGACCATGACCATCGAGCTGCCGGTGCACGCCTGATGAGCGCCGGGACCGGAGCCGATCAGAACAGCGCCGGCGGGACGGGCAGGCTGCGGATAGTGATCGCGGAGGACGCGGCGATCATGCGGGACGGGCTCACCCAGACCCTTGCCCGCCGGGGACACGACGTGGTGTCGGCGGTGGCGGACGCCGAGGCCTTGATGCGGGCGGTCGAGGTCCACCAGCCTGACGTCGCGATCATCGACGTGCGGATGCCGCCGACGCACACCGACGAGGGGCTGCAGGCGGCGCTGGCGATCCGCCGCGAGCATCCCCGTGTCGGCGTGCTGGTGTTTTCCCAGTACATCGAGGCACGAGCAGCGACGGAGCTGTTGGGCGCGTCGCCGGCCGGAGTCGGCTACCTGCTGAAGGACCGAGTGGCGGACGTCAGCGACTTCATCGAGGCCATCGGCAGCGTGGCGCGCGGCGGTACCGTACTCGACCCCGAAGTGGTCAGGAACCTTCTCGGCGCCGGCCGGCACGCCGATTCGCTGGCGTCGCTCACCGGGCGGGAGCGTGAAGTGCTGTCCCTGATCGCGCAGGGACGCTCGAATACCGCCATCGCCGAGGGGCTGTTCATCACCCCTGGCGTGGTGGAGAAGCACGTGGCCAGCATCTTCGCCAAGCTAGGGCTGGCTCCCTCAGACAGCGACAACCGCCGGGTGATCGCGGCGATCAGGTACCTAGAGGGACGCTGAGGATTCCGGCGTACACGATGTGAGGGATACCGGGCCGGACACCGGGATTCCCGTTCGGCGTTATTCGAGCGGCTGGCGGGCGATGCCGGCCGGGTCGCGGCCGGTCAGCAGCCAGCCGAGGACCGTCGCGGCGAGCGGGAGGCCCACCAGGATCACCAGCAGGTTGGTCACCGGGATGCTGGTCAGCTCGGACAGGCCGTCGAGCGAGTTGCTCCGGAAAAAGGCGATCGCCGCGATGTAGCCGCCCACGATTCCGACCAAGGCGGCCTTGACATAGTAGTGAGTCATCACTACCTTAGTGTCCATGACCGAGACCAAGCAGCGGATGCCGGCGGCGGAACGCCGTGAGCTGGTCCTCGACTCCGCGATTGCCGAGTTCGCCGCGCACGGGCTGGCGGGCACCTCGACCGAGGATGTCGCCCGGCAGGCCGGCATCAGTCAGCCGTACCTGTTCCGCCTCTTCCCGACCAAGAAGGCACTGTTCCTGGAGCTGGTGGACCGCTGCTTCGGCCGGATACGCGACGCATTCACCGCCGCGGTCGGTGACCTCACCGGCGAGGAGGCGCTGACGGCGATGGCGGACGCCTACGAGCAACTCCTCGAGGACCGTGTCCTGCTCCTACTGCAGATGCAGGCCTACGCCGCGTGCGACGATCCCGAGATCCGGGCCGCGACCCGGGCCGGGTTCAAGAAGCTGTGGGAACTGATCGAGCGGCTGACCGGGCTGCCGTTCCAGACCGTGGTGGACTTCTTCGCCGTCGGCATGCTGATGAACGTCGCCGCCGCGATGGACCTGCCCGCCGTCGACGAGCGGTGGACCAGCTGGTGCCCGAAGAACTCGCCCGCCTAATTTTTTTTAAGCCGACAAGTTAGTGACTACTCACTTCCTAGGAGGGAACACCATGACCGCGAAGAGCCGCACCGCATGGACCTTCGCCGTGACCTCGGCCGCCTTGTTCATGGCCTCGCTCGACAACCTGGTCGTGACGACCGCGCTGCCCTCGATCCGGGCTCACCTGCACGCCTCGCTCCAAGGGCTGCAGTGGACGGTCAACGCCTACACCCTCACCTTCGCGGTGCTGCTGCTCACCGGGGCCACGCTCGGCGAGCGGTACGGCCGCCGCCGGATGTTCGTCATCGGCCTGAGCCTGTTCACCGCCGGGTCGGCCGCCGCCGCGCTCGCGCCCGGAATCGGCGCGCTCGTCGCCGCGCGGGCCGTGCAGGGCGTCGGAGCCGCCATGGTGATCCCGCTGACCCTTACGCTGCTGTCGGCCGCGGTGACCCCGCAACGGCGCGGCCTGGCCCTGGGCGCCTGGGGTGCCGTCGGCGGCCTGGCCATCGCCATCGGCCCGCTGGTCGGCGGGGCCGTCGTCGAGGGCGCGTCCTGGCAGTGGATCTTCTGGCTGAACGTGCCGATCGGCATCGTGCTGCTGCCGATCGCCCGTGCCCGGCTCACCGAGAGCCACGGGCCGTCGACCAGCCTGGACCTGCCCGGCCTGGTGCTGGCCAGCGTGGGCCTGCTGGGCATCGTGCTCGGCGTGGTCCGCGGCAACGACCACGGCTGGACCAGCGGCACCGTTCTGCCGCCCATTGTGATCGGCGCGCTGCTGGTGGCCGCGTTCGTCGCCTGGGAACTGCGGGCCCGCGAGCCGATGCTGCCCATGCACCTGTTCCGCAGCCGCAGCTTCACCCTGACCAACGTCGCGTCGCTGCTGATGTTCTTCGGGATGTTCGGCTCCATCTTCCTGCTCGCGCAGTTCCTGCAGGTCGTCCAGCACTACAGCCCGCTGCAGGCCGGGCTGCGGACCCTGCCCTGGACCGGGATGCCGGTGTTCATCGCCCCCGTCGCGGGTGCCCTGTCTGACCGCATCGGCGGGCGGCCGCTGCTGGTCACCGGGCTGGCCCTGCAGGCCATCGGGCTGGGCTGGCTGGCCGCGGTGGTCAGCCCCACCGTGGCCTACACCACGATGGTCCCGGCCTTCGTGATCGCCGGCGTCGGGATGTCGCTGTTCTTCGCGCCGGTCGCCAACGTGGTGCTCAGCTCGGTCCGGCGCGACCAGGAGGGCATCGCCTCCGGCGCCAGCAACGCCATCCGCGAGCTGGGCGGGGTGTTCGGGATCGCCGTACTCGGCGCGGTGTTCTCCGCCCACGGGAGCTACCTCAGCGGCACGGCGTTCGTCTCCGGCCTGGTCCCGGCGGTCTGGGTGGGCGGCGCCGCGGTGGCCGTCGCGTCGGCCGCCGCCCTGTTCCTGCCGCGGATGCGCCGGGCCGCCACGAGCGGTTCCGTGACCGACGAGGCCCGCGAACTCGAAGCGGTGCACTGATCCCGGACGATCGCCGAACTACGAGCCCGGATCCTCGCGCTGGCCGCGAGATCCGGGCTCGAGGCGTAGCCGCGGCAGGCGGATCCACCGCGGGCTCGTCACCAGACCAGCGCGCCGGGCGAGCCGCCATTCTCGATGATCAGCTGCCGGGCGCAGGCCTCGGCGGAAGGCTTGCGCGCCGCCCGTTCGGCGACCAGGGTCCGCGCCAGGCTGTCGTCGTCGGCCCGGGCGGCCGCGGCGATCAGGGTCAGGTCGATGATGTCGCGCTGCGCGTGGCTCCCGCCGATCGCGTGGGCCCGCGGCCGGATGTCGATCAGCAGGTCGATGGCCCGGTCCGCACGGCCCGCCGCGAACGCCCCGAACGCCTCGAGCAGGTCCAGGCCGGCCCGCTCGGCGGCCATCCGGTTGGTCGGCGCGCTCAGGTGCCGGTTGGTCAGGATCACCCGCTCGACCCGCGCCCGGTCGCCCGCCAGGGCGAAGGCCATCACCGCGTGCCAGTCGTGGAAAATGTAGACCGGATCGCCGACCAGATCGTCGACGTCGGCCGCGAGCTGCGCGGCCCGGTCGGTGACGTCGACGCCGAACAGCGACAGCCGCCACAGCAGGGCGGCGGCGTCCACCACGTCAAGCCACTCGGTGGACCGCCTGGCCCGGATGGTGGTGTCGTACAGGGCGAGCGCCTCGTCGATCTCCCCGAGTTCCAGGTGGTACAGGGTCAGGTGCCACCAGTTGTGGACGGCGAAGTAGCTGCCGGACCAGTTACCGGCCGAGGTGGTGAGGAAATCGACGCCGTCTCGCTGGCTGCCTTCCATCTCAAAGACGTGCGCCAGCGCGTGTACCGACCACACGTCCTTGGGGTTATGGTCCAGCGCGGCCCGGGCGCGAGATTCCGCTTGCCGGTAGTCGGCGTTCTCCTCCAGGCCGAACGCGTAGATGCCCTGCACGTATCCCCAGCCCGGCTGGCTGGCCGGCCACGCGGGCAGTACCCGGGCGGCCACATCGCGCAGCTCGAGGCGGTTGCCGAGGAAGAAGTACAGATCCTGGGCCACCTTGAGCGCGAGCAGGTCCCGCGGATGGCATAGCAGGGCCCGCTCGAGCGAGCGGGCGCTGCCCTCCCAGTCGCCGTCGGCCCAGGACCGCGCCGCGCGCAGGTGATGGGTCTCCCGTTCCCCCAGGACCGCCTCGTCCAGCTTCTTGACGATCTCGGCGGCCGTCGCGACGCCCTCCGGCGTCGTCCCGTACAGCGCGAGATAGGCCCGGTAGATGTGACCGAGCACCAGGCTGTCATCGGCCGCGATGGCCGCCTCAGCGTCCGCGCCGGGATCGCCCGCCAGCGCCGCCAGGTCCTCGACGGCCTCGTCGAGCAGGGCCACCGCATCGGCGCTGGCCGCCCGGACCGGCACCCCCCAGCGATCCGCGAACGCCTTGCTCATCTCGGACCTCCCGCCGCCTCGCGTGATCCCCATCATGCCACCCAGATTTATCGTCAGGTGAGAAGACGTGCGGGTCCTTATCGCGTGGCCCGGGCGTCCAGGTGGCGGCGATCCCGCCCATGACTAGCGCGCCGCCGACCGCCAGGCCGGCCGACAGACGCTCGCCGAGCAGCGTCACCGCCCCGGCCACGCTGACCAGCGGTTCCAGGTACAGCAGCAGGCCGGCCCGCGGTCCCGGCAGGCGGGCGACGGCCAGGTTCCAGGCCAGCATGCCCACAACGTTGCTGCCGACGGCCAGGAACGCCAGCTCACCCCAGGCGGCGGCCGGGAGCCGGCCGAGCTGATCGGGGGTCACCGTCGCGGCGAAGGCGGCATAAAACACGCTGCCCGCCACGGTGGACGCGGCCGTCGCGGGCACCGGGCCGCAGGCCCGGCTCAGCGGCCGGAGCATCAGGGTGTACGCGGCGAACAGCAGGGTGCCGAGCGCGATCAGCCCCACGCCCGCGAGCTCCCTGGCGCCGCCCCGGGACGACAGAACGCCGGGGCCAGCCAGCACCGCCACCCCGGCCAGGGCAATCGCCGCGCCCGCCCAGCACCGCCGGCTCACCCGCTCGCCGAGGAAGGCAGCCGCCAGCAACAGCAGCCAGACCGGCTCGCTGGCCAGCACCAGCCCGGCGGTGGAGGCCCGGACCCACTGCAGCCCGATGGTGACCGGCAGGTTATAGCCGACCATGCCCAGCAGTCCCGCGACCATCAGCCGCGGTACGTATTTCCGCCCGGGGCTCCGCAGCACCGGACCGCACCAGGGGAGCAAGACGACCGAGGCCACGCCCATCCGGAGCACGAGCAACGGCAGCGGCGCCAGTTGCAGGACGAGGGCCCGGGTAGCCACGGGCGCCATGCCCCAGATGCTCACCGCCGCGAGCCCGGCCGCCGTTCCGGCCCGCGGGTCCGCGATCGCGCCTCGTGAGAACACGAAGCCAAGCCTGCCGTAATCGTTTTATACAGCACCACCCAGCGTCCCCGCCGCGAGAGGAGCAGGGCCTGACCACAGCAAGCCGGCTGGACACGCCGAAGGGGCGTTATTTACCGTTGTGTCATGCGGAGCGTCCCTTGGTGGGGTGTGATCTCATCGGCCGCGGCGCCGGTCGTATTGCTCGGAGGGTCGATCGTGGCCGCCGGGCTGCAGCCCCATTTCGACCCGGTGGCCGACACGATCAGCGATCTGGCCGCGGTGGGCGCGACCGACCGGTGGGTCATGTCCCTGGTGTTCGTGCTGCTCGGCGTCTGCTACATCGGCACCGCGCTGGCCCTGCGGCCGGCCCGGGTCCCCGGCCGGATGGTCATGATCCTGGCCGGCGTCGCGGGCATCTTGGTGGCGGCGAACCCGGAGCATGCCGGCGGCTTCGGCTCGGTCCCGCACTTCGTCTGGGCCACGATCGGGTTCGCGGGGCTGACGACCTGGCCCGTCGCGGCCGCGCGGCGCGGGACCGCGGTGCCGTGGGGTCTTCGGCCCGCGGTGGCGGCCGGGGCCGTGGCGGTGGGGTTCGCCCTGCTCGCCTGGTTCGGCGCCGAGCTGATCATGGCAGGCGGGCAGGTCGGGCTGGCCGAGCGGGTGCTAGGCACCGCCCAGGCGGTCTGGCCGCTGGCGGTGGTGCTGTCCTGTTACCGCCGGATGCAGGTGCCCGCCCCGGCCACTGCCGTTAACGCGACCAGCAACGCATAAGCCAGCGCGGCCGCACCCGCGCCGAGCACGGAGCCGGCTACGACCTGGGCCACGCTGTGGTCCTGCACTGTCACCCGCGACCAGCCGAGCAGCGCCACCAGCAGGTACCCGGGCAGCAGCAGCGGCCCGTACATCAAAACCAGGACGGTCACCGAGCCGGCCGCCACCGCGCAGTGAATGGAGATCTTCCACACCGCGGTGATGGCCGCCAGCACCGCGATGCTGGCCAGCATCAGGGCCAGGTAGCCGGTCAGCAGGGGCGGCGCGCCCAGCACCAGCAGCAAGATCAGCCCGGCCGCGACCGACGCGGTGATAAAGGCCAGCACCAGCAGCCGCGGACGCCGCGCGCCCACGTTCCGGTCGCTCCACCGGCCGTGGCGGACGCCGTAGGAGATGAACAAGGTCGGCAGCACGGCGGTGAACAGCGCGGCCAGCAGCCCCCAGCCGATCCCCGCGCCCCCGTCGGCGTGCCAGCCGATCGCGACCACCGTGACGATCAGCCAGTTCTTCGGCTCCAGCCAGTAGGTGCACCGCCTGGCCCATACCTGTGCGGCTTGACGAGCGACCATGACCAGACGGTACCGTCCCGCGCTCCTGACCGGCGTGCCGCAGCCCCCTGACCGGACCGACAAGCTACTATTTGCAGGCATATGGCCGGGTCTGGTAGGCCCCGGCTGGCGGAGGAGATATGAGCAAGGGCACGCTGATCCTGGTCGTGTGGCTGATCATCGGCGCCGCCGCGGCCGGTCAGCGCGGGTACTACGACGCCGCCAAACCCGGCTGCACCGACGGGGCGACGATCGCCGTCACGATCGCCGCGGGCCCGCTGAACTACGTCGGCCTGGACCCCAAGATCTCCTGCTCCACCCCCAAACCCAGCGGCTGAGCTCGCGCTTTGTCCGGACCGCGCGCACCAGGGCCGTTCGGTCAAAATCTCTTCTGCCGAACGGCCGTGGTTCATCGCGCTCAGGCCCGGAGCCTCTCCTCCGCGAGCTGGCGCAGGCGGTAGCGCTGAGTCTTGCCGCTGATGGTCTTGGGCAGTTCGGCGACGAACTCGACTACGCGCGGGTACTTGTACGGGGCGATGGACCGCTTGGCGAACTCCTGCAGCTCGGCGGCCTTGTCCTGGCTCGCGGGCATTCCCTCGCGCAACACCACGAAGGCCTGGACGATCATGCCCCGGTCGTCGTCCGGCGCGCCGATCACGGCCACCTCGAGCACATCCGGATGACCCAGCAGCGCCTCTTCCACCTCGGGCCCGGCGATGTTGTAGCCGGCCGAGATGATCATGTCGTCGCTGCGGGCCTGGTACCAGTAGTAGCCGTCGGCGTCGCGGGTATAGGTGTCGCCGGTGATGTTCCAGCCGTCCTGCACGTAGACCCGCTGGCGCGGGTCCGACAGGTAGCGGCAGCCGGTCGGGCCCTTGACCGCGAGCAGGCCGGGCTGCCCGTCGGTTACCTCGGCACCGTCGGGGTCCAGGATCGTCGCGCGGTAGCCGGGGACGGCCCGGCCCGTGGCGCCCGGGCGGATGTCCCCGTCGGCCGCGCCGATGAAGATGTGCAGCATCTCGGTCGAGCCGATGCCGTCGATGATCGCGATGCCGGAGGTCTCGCGGAACTCCTCCCACACCGACTTGGGTAGGTGTTCTCCGGCCGAGATGCAGCGGCGGAGGTTCTTCAGCGAGGAGGCCTTCCCCGCGGCCAGCATGGCCCGGTACGCGGTGGGGGCGGTGCTCAGCACGGTGACCCCGTGGGCCGCGATCGCGTCGGCCAGCTCGACCGGAGTGGCGCGCTCGATGAGCAGCGTGGACGCGCCCGCCCGGAGCGGGTACAGCAGCAGCCCGCCCAGACCGTAGGTGAAGCCGAGCGGCGGAGTCCCGGTGAACACATCGTCGCGGCGCGGCTTGATCAGGTAGTGGGAGAAGGTGTCGCAGGTGGCCAGCACGTCCCGGTGGAAGTGCACGGCCACCTTGGGCTGGCCGGTCGTCCCGGAGGTCGACGCGAGCATGGCCACGTCGTCGGCCGCGGTGAGCACCGGGGTGAACGCGCCGTCCTTGGCCGCGCAGCGCGCGGCCAGGTCATCGGGCCCGTCGCCGCCGTAGGTCAGCGCGGTGAGCGAGGGCGCGCCCGCGGCCAGATCCTCGGCGAAGCGGTGGTCGCAGATGGCCAGGCTCGGCTCGGTCAGCCCGGTGATGGTAGCGATCTCCTTCGGGCGCAGCAGGGCCATGGTGGTGACGGTCACCCCGCCGGCCTTGACGACGGCCAGCCAGGCCGCCGCGAGCCAGGGATTGTTCGGGCCGCGGAGCAGGACCCGGTTGCCCGGCTGGAGCCCAAAGTCCTCGGTCAGCACCTGGGCGAGCTGGTTGGTCCGGCGGACCGTCTCGCCGTAGGTCCAGGTCTGCGTGGCGGAGCGCAGGCAGGGCCGGCCGGATCCTTCGCGGGCGGCGGTCGCGTCGAGCAACTCCGCGGCGCAGTTCAGCCGCTCGGGGTACCTGAGCTGGGGGAGGTCGTAGAGGAACTCCGGCCACTGATCCTGCGGTGGCAGCCGGTCACGGCAGAAGGTGTCGACATGCGCCGAAGGGGAGAGCCGCATCTGGCCGCACTTCCTTGTGTCCCGTTGGGTAGAAGTCCAGTATTTACCTTTCCACGCCGCGATCACCGCCGGCCGCCAGTCTCGCGGCCGTGTGAGTGCCGCCAGTTGCCCGATAACCTGCGGGCATGGCATCGACCGAGAAGCTCGAGGCGTTCCTCGCCGAACCGCGCAACGTCGTCCTGGCCGGGATCCGCCGCGACGGGCGCCCGCAGCTGAGCCCCAACTGGTTCTACTGGGACGGCGAGCGCTTCTACGTCTCGACCACCCGGAGCCGCGCGAAGTACGCGATCTTCCGGCGGGACCCGCGGGCTCAGCTGCTCATCGACGACCCCACCGGCTTTCGCGCCGTGCTGGTCCCGGCCACGGTCGAGATCCGCGAGGACATCGCCGCCGAACTGCCCCGCTTCCGCGCCATCCGGGAAAAGCACGGGATGAAGATCCTGGCTGACCAGGAGCACCTGCAGGCCCTGGAAGCGGAGGGCCGGGTGCTGCTGGCCATCACCCCCGAAACTCCGCCGTCGGGCTGGACGGCCTGGGGCCTGGACTGAACCGGACCGTCCCACACCCCTGGGCGGACTTACCAGGCAGCGAAGCTGGTGCGGGCTATCTACTTTCTGGGTCGTCGGGAAGGTAGCGGTCAAGTATGGCCATGAACTGGTGAATATCGAATGGCTTCGGGACAGACTCGGCGGCTCCGCTGGCTAGCAGCTGATCGATGATCTCGCCGGAGTCGCTGCTGAGGACGACCACGGGGATCCCGGCGGTAGCCGTCGCGGAGGTGAGCTCGCGCAGGATTTCGCTGCCGGTCGCGTCGGGGAGATGGTTGTCGAGCAGGATAAGGCCCGGCTGTTTGGCGATGGCAGCCTGGACGCCGTCACGGCCGTTTATGGCCACGTGCAGCTCGATGCGAGGGCGGCGCCTGAGTAGCGCTTCAACCAAGGCGATGTTGGCCTCGTCGTCCTCGATGTAAATCATGACGTGGTGCCCCGGGCTTCCCTCCGCAGGCTCCTGGACAAACCTCTCGAGAGAGCGCTCGGCGCCCGGGTCGCTCATGCTGGCGCGATCGGGACGGTGGTCGGCGCCTGCTGGTCCTGACCTTGGGCGGCGGCGAAGGTGTCGATCAGCTCGCCGAGTTCGGCGAGCTCGATGGGCTTGGTGAGGTAGGCGAACGCGCCGCTGGCGAGCAGGCGGCGGATGACGCCACGGGAGGCGTCGGCGGAAAGGACCACCACGGGAATGGCGGCGGTGGCGGGTTCGGCCTTGAGTTCGCCGAGTACCTGGTCTCCGTGCAGGTCAGACAGGTGCAGGTCGAGCAGGATGAGGTCGGGCACGTCCCGGACGGCGCATTCGATGCCGGCCCGGCCAGATGCCTCGGACAGTAGCCTGGTGTTCGGCCTGCCCCTCAGGAACCGGGCTACCACCTCGACGTTCGCCGGGTTGTCCTCGATGTAGAGAATGCTGAGGCTGGCTCCGGCCGGGGCGTGCGGCTCGGCCGCCCGTGAGGTCGGCGCGAGGCCGGGGACCGGGACGTGGACCAGGTCCGGGGCGCGCGGCAGGCTGAGGGTGAAAGCAGAGCCCTGGCCCAGGACGCTCGATACGGTCAGCTGGCCGCACATGGCGTCGGCGAGGGCTCTGGCCAGGGGCAGCCCGATCCCGGTGCCCTCGACCGCGGTCTGTTCGGCGCCGAGGCGCTCGAAGGGGATGAAAATGCGCTCGATGTTTTCGGGCGAGATGCCCGGTCCGGTGTCGGAGACCATGATGCGGGCCTGGCCGGTGCCCTCTTCGTGGCAGGAGATCGTAATCGTGCCGCCCCGGCGGTTGTACTTGACGGCGTTGGAGATCAGGTTGACCAGGACCTGGGAGAGCCGCTGCCGGTCGGCCTGGACCGCCAGGGCCGGCCGGGCGCAGTGCTGGATGATCCGGATCGAGCGTTCGGCGGCGATCGGGGCCATCAGCGCGCTGATCTCCTCGATGACCGAACCGACCAGGACCGGCTCCAGGGAAAGGCTCAGGTCACCGGATTCGATCCGGGCGATGTCAATGAGCTCGTTGATCAGCGCGAGCAGATGGTGCCCGGCACTGAGTATCCGATCGATGCCGTCGCTGTCTTCGTCGCTGAGGTCGGACATCTGGAGGAGCTGCGCGAAGCCGAGGATGGCGTTCAGCGGGGTTCGCAGCTCGTGGCTCGTGCTGGACAGGAACGTGTTCTTCGCCTGGGTAGCCTTCACGGCCACATCCCTGGCCGCCGTCAGCTGCGCAGCCCGTCTGGCCAGCAGCGCTTCGGCCACGAGGTGCGACTCGGCCACGCGGCCGATCTCATCAGCCGCATAGACACTCGGCTGCAGCGGCTCTCCCTCGCCCAGCCGGCGCGCGTTCTCCGCATTGCTCTCGACTCGGCGGGCGATGCCTGAGGTGAACAGGGCGACGCCGGCTAGCCCGGCCAGCGCGGCTAGCGCGAGACCGGCGATGTCGAGCANNCGCCGCGGCTGATAGCCGAACGTAGCTGCGCTAGCTCGGACAGCTCCTTGCCCGTGGTAGCGTCCACGGCCCGCTCCTGGCTGCCGACACCTTCTATGACGGCCGCTTTCCGCAACGACCTGCGCTCGGCGGCGATTCGCGTCAGAGTCAGGTTGTAAGGGGCCAGGAAGAGCGGGTCGCGGCTCATGCCGTAGCCGCGGATACCCGTTTCCGCGTTCACCGAATCGGCGAGAACCTGGCTGGCCGCGCTGGCCAGAGACCGGGCGGCTGTGCTGACGTTGCGTTCATGGCTCTCACTGTGCTGGAGCACCAGGTTCGCCGAGGTCATGGCCATCAGGGCGATCAGCGGCACCGCGACCACGATCCGGCCCTTCGCCCGCAAGGACCGGTTGAGCCACCACTTCCGGAGCCCGCGCGGCTGGTCCACCCCGGGTGGCGCTGAATACGCTTGCCGTGATCTCATCTGGCAGCCCCCCCGATGATGACCAAAAGTAGTGTGGTCCTTACTTTATGTTACGCCAGTCCCGGTGTGTCCTTGTTGTCCCACGTCAGCACCTCGCGGTACAGGTGCTCGAGCAGGTGGCCCTGCGCAGCGTCCGCTGCTCCTCCGTCAGCACGAACGCGGTTATGAGGCGACTCCCGGGCGCCATCGGGCGTGCGCAGTGCGCGGCGTCCCGGCCCTGATCAGCTCGAGCCGGGGTTTCGGGCCATCCGTGCGCCCGCCCTGGGGCCGGCGGCGGCCCGCGGCGAACGGATCGGGCCAGACCGCGCCCGGTCCGGCATACTCCTGCTCGGCGGCGGCGTGCAGCGTCCACTGCGGGTCGTACAGGTGGGTCCGGCCGAGCGCGCACAGATCGGCCCGGCCCGCCAGGATGATCGAGTTCACGTCGTCGTAGGACGAGATCGCGCCGACCGCGATCACCGCGACGCCGTACTTGGTGCCGATCTCGTTCCGGATCCGGTCCGCGTACGGCGTCTGATAGCTGCGGCCGAACGCGGGCTTCTCGTCGCTGACGACCTGCCCCGTCGACACGTCGATGCCGGCCGCGCCGTGCTCGGCGAACGCCCGGGCGATCTCGATTGTGTCGTCGATGTCCAGACCGTCCGGGTGCCAGTCGGTGGCGGAGATCCGTACCGTCATCGGCCGCTCTCCCGGCCACACCGCGCGGATGGCGTCGAAGACCTCGAGCGGATAGCGGAGCCGCGCGGCCAGCGACCCGCCGTACTGATCGGTCCGCCGGTTGGTCAGCGGGGACAGGAACGAAGACAGCAGGTAACCGTGCGCGCAGTGCAGCTCGAGCAGGTCGAACCCGGCTGTCGCTGCGGCCCGGGCCGCGGCGACGAACTGGTCCTTGATCTCGGCCAGCTCCGCCGCGGTCAGCTCGCGCGGTGTCTGGCTGCCCTCCTTATACGGGACCGGCGACGGTCCGCAGACCTCCCAGTTG
>PLDT01000342.1:0-17120 GCA_003136255.1 Actinomycetota bacterium
GCTGCGGGGCCTGACCAGCCTCAACCTGGTCAGCGCCGACCTGGTCGAGGTGGCCCCGGCCTACGACCACGCCGAGATCACCGCGATCGCCGCCGCGACGGTGATCTTCGACATCATCGCCTTGCTGGCCAGGCGGGCATGACCTGCGACGGCCTCAGTCGCGGGCGGCTTCGGTCAGGGTACGGGCCAGTTCGGCGGGCCGGGTGAACATCACCTCGTGGCTGCCGGCCATAGGCACGATCTTGCACGGGCCCAGCCGGGACGACATGCCCGGATGCCACGTGCCCTCGGGCAGGGCCCGGTCCTGCTCGACCGCGATGTAGCTCTTCGGGAGCCCGGCCCGGTAGAACTCGCCGAGGTCGAGCTTGGCGTCCCAGGGCTGGAACGGCTGCGGTACCAGCCGCTCCCATACCGACCTCGCGTCCTGGGGCCGCGCATCTTGGATGAAGAAGTCGCGGAACACCTCCCAGGAGCATTCCACGGTGTTGTCGGGGCTCTGGCTCGCGGCCTTGGCGAACATGTCGGTCTGCTCGGGCGGGAAATTGTCGTTGACGCTGGCGCCGTCCTCGACCACGAAAGCGGTGTGGAATACCAGGCGCTTGAGCCGGTCGGGTATGACCTGGGACACCCGGCTGACGACCGAACCGCCAAAGCTGTGGCCGACCAGAATGACGTCGCGCAGGTCCCGGTGCTCGATGAAATCCGTGACCGCCCGGACGTAGTCGTCGTGGGTGACGCCCGCCCGGTTCACCCCCGGCCAGTGTCCGGGGTACGTGGGCGTGTACACGGTGTGGCCGAGCTCGCGCAGGCACCACGCGGTCGGCTCCCAGGCCCACCCGCCGTGCCATGATCCGTGCAAGAGCACGAACGTCTCATCCATCGCCGCTCCGGGGTCTCCCTGCGATCGTAGCTGACGGGCCGGGCGGGCAATGTGCCAAAGGTCACACGGGTGGAGCGCGCTTTACCGGCCCTTGTTCGCGGTGTGTTTACCGACCATTTAATTAGGCCTGCTAACTTGGTAAGAGAAATGGTCCGGGGTTAACACAGGTGAAACAAAAGCGACGTGGGGAAGATAGCAGTTGAGCGTGATCGAGACGGAAGTAAACCATCATCAGCGCTGGGTCGAACTGGAGGGTGCTGACAACACGCGCGATCTGGGCGGGCTGGCGGTGGCCGGCGGTGGGCACACCCGTTTCCGCAGAGTGCTGCGAGCAGGAACCCTGCAAGACCTTACGCCGGATGACGTGAGATACCTCACGGAATACCTGGGAATACGGACGGTCGTGGACTTGCGGCGGAACGACGAGGCGGAGCGGGAAGGCTCAGCGCTCGCGGATATTCCCGCGATCCGCTATCTTTCCCTGCCGCTGTCCTCGGCGGGCAATATCCGGGCCGATATAGTGGCGGACAGCGCCGACATCGATATCGTGGCCCATTACGTCGCCCTGCTGGAGGGTAGCGCCGCGAATATCGTGACTGCGGTACGCGCGTTCGCCGACGACCTGAGCTGGCCGGCCATCTTCCACTGCGCGGCGGGCAAGGATCGCACCGGGGTACTGGCCGCGGTGGTGCTCGACGCGGTGGGAGTCAGCCGGGAAGCGATCATCGCCGACTACGCCCTGACCGGGCAGCGGATGAAGCAGATCAGCGCCCGGCTGCTCCGGCTGGCCACCTACCGGGACATGCAGGCGCTGTCCCGCGGCATCAAGGGCGCCGGGACCGCGGAGGAGGAGTCCATGGCCGCGTTTCTCGACGAACTGCACGGACGGTACGGCAGCGCCGTCGGCTACCTGAGCGCCCATGGCATGAGCAGCAGCGAACTCGCCGCGTTGCGCGACGCACTAGTCGAGCCCTAACCGCTGAGTGTCGACCCGATAACCAGAATGCTTAGCGGGCACTGCGCCGCGACGATGGCGGTGCTCATGGTTTCTTTGGTGCGCAAGTGCGCGGTGGTACACCAACCCACGCTTTGCGGCAGGATCCAGTTTCCGGGTCTCCGCCCTGCGCACGCGGCGGCAGTGAGCGGGAAGCGTGGCGGCGAGGCGCCGAAGGCGGCTCCGGGCCGGGCGGCGGCTAGGGCTGGGCGGCTAGGTTGGCGTGCTGCTGGCGGAGTTCGCGCTTGAGGATCTTGCCGCTGGGGTTCTTGGGGAGGGCGTCGGTGAGGACGACGTACTTGGGGCGCTTGTAGCTGGCCAGGCGGTTCCTGACGTGGGCTTGGATGTCNNGGCCTCTTCGACCTCGCGGCTGGCGACGTTCTCCCCGCCCGTTTTGATCATGTCCTTCTTGCGGTCGACGACCGAGAGGTAACCGTCCTCGGTCAGGACGCCCAGGTCACCGGAGTGGAACCAGCCGCCGCGGAACGCCTCGGCGGTCTTGTCCTCGTCGTTGTAGTAGCCCAGCGCCGCGTGCGGGCTGCGGTGCACGATCTCGCCGACCTGCCCTGGCGGGACCCGGCGGCCGCCGTCGTCGACCACGATGGTCTCCACGTTCAGCGCGGCGCGCCCGGCCGAGCCGGCCCGCTCCAGCTGCTCGGCGGGCCTCAAGATGGTGGCCAGCGGCGCCATCTCGGTCTGGCCGTAGAAGTTCCACAGCAGCACGTCGGGCAGCCGGCGCTGCAGCTCGCGCAGGATCTCCACCGGCATCGGCGACGCGCCGTAGTACCCCTTGCGCAGGCTGGACAGGTCCGTGGTGTCGAAGTCGGGGTGGCGCAGCAGCGAGATCCATACCGTCGGCGGGCAGAACAGCTTGGTGACCCGCTCCCGGGCGATGGTAGCCAGCAGGGCGGCCGGGTCGGGGCCGGGCAGGATGATGCTCGTCGCGCCCAGGTAGACATCGACGCAGAAGAAGCAGTCCAGCTGGGCGCAGTGGTACATCGGCAGGGCGTGCACCTCGATGTCGTCGGGGCTCATCCCGCCGTCGAGGGCGCAGCTGACGTACTGGCTGATCAGCGAGCGCGAGGACAGCATCACGCCCTTGGGGCGTGACTCGGTGCCCGAGGTGTACATGAGGCGCAGCGGGTCGTCGTCGGCGATCGGGACGTCCGGCATCGTGTCATCGCCCGACCGCCACCAGGCGTCGACGTCCTCCCAGCCCGCGGCGGGGGCCGTACCGGAGGCTCCGATCCAGCCGCGGACGCCGCCCTGGATCCCGGCGGCGGCCAGCGCCTGTTCGACGCCGAGCCGGGTGGTGGCGAAGGCGAGCAGCACGTACGGCCAGCAGTTGTGGCTGAGCAGCGCCAGCCGGTCCCCCTTGGCCAGGCCGCGGTCGGCCAGCGCGTGCGCGGTCCGGTTGACGGCGGCGTCGAACTCGGCGTAGCTGACCCGCAGGTCGCCCGCCACGACGGCCAGCTTGTCCGGGTACCGGGCGGCGCTGCGGTGGAGCAGGTCGCCCAGCGAATGCTGGCGGGCGCGGGCGACGGGCGCGGCGGTTCGCGGGCTGAACATCGCATCCATAGAGTCAGGCTACAGAAAGTAGACGGGGCCGGAACGCGAGGAGGCGGGCGATGACGGACGGTTCCGCAGCTGGGGTGGCGGTGGTATCGGGGGGCGGGACGGGCATCGGGCGAGCCACCGCGGCGGCCCTGGCCGCTGAGGGGATGGACGTGGTGATCCTCGGGCGCCGGCCGGAGGTGCTGCGCGCCGCCGCCGAGGAGATCAATCAGCACCGGCCGGCCGGAAGCGGGGAGCTCAGCTGGGTGCGGGCCGACGTGAGCGACCCGGCGGAGACGGCCCAGGCCGTCGACGTGATCCGGGACCGCCATCCGGTGATCGACGTGGTGGTGAACAACGCGGGTGGTTCGGTGCGGGCCGGACCGGGCCTGGAGGAACTGGCGGCCGCGTGGCTGGAGGCGTACCGGAAGAACGTGCTCAGCGCGGTGCTGCTCACCTCCGCGCTGCTGCCGCTGGTGCGCCGGCCCGGCGGCCGGGTGATCATCGTCGGCTCGCGGGCGGCCGCGACCGGGGGCGCCAGTCCGGCGTACGTGGCGGCGAAGGCGGCGCTCAGCGGGTGGGTGCTGGCGCTGGCCGCGCAGGTCGGCCCGGAGGGGATCACCGCCAACGTGGTTGCCCCTGGTTACACGGCCGGGACCGAGCTGCTGACCGGGCGGATGCCCGCCGACCGGCACGAGCGGATCGTGGCGGGCATCGCGGCGGGCCGGCCGGCCGAACCGGAGGAGGTCGCGGCGGTGATCCGCTTCCTGGCCTCGGCGGACGCCTCGTACGTCAGCGGCCAGGTGCTCAGCGTGGACGGCGGCGTCAGGCCGGCCGGGTAACCAGGACTACCGGGTGACTGGACTACCGGGTGAGTGCGGCCTGCAGGCGGGACAGCAGGGCCGGGCGGGCGGTGACCAGGGAGGGCCCGTACCAGGTCAGGTCGCGGCCCTGCACCAGGGCGATGCGGTGGCCGGGAAACATCTCCGGGCCGTCCTGGGCGCTGAACGGGTACGGCTCGTCGGGCAGGATGATCAGCGAAGGCCCGCGCGCTTGCAGGTCGGGCAGGTCGACGTGCGGGTACCGGCCGGGGTGCTCGCCGTAGACGTTGTCCAGGCCGAGCCGGGCGGCCAGGTCGCCGGTGAACGTGCCCGATCCCACCACCATCCAGGGATCGCGCCAGATCGGGATGGCCACGCGGACCCGGGGTCCGGGGGCGGGCTCGGCCCAGACCTGCTCGGCCTGGGTGAGCCACGGGGGTTCGGGCCAGCCCAGCGCGAGGCCGAACATCCGGCGCAGCGACGCCACCGCCTCGTCCAGGTCCCTGATCACCGTCACCCACACCGCGATCCCGGCCCTGCGCAGGCGCTCCACGTCGATCCGGCGGTTCTCCTCCTGGTTGGCCAGCACCAGGTCGGGCTCGAGCGCCCTGATCGCGGCCAGGTCGGGATTCTTGGTCCCGCGGACCCTGGCCACGTCCAGGCCCGCGGGATGGGTGCACCACGTGGTCGCGCCCACCAGCCCCTCGGCGCGGGTCACCGCCACCGACTCGGTCAGGGACGGCACCAGGGAGACCACCCGGCGAGCCGGGCGGGTCAGCGGGACCGGGTGGCCCAGATCGTCCCGCGGCGTGGTCAGCTCTGCGTCTGGTAGTCGTAGAAGCCCCGGCCGGACTTGCGGCCGAGCAGCCCGGCGTCGGTCATCCGGCGCAGCAGCGGCGGCGCGGCGTAGAGGGGCTCCTTGTGCTCGTCGTACATCGAGTCCGCGACCGCCTTGAGCGTGTCGAGGCCGATGAGGTCCGACAGCCGGAGCGGCCCCATGGGGTGCGCGCAGCCCAGGGTCATGCCCAGGTCGATGTCCTCGGCGGTGGCGTAGCCGGCTTCGAGCATCCGGATGGCGCCCAGCAGGAACGGCACCAGCAGCGCGTTGACCACGAATCCGGACCGGTCCGGCGCCTTGATCACGGTCTTGCCCAGGGTCTTGGTGACCAGGTCGGTGACGCGCTGGACGGCCTGCGGGCTGGTCAGCACGGACGGGATCACCTCGACCAGCCGCTGCACCGGCACCGGGTTGAAGAAGTGCAGGCCGACGACCTGTGCGGGCCGGGTGGTGGCCTGGGCGACCTGGATGATGGGGATCGAGGAGGTATTGGTGGCCAGGATCACGTCGGGCCGTTCGGCGGCCCGGTCGAGCTCGGCGAACAGCGCGGCCTTGACGGCGGGATTCTCGGTGGCGGCCTCGATCACCAGCTCGCGGTCGGCCAGGTCCTCTAGGCGGGTGGTGAGCGTTATCCGGGCCAGCGCGGCGTCCCGGTCCTCGGCGGTGAGCTTCCCGGCCCTGACCGCACGGGCCAGCGAGGCCTCGATCCGGGCGAGCCCGGCCGTGGCGGCCGCGTCATCGACCTCGCGGACGACGACGTCCAGGCCGGCCCGGGCACAAACCTCGGCGATGCCCGATCCCATCAGCCCGCAGCCCGCGACGCCGACCCGGGTGATTTCGCTCATGTGGTTCCCTTCTGGAGAGGTTTCGACGGCACTGGCCGCCGGCTTCGCCGAACCGGACATTACAGACCTCCCGTACGGCAAGTCCGACCGGGCGACGCTGCCCAGGAACTTAGACAGTCAACATTTTGACGTTAAAGTGATAATTACGTCCTGTCAAATCCAGAAACGGCGATTACCAGCACAAACGTACTTTTTGGCAGGCAGCATCCGGGGTCGCGGCGCACCCGAGCCCGTCGCACGCCGGGCACGTTCAGCGCTCCNNCGCAGCGCGGTCGGCGACAGCCGGGACATCTCCTGTGCCCAGCGCAGCGCCTCCGGCATCAGTTCGCCGGGCTCGACCACGGCGTTGACCAGACCCCATCTCTCGGCCGTCTCGGCGTCGTACAGCCGGCACAGAAACCACATCTCGCGCGCCCGCTTCTCGCCGATCACCCGGGCCAGGAAGTTTGTGCCGAAGCCCGCGTCGAACGAGCCGACCCGCGGCCCGGCCTGCCCGAACCGGGCATTGGTCGAGGCGATCGAGATGTCGCACAGGACGTGGAGCACGTGGCCGCCGCCGACGGCCAGGCCGTTCACCGCCGCGATGACGGGCTTGGGGATGTCGCGGATCAGCCGGTGCAGGCGCTCGATCTGGAACCGGCCGAGCTCGGTCGGCCCGTAGTCGCCGGTCTGCGCCCGCTGCTTGACGTCGCCGCCCGCGCAGAACGCCTTGTCCCCGGTCGCGGTCAGCACGACGACTCGCACGCCCGGGTCGGACCACGCTCGCTCGAAAGAGTTGACCAGTTCATCGATCGTCCGGCCGCGGAAGGCGTTGTAGCGTTCCGGACGGTTGATGGTGAGCACCGCGGTCGTTCCTTCGATTGAATAAAGTGTGTCCTCGTTCTCGCTCATCCGATGTCCTTTCCTAACGGTCGCGTACGGTGGGTGAGTGCCCGATCCAGAGCCTTTCGACCCTATTGCCGAAGCCCACCGCCAGTGGGTCATCCGGTGGCCCGCGCACGCCGACCACATGGTGGCGGTCACCTCCGTCATGCGGGTCCAGCAGCTGCTGCTGGCCCGGGTCGAGGCCACTTTGGCGCCCCATGGCCTGACCTTCGCCGCGTACGAGGCACTCCGCCTGCTCGCCTTCACCCGGAGCGGATCCATGCCCATGGGCAAGATGGGTGAACGCCTGATGGTCCATCCGGCCTCGGTCACCAACGCCATCCGCCGGCTGGAGCAACGCGCACTGGTCGAACGGCACGCCTCGACGCAGGACCGGCGCGTCGTGCTGGCCACCATCACCGACGGCGGCCGCACCGTCGCCCGCGACGCTACCACGGCCCTCAACCAGACGAACTTCGGTATCGCCGCCCTGTCCGGCGACGAAACGGCCCAGCTCGCGTCCATACTGCGGCACGTCCGCATCGCGGTGGGCGACATCGGCGGCCCAGCCGAGCGCCGTAGCCCGGCACCGCTGGGTAGTTCCTTATTCAGGCACCGGCCGAACGGCCCGTGGTGCGGCGGCCGCGAACCGGATAGGCATCGCCTTGAAGGAGTAGAACAGCAGCCCGGGGTTGCGCTCGACCTCCCGGCCGGGGTCGAGCCGGAGGTCATCGAGCCGGGCCAGCAGGCGCTCGAACGCGGTCACCATCTCCTGCCGCGCCAGCGGCGCGCCGACGCACGCGTGCGGTCCCTGCCCGAACGACATGTGCCGCATGACGTGCTCGCGGGTGACGTCGAACTCCTCGGGCGCGGTGAACGCCTCGCCGTCACGGTTCGCGGCGCCGTAGCGGACGTGCAGGATGCTGCCGGCCGGGATCGTCACGCCGTGCATCTCGACGTCCTTGGTGGCCTTGCGGAACAGGCCCTGGACGGGGGCGAGCATCCGGAGCGCTTCCTCGGCGAAGGACTTGACCAGGCTCGGGTCGGCGCGGACCCGCCGCATCTGCTCCGGATTGTCGATGAGTAGCCACATCGCGGAGGTGATCCCGTCGGCGGTGGTGATGTAGCCGCCGGTGATCAGTTGCTGCAGCAGGTTCTGCAGCTCGGCCATGGACAGCGGCCGCTCTTCCTCCTCCGACGCCGCGACCAGGGCGGAGATCAGATCGCCGGTCGGGTGAGCCCGGCGGGCCTGGAATACGTCCGCGAGGTAGTGCTGCGCCTCGGCCTCGATGTCCGCGTTCGCGATCGCCGAATCCTCATCGACCAGCAGGCCCTGGGCGGGCGCGAGCATGGCGTCGGCCCAGCGCCGGAACGTGCCGATCTCGCCGGCGGCCAGGCCGAGCTGCTCGCTGATGACGATGCCCGGCAGCGGGAAGGCGAACTCCGATACGAAGTCGCACCAGCCGCGGCCGGCGAAGGAGTCGATGAGCTGGTCGCAGATGCGCTCGACGTCGGGGATCATCTGCCGGACCCGGCCCGGCGAGAACACCTTGTTGAGCAGCCGGCGGTACCGCGTGTGCTCGGGCGGNNCGGCCCTGGTCACCGGACTGCTCCTCCAGGTCCATCGTGTTGGAGAAGGTCTCGGTATCCCGCAAGATCATGCGCAGGTCCTCGTACCTGGTCAGCACGTAGAAGCCGGTGCCCGGCATCCGCAGCACCGGCTGCTGGGCGCGCAACTGCTGGTAGTACGCGAACGGGTCGGCCTGGACGGCTGGATCCAGGAGGAGTTCGGCGTCGAGTTCGGCGGCGGGTTCGGTCAAGTCGGCTCCCTTAAAGGCCGCGCTCGATGGGCAGGACGCCTTGCTTGGCGGCCGTGACGAGAGCGGCGTGATCGGCTTCGGTCTGGTCCGCGTACAGCCGGGCGAACCGGGCCAGAGCGGTATCGAGGCGGTCGGAGGAGCCGACGTACCCGACGATCATCGATGCGCCGCTGGTCCGGGCGTGGCCCTTGGCCAGCAGGTGGCCGGTGATGGCGGCGTAGTCGGCCAGGGCGCCGGCGTCGATGGAGTCCAGGGCCACAGTGCCCTTCATGTTCCGGAACTGGCGGACGTAGTACTGCAGCCCGTCGACGGTCGTCCAGCCCAGCAGCGGATCACTGACCGTCTGCAGGGCCTGCTGGTACTCCACCACCCGCTGGCCCTGGTGCGCGTGCCAGGCCGAATCACCGTGCACGTAGCGGGCCAGAACCGACCGGCGGGCCTGCTTGAGCTGGAGGAACAGCACGTCGTCGGGGCTGCTGCCCTCGAGCAGCGCGACGTAGGCGCGCAGCCCGACGCTGCCCACGCCCACCACCTTGTGGGCGATGTCGATCAGCGTGTACCCGCCCAGGGCCCGCCGCCAGTGCGGGGCCAGCGTGCCCAGGTACTCGTCCAGCCCGCGGGCGATCTGGTCCGCCTCGGCGTAGTTGATCCGGGTCACCAGCGGCGGGTCCTCCACGATGCGGCGCTGCCCGTCGCGCTCGCTGGTGAACCTGGGCAGCGCGCGGTCACTGGTCCGGCGCCGCGCCTGGGCCGCGGCGCGCTTGATCTCGGCGCGCAGCGACTTCCCGATCGCGCGCTGCTGCAGGTGGTCCGCGTCCATCCGCTGATAGGACCGGGCCAGCAGCGGGGTGGCGGCCAGCGCGCGGACCTCACTGCGGTACCCGTCCACGCACTGCCGCACGGCCGCCTCGCACTGGGCCTCGCTGGCGCCGTTCTGACGGCCCGCGACCCAGATGCTGGCCACCAGCCGACGCAGATCCCATTCCCAGCCGCCGGGGTGCGCCTCGTCGAAGTCGTTCAGGTCGATGACCAGATCCCGCTCCGGGGAGGCGTAGAAGCCGAAGTTGCCCAGATGCGCGTCACCGCAGATCACCGGGGTGATGCCGGTGGACGGCAGCCCGGCCACGTCCTCCGCCATCACGACCGCCGCGCCGCGCAGGAAGCCGTACGGCGTGGCGGCCATCCGGCCCACCCGCACCGGGATCAGCCAGTCCAGCCGGCCCTGGTGGGACTCGATGATCAGCTGCACCGGGTCGGGCCGGCTGGCCGACGCGGACCAGTCCCCCAGCGAGTGGCGCGGAACCTGGCGGCGGAGCTCCCGGCCCATCCGGTACCGGTCCTGCCGGGAGGTCGACCGGCGCCGGAGCGAGGTGAACGCCTCGCTGTCCGCCGAGGCCAGGACGACATGGTCGCGGGGCGGGGTCACAGATTGCGCCACTGGCGGCCGTCCCGCTGGATGAGCTGGGTCGCTTCCTGGGGTCCCCAGGTGGCCGCGTGGTACAGCGGGATCGGGTCCGGGGATTGCTCCCAGTAGGCCAGCAGGGGATCGACGATGCGCCAGGACCGGGTCACCTCGTCGGCGCGGATGAACAACGTGGCGTCGCCGATCAGCGCGTCGAGGATGACCCGCTCGTAGGCGTCGTCCCGCGATTCGCCGTAGCCCTCGGAGTAGGAGAAATCCATCGACGCCTTGCGGAGCCGGAACTCGTGGCCAGGCACCTTGGCGCCGAACCGCAGGCTGATGCCCTCGTTCGGCTGCACCCGCGCCACCAGCGCATCCGGGGCCAGGGTGGTCGCCTCGGCCGGGAACAGCGGGAGGTGGGGCGGGCGTCGGAACTCCATGACGAGTTCGGTGGTGCGGCGCGGCAGGCGCTTGCCGGTCCGGACGTACACCGGGACGTCGGTCCACCGCCAGTTGTCGATGTGCAGGCGCAGCGCCACGAACGTCTCGGTGGCGCTGAGCGGGTCGACGCCCTCCTCCTCCCGGTAGGACAGGATCAGGTTGTCGCGGGTACCGCCCCGGGTGTACTGGCCCCGGACCGCGTCGCGGCCGATGACGTCCGGATCGGTCAGTGGCCTGATCGCGCGCAGCAGCTTGACCTTCTCGTCGCGGATGGCCTCGGGATGGAAGGAGGTCGGCGGTTCCATCAAGAACAGCGACAGCACCTGCAGGACGTGGTTCTGGACGATGTCGCGGACCACGCCGGTGGTGTCGTAGAACCCCCCGCGCGAGCCGACGCCGAGCGTCTCGGCCACCGTGATCTGCACGTTGTCGACCCAGGTCCGGTTCCAGATCGGCTCGAAGATCGAGTTCGCGAAGCGCAGCGCCAGCAGGTTCTGCACGGTGTCCTTGGCCAGGTAGTGGTCGATCCGGAAGATCTGCGACTCGGTGAACGACCCGCTGATGTCGGAGTACAGGCTGCGGGCGCTGGCCTCGTCCCAGCCGAACGGCTTCTCGATCACCAGCCGCGGCCAGTCCCTCGCCGCGCTGACGTTCAGCGAGGACCGGCCCAGCTGGAGGGCGATGGTGCCGAACAGGCGCGGCGGCGTGGCCAGGTAGAAGACGTGCTGGCCGGCCGTGCCGAGCGTGCGGTCGCAGTCCGCCAGCACCTCGCCCAGGCGGTGGTAGGTGTCCGGGTCGTCGTAGCCGCCGCTGATGTAGCGGAAGCTGGCCTTGGGCGCCCACTCTGCGCCTTGTGCTTGTGCTTGTGCGGCCTCCCCGGCTTGTGCGGCCTCCCCGGACAGGCACTTATCTGCCCACTCCGCATCGCTCATGGCCGTCCGGGCCACGCCGATCAAGGCGAACTCGGGCCCGAGCCGGTGCCGGGCGGCGAGCTGGCGGATCGCCGGCAGGAGCTTGCGCTCGGTCAGGTCGCCGGACGCGCCGAAGATGACCAGGGCGCAGGCCGGGGCGCGCCGGACCGCGTCGTCGTAGGCCGCTTCGTTCACCGCTCCATCATCCATCTCATTAATGCAAGGTAAAAGGCCTTGGGGCGAAGAGTTACTGGAGTCGGTCTCTGGCCCGTGAAGGCTTACTGGAGTCAGGGTGCGGGCGTTACACTCGCCGTTGGTGGCCGTATTGCCGCGGTCGCGCGCGCGGAGGAGATGCCCGTGGACCGATGGTCGAAATCCCCGCTGAGGCTCGATCGCCAGAGAGCGCTGGCATGACCGCCGGAGGGCCGACCGGAGGGCCGCCCGGTACCGAGGACGAGGCGCTCGGCATCGTCGAGGCCGGCGAGGCCATCGGCATTCCCACCGTGACCCTGCTGCTCCAGGGCGTGGGCATGACGCTGGCCCAGCCGCGCAGCGTAGCCCGGGAGACGCGCCGGCTGGCGGGTGACACGCTCCGCATCCTGGCCGGGAAGTCCGACCGCGCCCCCGCCAAGGGTGACCGCCGCTTCGCCGACCCGGCCTGGGCGCAGAATCCGGCGTTCCGGCGACTGGGCCAGGAGTACCTGAGCCTGTGCGAATCGGTCGGACACCTCGTCGACGACCTCGACGGCACCGAGCGGAGCTGGCAGGACGCCGAGCGGGCGCGGTTCGTGGCGAACATCGTGATGAGCGCGGCCGCGCCAACCAACTTCCTGGGCAGCAACCCCGCGGCGCTCAAGCGGGCCTTCGACACGGGCGGCCTGAGCGTGGCCCGGGGCGCCCGCCAGTGGTGGCGCGACGTGCGTCAGAACGGGGGCATGCCGTCTCAGACCGATCGCAGCGCGTTCGAGGTCGGGACCGATCTGGCCGTCACGCCCGGCGCGGTCGTCGATCGCGACGAGCTGGCCGAGGTCATCCAGTACACGCCGACCACGGCCACGGTGCGCCGCCAGCCGGTGCTCATCATCCCGCCGCCGATCGGCCGCTACTACTTCCTTGACCTGCGCCCGGGCCGGAGTTTCGTCGAGTACGCGGTGAGCCGCGGCCTGCAGGTGTTCATGCTCAGCTGGCGCAACCCGGACCCCGGCATGGGCGGGCTCGGCATGGATGCCTACGCGGCCCGGATCCGGTCCGCGATGGACGTGGTCAGCGAGATCTGCGACACGCCCGACCTGAGCACGATCGGCTTCTGCGCGGGCGGGATCTTGATGTCCACGGTGCTCAACCACCTGGCCGCGACCGACGCCGGCCGGGTGCGCGCGGCGTCGTTCGCGGTGACGCTGCTCGACTTCGATTCCCGGGCCGCCCTGGGCGCCTTCTCGGCGCCCCGCCTGCTGGAGCTGGCGCAAAAGAGGTCACGCCGCGCCGGGGTCATCACCGGACGGCAGCTGGGCAATGTGTTCTCCTGGATGCGACCCGATGACCTGGTGTTCAACTACTGGGTCAGCAACTACCTGATGGGGGATCCGCCCCCGGTCTTCGACATCTTGGCCTGGAACGCCGACAGCACGAACCTGCCCGGGCACCTGCACGCCGAGTTCCTGGACATCTTCAAGAACAACACGCTGTGCCAGCCGGGCGCCGTCCAGGTGCTGGGCACCGGCGTGGACCTGAGCCGGATCACCGTCCCCACGTTCGTGACCGGCGCGATCACCGATCACCTGACCCCGTGGAAGGGCTGCTACCGGACGACCGAGCTGCTGGGCGGCTCGTCGACCTTCGTGCTGAGCAACTCGGGTCACATCGCCAGCCTGGTCAATCCGCCCGGCAACCCGAAGGCGACGTACTACATCAACGGCGAGTCGGGGGCCGGCCCGGACACCTGGTTCAAGTCGGCCGTCAAGCAACCCGGGACCTGGTGGGAGGTCTGGGCGGACTGGACCGCCTCGCGCTCTGGGGACGAGGTGCCCGCGCCCGGGTCGCTCGGCAGCGGTACGCATCCGGCGCTCGAGCCGGCGCCCGGCGGCTACGTCCGCGACCGGGTATAGCTCACGGCTGGGGCTCGGGGGGGTCGGCGAAGCCGGTCGAGACGCGGCTGAGCTTGGCCAGCTCGGCACGGAACCGGCGCGGGCCGAGGGTGCGGTAGGCATCGGCGAGCCCGAGGTGGGACCGGGCGCCCATCTCGTACAGGACGATCATCGCCACCCCGTTGACGTGCGCGTGGGCCCGGTCGCGGTCGGGATCAAGCCGGCGGACGGCCTTGGTCGCCGACCGGATCAGCCGCTTGCGCGCGTCGGTCCTGATCCGCTCGGCGAGCAGTGGCTCCTTTTCCGTGCTCAGGAAGAAGATCTTGGCCACCGGCCCGGACTTGTCGATCTCGTCCAGCAACTGCCCGGCCACGTCATTCAGCGCGTCCGGGGTGTCGGCGGCGGCCAGCAGCCGCTCGACCATGTCGGTCCATTTTTGCGCGAAATCCTGAACGATCTCCTCGAGCAACTGTTCCCGGGATGAGAAATGATAGTAAAACGTCGCAGGCGTCATTCCCGCGCGCTCGACGATGTCGGCGACGGTAATGAACTCCCACGGCTCAAGGGAGAACAGCTCCACGGCCGCGTCGATGAGGTAGTGCCTGCGAGACGGCCGATTTGCCGGTTTCCGCGCGCTGGCGTCGACCGTCATAATATGTATACTATCGGACCCCTCAAGAGGACGAACGTGACTCCCGGACAAGACAAGCGCCCAGCCCACCGGCCATCCCGGCGCAAGGAGATCATCGAAGCCGCGACCAAGACGTTCTCCCGTGATGGATACGTGGAAGCCCGGATCGAGGACATCGCCCGGGCCGCGGGGGTCGCTCCGACGGCGATCTATTATCACTTCGGCGGCAAGGAAGAACTTTTCACCCAGGCCCTGCGGGCCGCCATGGCCGGGTTCAGCGAGAAGATTTTCCTGGCCCGCCCGGATTTCGACACGCCGAATATCGACGGCCTGCGCAAGGTCCTCGCCGCCGGCTGGGAATTCTGGAGCACGCACCCGGACGAGGCCCGGCTGGTGGCGCGCTACTCCGAAGGCCCCACGCAGCATGCGCTGGAGCTGCGCCAGGAGTGGGAGGAGCGGCACCTGCAGCGCGCCTACGACTACATGCCCGCCGTCCGGTCGTCCGGCAGCGCGCGCAAGGCACGCGAGCAGCACGCGGCGCACACCATGGCGATCCGGGTGATGCTGGACGTCATCCTCATCACCCAGGCGACGGTCCTGGAGGGCAAGACCAGCAGGGTGGCCCGCGGTCCGCTGGTGGCCGCGGTCGAGGAGATGTGCATCTCGCTCATCATGTCGCTGACCTGACGGCCCATTTAGGGGCCTACGTTGCTGCCTATGTTGCCGCGCCGACGGCCACGGCGGCGTGGGCCGCGGCTAGGCGGGCGCCGGGCACGCGCGACGGCGAGCAGGAGACGTAGTCCAGGCCGAGCCGCTCGCACAGTTCGATCGAGGCGGGGTCACCGCCGTGCTCGCCGCAGATGCCGAGCTTGATCGCCGGGTTCACGCGGCGGGCCGCGGCGATGGCCGTCCTGAGCAGCTCGCCGACGCCCTCTGGGTCCAGGCTGGCGAACGGGCTGACCGGCAGCAGCTTGCGTTCCACGTAGGCCGTGAGCAGCTGCGCCTCCACGTCGTCGCGAGAGAACCCGTAGGTGAGCTGGGTGAGGTCGTTGGTCCCGAAGGACAGGAACTGCGCCATCCCGGCCAGCTGGCCGGCGATCAGCGCGGCGCGCGGCGTCTCCACCATCGTGCCCACGGTGTACGGCACGGTCACGCCGGTGCTCGCCTCGACCTCGCCGGCGGCGCGGTGAATGCTCTGCACCGCCGACGCTAGCTCCCCGGCCAGGGCCACCAGCGGCACCATCACCTCGAGCTGAGGCTCGACCCCGGTGGCGGCCAAGTCGACCCAGGCGCTGAACAGCGCCCGGGCCTGCGCCGGGTAAAGCTCGGTCCGCAGCAGCGCCAGCCGGACGCCGCGCAGTCCCAGCATCGGGTTCACTTCGTGCGCCGACTCCCCCAAGAACTCGTGCAGCGGCGCGTCGAGCAACCGCACGGTCACCGGCCGGTTCCCGGTCACCGCGAGCAGGTCGAGGAAGTCTTCCTTCTGGGCCGCGGCCAGTTCGACCAGCGCCGCGGCCTCCTCGTCGGCATCGGTGGCGAGCAGGTACCGCCGGACCACCGGCAGCCGCTCGCCGAGGAACTGATGCTCGGTCCGGCACAGGCCGACGCCCTCCGCGCCGTACTGGATGGCCAGCGCCGCGTCCCGGCCGTTGTCCGCGTTGGCCCGGACCCCGAGCCGCCGGACGGTGTCCGCGCGCCGCAGCAGCCCCTCGAGGTCACCGCCGGGCCGCGGCGGGACGACGTGCACCGCGCCCGCGTAGATGATCCCGCTGCTGCCGTCGACCGAGATCAGGTCGCCTTCGGCCAGTGACAGGCCGGCGCTGGTCACGGTCCCGGCGGCGTGATTGATCCGCAGCGTAGTGGCGCCGCAGACCGCGGGCCGCCCTAGGCCCCGGGCCACCACGGCCGCGTGCGCGGCCAGCCCGCCGCGCACGGTGACGATCGCTTTGGCGGCGAGCATTCCGGGCAGGTCACCCGGCGAGGTCTCGTCGGCGACCAGGATGACCGGATCGCTCTTCTCGCTCCATTCGACGGCCCGCTCGCTGCTCAGCGCGATGCGCCCGACCGCGGCGCCGGCCGCGGCGGGCAGGCCGCGGGCGAACTCCGCCTCGGCGCCGGTCAGCTGCATCTGGGGATGCAGGAGCGTCTCGATGTCCAGCGCCGTGACGGAGCCGACCGCCGTCACGTCGTCGATGATGCCCGCGTCGGCGAGCTCGACGGCGAGGCGGATCGCCGTCCGCGGGGCCGGCCGCTCGACCTTGCGCGCGGCGAGCAGAGCGAGCTCGGAGTCGCGGATCTCGAACTCGACCTGGGCCGCGGCGCGCAGGTGCAGCTCGAGGGTGCGCAGCGCGGAGACCAGCAGGTCCCGGCCGCCGGGCAGGCTATCCAGCGGTTCGCCAGGCCGGTTGTCGGCCGCGCCGCGGCGGATGCTGCGGCGGAACGTGCCGTTGGGCGCGAACTCGCCGGTGGCCGGGTCCCGGCTCTCGGCCACCCCGTGCCCGTACCGCTCGGGCGCCCCGACCCGGATCGCCTGGACGTGCAGGGCGAGTTGGAGGTCGTCGGGCAGGCCCTGGCCGCGGCGCTGGCGGCGGGCGCGCGGGGAGGCCCAGCGGCGCAGCGTCGCCTGCGCCGCCTGGGCCAGCTGCCCGGCCGGGTCGTCCGGGTACGGGCAGCCGGCCGCGGGGNNGCGGCGCTCAGCGCCAGGAACTTTTGCACCCGGTCGCTGGGAGCGCTCACGTCGTACTCGGCGTCGGCGAAATCGTCACCCGGGATGCCCGCGCCGTGCTCGCCGACGTAGCGGATGGCCGCGGCGAACACGTCGTAGACGGCTTGCGAGGTGCCGACGAGCTCGTCCAGGGCCGGCGCCGACGCGGCGGTGATGCCCAGGCCCGGCAGGTCGGCGGGTACCCCGCCGCCAGCCGGGGTGCTGGCCAGCAGCCTGATCAGCACCGGATGCTCCGGGTCGCCGAACCGCCGGCCGGCCACCTGCGCCAGCAGGTCGATCGCGGCCTGGGCCACCTCGGGCCGGGCCAGCG
>PLDT01000245.1:0-2986 GCA_003136255.1 Actinomycetota bacterium
GATTTCACGGATGGACCTGCCAGGGACCGGAGCTTAACTTCTACGTTACACGCCTTTCCCCAAAACAAAAATGCAGGCCGGCCATTCGGTGCTCGTCACCGGCTTCACCGCCCGTCTCCCGGCCCGGCTCGACCCGCCGCCCGAGCCCCGCTACCGTCGCCGCACGGGGACCGAGCCCGCCCCCGGGCCGGCCGGCATAGAACCACAGGGTAATGAGCCCTCGCTTGAGTTCGGTTATCGCGCTGGCGAAGGCGCTGCAGGCATTCACCTGTTCGTACCGGAGTCGCTCATCGCGCTCAAATGACTGGGCGCGCTCGGCGGTGCGGCTCTGGAAGAGGTAGGTGGTCAAGGACCCCAGCAGGGTAGCGGCGATGCCGATAAGACCGGCCAGCAGAGCGTTCACACTGGAAGTCGACCATGTACTGCCGGCGGTGACCATGGCACCGCGGAAGCTGGGCGGCTCCGGCAGGGCATGCCAGCCGGACGGCCGACCTGCAGCCGCAAGAATCAGAGTCCTAGGGGATGCAGGACGACCCGTTCCGTGCGCGCTCGGCATTCACGACGCAACCTGGAGATACCGCACAGAACGGGTACGCGCGCGCAAGCTACGCCAGCGGCGGCGGTGGCGGTGCGTCACGGATGCCGCGGATCGCAGGCGACGTGGCCGCCGGCTCTGCCCTTGTCAGCTGCGTGCTGGTGAGCTATGCGCCGTGCGCGGAAAAGGCGCCGCTTTTGATCTGCTGGCGCGGCTAGCCGCCGCGGACTGCCTTATGGGGGTTCAACTCGGTTTTATGGGGGTTCAACTCGTCGGCAAGGGTCATCTGGGCCGGTTTACGGGGCTGCGCCAGCGGTGCGGGGACTGGTGAGCAGCAGCGGGAGGCTGTCACTGTGCTTCCCCGATGATTAAGCGTCGTGCTGCGGCTGCCGCGGTCCGGCCCTGCGTGCGGCCCGGTCCCGGCTCACCGCCCTCGTCGTTTCCGCAGGTCACATGCCTGGACCGGTCGGGCAGGCCGGTGCTGCGCCTCTTTTCGCCTGCGAAATGCGGGCCCGGCCGGCCCTTGCCGTGTTAGCTTGGAGTGGTGATGGATCCCCCGTTTGGGGATGTACCACCACGAGCGGGGATCAAGTCCCCCCTCGGACACACATAACAAGCCTGTGACCTGGGAATATGCATTTCGCGCTAGCCGCCCATATGACATCTATGCAGGTCAGAGCCATAGGGGTTCAAGTCGGGTCCAGGTTGCGGAACGGTAACATTAGCTCTCGTTCAGTCCCACAGATCACGCATGCCGGGCGCTGCCCGGCTGCTGTTGCAACGTCGGCTTCCGCAAGCCCGTCACTCCGCCGTGACCCGCCAACGGCTTCGTCACCAAGATCACGGGCTTCTTGGTGCACTCCCTCCTCACAATTAAGCCCCCGCGTCCGCTGCTGACCTGCTGTTACGTCCCGGCGACGGGCTCTTAGCCGGCCCGCCCGCGCCGGAATCCAGCCTCGGCGCAGGCGGCTTCGAGCGGGGCGATGCCGAAGGCTTCAACCGGCCCGAGCGCGCCCGCAAGCGGGGTGCCGTCGGCGGAGCGAACGCCGTCGGCGGCAGCCTTGCCCGCAGCCCAGCCCAGTATCTGGCCCGTGAACGAGTACGGATCCGCGCCGGTCAGACGGATCGCGGCCAGCTCCTCGCCGCCGGCATCGGCCGCGACGGCCACCACGTCCGAGCGGACGGAGCTGGGATTCCCAGGCGTGACCCGGCCGCGCTGCACCCGCCGAGCCACGGCTGCAAGCGCCCCGCGTGCCCCGGGCAGGTGGCCCATCGGCGCGTTGAGCACGGAGGCGAAGCTGACGGCTCTGCTCGCACGGCCGAACCAGCCGAGGTAGACGTCCACGTCAGTGATCCCCTGGCCGCCGCTCGCCCCCGCCGTCGGCCGAAGCCGGGGCAGCGCGAAATGCTCGGCCGCGCCCAGCGACACCGCCTCTCGCGCCTTGCCATCGATGGTGAACGATGCGACGTGGGCCGAGGTGCGCTCGGACACGATGCGCCCGCCGCGGAAGGCGTACCCGGGCTCGAGCAGCACGCCGAGCATTGACGCGCGGGTCCCGGCGCTCGCTGACCGCCGGAGGTCACCGCTCACGAAATAGCCGACTCGGACCCGGGCCGCGCGGGTCCCGGCCGCGTCGAGCGCGAGCGCCCCGGCCAGGTTCCCCGGCACGAAGTCGTAGCCGAATGCGGTCAGCAGCACCGCGCCGGTCCGTTCCGCCAGCGGACCGAAATCCTCGAACACCTGGCGGATGAACGGCGGCTCGCCGGCGGAGTCCAGGTAAACCACGCCGGCATCAACCGCGGCGGCCACGATCGGCCGCCCGACTTGCAGGAACGGCCCCGCGGTGGACACCAGCACGTCACCGGGCCCGAGCAGGTCCCGCAGCGGCCCGGGCCGTTCGGCGTCGACGACCGCCGTCTCAGGCTCGGTCCCGCCGCCCGCCTGCGCCAGCCGGGCGGCCAGCGCCGACAGCCGACCCTGGTCGCGGCCCGCCAGGACCAAGCGCACCCCGCCGGCGACCAGCGCCTGCGCGGTCAGCGCGCCCGTGTAGCCGGTGGCGCCGGACAGCACGATCCGGCTCGCCATGACATTAACCTACTCGCCCCCGCACGACCGCCGGAAGGCCATGGCGGCCGTGAGTCGCCCGCCAGCTCCCCGGCGTCTGGCCGAAAATCGTGTCTGCGAAGCCGAGCATCTCGGCGAAATCGGTGTCAGCGGAAACTATCACCAGATCGTTGGCCGCCGCGTCATCCAGGATGGTGCGGTCAGCCGCCGTCAGCAGGCCCACATCACCGACATGAGCAGCCTCGGACCCTGACTTGCCCAAGCAAGTCACCCTTCACTTGCATTCAATGGCAGGCGGGCGACTCCGCTCCCCCGTCTTGCCCGTCTGCTCACCGTTATTCCCCCAGCGAGACCTCCGCCGAAAGCAGCCATGGGCTTTTTGGTGC
>PLDT01000019.1:0-3577 GCA_003136255.1 Actinomycetota bacterium
CCGTCGGTGATCTTGCGCTTCTGGGCCACGTACACCCGGACCAGCTCGTTGACGCCCGGCGGGAGCTCGTCGCCGTCCTCGCGAGTGAACACGCGGACGCCGATGACCTTGCCCTCCTCGCCGTGCGGCACCTTGAGGCTGGTGTCGCGCACCTCGCGAGCCTTCTCGCCGAAGATCGCGCGCAGCAGCCGCTCCTCGGGGGTCAGCTCGGTCTCGCCCTTGGGCGTGACCTTGCCGACCAGGATGTCGCCGTTGACGACCTCCGCGCCGATCCGGATGATGCCGCGCTCGTCCAGGTCCGCCAGCACTTCATCGGAGACGTTGGGGATGTCCCTGGTGATCTCCTCCGGGCCCAGCTTGGTGTCGCGCGCGTCGACCTCGTGTTCCTCGATGTGGATGCTGGAGAGCACGTCGTCCTGGACCAGTCGCTGGGACAGGATGATCGCGTCCTCGTAGTTGTGGCCCTCCCACGGCATGAACGCGGCCAGCAGGTTCTTGCCGAGCGCCATCTCGCCCTGGTCGGTGCACGGGCCGTCGGCCAGCACCTGGCCCCGCTCGACCCGGTCCCCTTCCTCGACGACCGGCTTCTGGTTGAAGCAGGTGCCCTGGTTGGACCGCTCGAACTTCTGCACGCGGTACGTCGTCCGGGTGCCGTCGTCGTTCATCACGGTGACCAGGTCCGCGCTGGACTCCTCGACCACGCCGGCCTTCTCGGCCAGGATCACGTCGCCCGCGTCGGTCGCGGCACGGTACTCCATGCCGGTGCCGACCACCGGCGCCTCGCTTCTGAGCAGAGGCACTGACTGGCGCTGCATGTTCGAGCCCATCAGGGCGCGGTTGGCGTCGTCGTGCTCGAGGAACGGGATCATGGCGGTGGCCACGGACACCATCTGGCGCGCGGACACGTCCATGTAGTCGACCTCGTCCGGCGGGATGTAGTCCACCTCGCCGCCCTTACGGCGGACCAGCACGCGGTTCTCGGCGATCGTCCCGTCATCCTCCAGCGGCGTGTTGGCCTGGGCGATGACGTGCCGGTCCTCTTCGTCCGCGGTCAGGTAGTCGACCTGGTCCAGGACCACGCCGTCGATGACCTTGCGGTACGGCGTCTCCACGAAGCCGAACGGGTTGACCCGCGCGTAGCTGGACAGGGAGCCGATCAGGCCGATATTCGGCCCTTCAGGGGTCTCGATCGGGCACATCCGGCCGTAGTGGCTGGGGTGCACGTCGCGGACCTCGAAGCCCGCCCTTTCTCTTGATAGTCCGCCCGGGCCGAGCGCGCTCAGGCGCCGCTTGTGCGTGAGGCCGGCCAGCGGGTTGGTCTGGTCCATGAACTGGGAGAGCTGGCTGGTGCCGAAGAACTCCTTGATCGACGCGACCACCGGGCGGATGTTGATCAGGGTCTGCGGCGTGATCGCCTCGACGTCCTGGGTCGTCATCCGCTCGCGCACCACGCGCTCCATCCGGGCCAGGCCCAGCCGGACCTGGTTCTGGATCAGCTCGCCCACGGTGCGCAGCCGCCGGTTGCCGAAGTGGTCGATGTCGTCGGTCTCCAGCGGCAGGATCTGCTCGCCGGAGATCATCTCCTCCTCGCCGGCGTGCAGCCGGACCAGGTACTCGATGGTGCCGACGATGTCGGCCTCGCTGAGCGTGCCCTGCCGGATCGGCAGGTCCAGGCCGAGCTTGCGGTTGACCTTGTAACGGCCCACCTTGGCCAGGTCGTACCGCTTCGGGTTGAAGTACAGGTTCTCCAGCAGCGCCTGGGCCGACTCGCGCGTCGGCGGCTCACCGGGCCGCAGCTTGCGGTAGATGTCAAGCAGCGCCTCGTCCTGGCCGGCCGTGTGGTCCTTCTCCAGGGTGGCGCGCATCGACTCGAAGCCGCCGAAGCGGTCCAGGATCTTGGCGTCGTCCCAGCCCAGCGCCTTGAGCAGCACGGTAACGCTCTGCTTGCGCTTGCGGTCGATGCGGACGCCCACGCTGTCGCGCTTGTCGATCTCGAACTCCAGCCAGGCGCCCCGGCTGGGGATCACCTTGCAGGAGAAAATGTCCTTGTCGCTGGTCTTGTCGACCTGGCGGTCAAAGTAGACCCCGGGCGAGCGGACGAGCTGGCTGACCACCACGCGCTCGGTGCCGTTGATGATGAAGGTGCCCTTGGCCGACATGAGCGGGAAGTCGCCCATGAAGACCGTCTGGCTCTTGATCTCACCCGTGGTGTTGTTGATGAACTCCGCCGTCACGAACATCGGGGCGGAGAACGTCATGTCCTTGTCCTTGCACTCCTCGGCGGAGTACTTGGGCGGCTCGAACCGGTGGTCCCGGAATGAAAGCGACATGGTCCCGGAGAAGTCTTCGATCGGGCTGATCTCTTCGAAGATCTCCTCGAGGCCGGACTGCTCGGGCACGTTGGTGTGCCCCGCCGCCCGGGCCTCGTTGATGCGGGCTTGCCACTTCTCGTTGCCTAGCAGCCAGTCAAACGACTCGGTCTGGAGCGCGAGCAGGTCTGGTACCTTAAGCGGTTCCCGGATACGCGCGAACGACACGCGTCGTGAAGCGGAATTCGCTGCGGGGGTAGTGGTTGCGGAGGCGCTGCGCGATGCTGCCAACAGGGGTCCTTCCGAACTTGTCGCGGAAATATCACCGCACGCACGCCAAACGCCCCGCGGCAAACTCCCCGTAGCGCGAGGTGGAAACCGAGGACGTCAGAGTGCAGCGCAAACTAGCAGTGTAGCCGGAAGGCAAACTGCTTGTCAAGTGTACGCTACTATGAGGTTCACGGTTGCTCCGCAGCATCGCTCTTCCGCGGCCAAACGTCAAGTCTGAACCGGACACTCGGGGCAGATTACTTGCGTGATCGACGCCACATGCGGTGGTAGGTGTATCTGGTAACACGCGGGGGTAGAAGTTTATTTCTCGCTTGCGGGGTGTCTCGTGGCGGGGTTCCCGTTGGGGTTCCTTGGACGTGGCCCGGTTGCCCGGACGTNNTTGCCCGAGGGTTGCCCGGGCGTGGCCCGGACGTGCGAGACCCGGGCCTTCGGCCGCGCGAGGTGGCCTCCAGCCCGGGTCTTCTGCGCTTGCTTTACTTGACCGTCACGGTGGCGCCGGCGCCCTCCAGGGCCGCCCGCCCCTTCTCCGCGCTCTCCTTGTTGACCTTCTCCAGCACCGTCTTGGGCGCGCCGTCCACCAGGTCCTTGGCCTCCTTCAGGCCCAGGCTGGTCAGGCTGCGCACCTCCTTGATGACCTGGATCTTNNTGCGAACCTCCTTGATGACCTGGATCTTCTTGTCGCCCGCGGCCTCGAGGATGACGTCGAACTCGTCCTGCTCCTCGGGCTGCTCGGCCTCGCTGCCGGCGCCGCCGCCCGCGGGAGCCGCCACCGCGACCGGCGCGGCCGCCTTCACGTCGAACGTCTCCTCGAACTGCTTGACGAACTCGGACAGCTCCAGGAGGGTCATCTCCTTAAACGCCTCGAGCAGGTCGGCGCTACTCATCTTCGCCATATCGTGGTTCCTTCTTCTCTCTTAGGTCTCTTAGGTATGTGGGTCTGGGTCAGGCTTCGCTGGCCGGGGCTTCGGTAGCTTCGG
>PLDT01000041.1:0-30321 GCA_003136255.1 Actinomycetota bacterium
CGGCGTTCTTCATCGCCTCGACGTAGGGTGCCCAGTTGACCTGGCCGGTGGAGTTGTACTCGGCGGTGTAGACGACCTTGCCGCCGTCGGCGGCGATCGCCTCGTTGTAGGTGTGCTGCTCCCGTGCGCCCGCGGCGCCCTCGGCGTATAGCGAGCCGATGTGATCCTGCACGCCGGGGTACTGCTGGAAGATGACCGGGAAGCCGCCGATGTTCTCCTGGTCGGCCGGCAGCGGGTTGACCGGATACATCAGGGATGCGTTAGCTGCCGCCTCACTGACGGTCGAGGCGGTGAAGTTGGGGATCCCGCACTTCTCCCAGGCCGCGACGCCGGTGTTGTCCAGCACGCCCATCGTGCCGACCATGGCGAAGTCGGCGGTGCAGCTCGTCTCGACCTGCGGGAGGTAGTCGGTCTCCTGCGAGTCGCGCTTGTCCAGGATGACCTTGCGCCCGTCTATGCCGCCGGCCGCGTTGCACCAGTCGGTGAACGCCGTCGCGCTGTCCCACATGGGCTGCAGCAGGCCCGGCGCCCCCGGCACGTTGATATCGGCGATGACCGACACCTCGACACTGGAGTTGGTGACGCCGGTAGCCGTGGCACCGGTCGCCGAACCTGGGCCGCACACCGCGCCCAGAGTGCCGAAGGTGCCCGACGCCGCACTGCCAGCCTGGGTGGTGGCGCTGCTCGTCGAGCCGCTAGAGTTTGAAGTGGAGCTTGAACTGGACCCTGACGATCCGCATGCCGCCAGGGTCAGAACGGACAGCGCCGCTAGCGCCGCTAGTTTGTGTTGTCTATGTCTCATTACTCCGCTCCCTGCTGCTACGGATAATGCTGGTTAGTCTGACTAGCTGCGAGGGGCCGGGCAACGCACGATCCCGCTGGTTGGCACGCGGTCAGCGAGCGGCGTGAACCACGCCTGCGTTTACTGACTCCCGGTCTGCCTTTTCGGCGGCGAGTTCCAGCGCGATGCCGATGAGCATGTCCTCTTGGCCGCCGACCAGCTTGCGCTCGCCCGCGCGGACGAGCAGGTCCGCGCCGGACACCCCATAGCGCGCGGCCGCGCGTTCGGCGTGCCGCAGGAAGCTGGAGTAGACCCCAGCGTAACCCATGATCAGCGCCATGCGGTCGACCACGGGCTCGCTGGCCATGGCCGGCCGCACGACGTCTTCGGCCGCGTCGGCCAGCGCGAAGACGTCGATGCCGGTCCTGATGCCGAGACGCTCGCAGACGGCGGCCAGCACCTCGGTCGGCGTGTTGCCCGCGCCCGCGCCGAACGCACGGGTGCAGCCGTCGACCTGCAGCGCCCCGGCCCGGATGGCAAGGATGGTGTTGGCCACCGCGAGCGACAGGTTCTGGTGGCCGTGGAAGCCGACCTGCACGTCCGGGCCGACGGCCTCGCGCACCGCGAGCACTCGGTCGGTCACCTCGTCCAGGATCAGCGCGCCCGCCGAGTCGACCACGTAGACGCACTCGCAGCCTGCGTCGGCCATGATCCGGGCCTGGACCGCGAGTTCGTCGGGCGGGATCGAGTGCGCCATCATCAGGAAGCCGACCGTCTCCAGGCCGAGGTCGCGCGCGATGCCGAAGTGCTGCGCGGAGATGTCCGCCTCGGTCGCGTGCGTCGCGACCCTGATAACGGACACCCCCAGGTCGCGCGCGGCGCTGATGTCGTCGATCGTGCCGACGCCCGGCAGGATCAGGCAGGCGATCTTGATGTCGCGCGCGGTCTCCGCGGCCGCCTTGATCAGCACCTGGTCGTCGACAGCGCTGAAGCCGTAGTTGAACGACGAGCCGCCGAGGCCGTCGCCGTGGGTCACCTCGATGACCGGGACGTGGGCGTCGTCGAGGGCCCGCACGATCGACCGGACCTGTTGTTCGGTGAATTGGTGCCCGATCGCGTGCGAGCCGTCGCGCAGACAGCTGTCGGTGATCCGGACATCAAGCGCAGCAGAGTAGGCCATCGGTGGGGTACCTCCGAGATTGGTCGGGTTCGCGTTCCCGTACGGACTGGTCAGTTCGCCTCCGCCGCCTGGTGCCTGGCGATCTCCTCGCCGACCTTGACGGCCGCGGCGGTCATGATGTCGAGGTTGCCTGCGTACGGCGGGAAGTAATCGCCCGCGCCCTCGACCTGTACGAAGATGGCGACCCGGCCGTCGTCGAACTGCGGTTCCGCGGTCAGTCGGTAGCCCGGCACGTACTGTTGAACCTCGCGTTCCATCGCATGCACCGAATCGACGACCGCTTGGCGGTCCACGTCGTCCGGCACGGCCACGAAGATGGTGTCCCGCATGATCACCGCCGGCTTGGCCGGGTTCAAGATGATGATCGCCTTGCCCTGCGCGGCGCCGCCCAGCTTGGCCACCGCCCCAGCGGTGGTGCGGGTGAACTCGTCGATGTTGGCGCGGGTACCCGGCCCCGCCGCGGCCGACGCCACCGAGGCGACAATCTCGGCGTACGGGACCGGGGTGACCCGGGAGACCGCGTAGACCATGGGGATGGTCGCCTGGCCGCCGCAGGTCACCATGTTCAGGTTCGGCTGCCCGATGTGCTCGGTGAGATTGACCGGCGGAACCACATACGGGCCCACGGCCGCGGGGGTGAGATCGATCGCGGTGATCCCGCGCTCGGCGTACAGCGGCGCGTTGGCCGCGTGCGCGCGGGCCGATGTAGCCTCGAAGACCAGGTCTGGCCGCGGGTCCTGGCGCAGCAGCCAGGGAACGCCTTCGGCGGATGTCTCAAGCCCGAGCTGCCCGGCGCGCCTCAGACCGTCGCTGTCGGGATCGATGCCGACCATCCAGCGCGGTGTGATGTACTCCGACCGCAGCAGCTTGAACATTAGGTCAGTGGCGATGTTTCCAGACCCGACAATCGCCGCTTTCAGCACCGTGCGTCCCTCCAGCAACTTCACTATGTTACAGAATCGTTAACAACTAACCCTGCTCCATTCAAACGGATGTCTGCGTATGCTCCAAGCGTGCATGCCGGTGAGCGGGATACTGAGCGGGACACTGCGCACGAGTCCGTACTGGAACGGGCCAACGCGCTCTTGTCCGCGTTCAGCCCGCGGCACCGCACGCTGTCGTTGTCCGGGATCGTGATGCGGACCGGCCTGCCGAAGTCCACCGCCCACCGGACCGCCCAGCAGATGATCAAGCTCGGCTGGCTGAACTACCGCGAGGGCCAGTACTCACTCGGCACCCGCATGTTCGAGTTCGCGGGCCTGAGCCCGGTCCGCACCGAGCTGCGCGAGGCGGCGCTGCCGTTCCTGGAGGACCTGTACGAGGCCACGCACGCGACCGTGCACCTGGGCGTCATGGACGGGCTCGAGATCTTGTACATCGACAAGATCTCCGGCCACTACCGGGTCACCGACCTATCCCGCGTAGGCGGCCGGATGCCGCTGCACTGTACGTCGCTGGGCAAATCGATCCTGGCCTTTTCGTCCCGCGACGTGGTCGGCAACGTGATGAACCACGGCCTGCCCCGGTACACGGGCGCCACCATCACCTCGCCTACTTTGCTGGAGCGCGAACTGATCACCGTGGCGGCCCGGCAGGTGGCGTTCGACCGGCAGGAATCCAGCATCGACATCATCTGCGCCGGGGCTCCGGTGTTCGGGCCTGATCAGCAGGTCGTCGCCGCCCTGTCCGTCACGAGCCCGGTCGGGCGGGCGCGGCTGGACCAGATCGCGCCGCACGTGGCCGCCGCGGCCCGGGGTGTGACGAAGGCGCTCGCCGACAGTTCGGCAGGCCGTGCTCGCCAGCACTTACGGCGGGAGATCGGCCGGGCTGACGGGCGGGGGCGGCTCGAGCTAGCCGCTAGGTGTGCCAGCGGAAGCGCCAGGCGACGAGGCCGGCGCCGATGGCGGTCCACAGGGCGAGGTTGACCAGGTCCCAGGCCGGGAACGGGCGCACCGTGTATCCGCCCTGCATGAGCTGGGCCAGGGCCTTGACCGGGAAGGCGTCCACCAGGCGGGAGAGCCACTGCGGCAGGCCGCTGAAGGTGGGGTCGAAGACGCCGGAGATGATCGCGATGGGCAGGAAGCTCGCGTAGGCGATCGGGCCGGCCGACTCGGCGCTGGTGATGACCGAGCTGATGGCCAGGCCGAGGGTGGCGAAGCACACGATGCCCAGGATCAGCCCGATGGTCAGCGCCGGCAGGCCGCCGGGGCGCGGGCCGGCGCCGAAGGCCAGCCAGCCGATCAGGCCCGTGCACGCGGTGATGAGGATGACCGTCGCCACGGTGCTGGCCAGCAGGCCGCCGAGGTAGGCCGCGGACGGCAGCGGGGTGGTCTTGATCCGCTTGAGCACGCCATCGTGGCGCAGCACCGCGACCTTGGAGCCCAGGTTGACGTAGGCAGCCACGATCACCCCGAAGGCCAGGATGCTGGGCACGAACACCGTGGTGTTCTTGACGTGCGTGCCGGGCAGGTAGGAGCCGACGTTGGCCGCCCCGATGAGCAGCAGGATCATCAGCGGGAAGGCGAAGGTGAACAAGGCGTACTCCGCGCTGCGCCAGAAGCTGCGCTGCTCAAGTAGCGCCTGGCGGGCGGCGAGGCGAACCGACCTCGTCACGTGATCTCCGGGTCCTGCCCGGTGAGCTGCAGGTAGGTATCTTCGAGGCTGGGAGCGGCGACGGCCAGGCCGTCCAGGTCGCCGAGGCGGTTCTCCAGCGCCCAGTCCAGCAGTCGCCGCAGCGTCATCGCCGCGTTATCGGTGTGGCACACCGACACCGGGCCGCGGACGGCGAGGCCGACCCCGTCGGGCAGGGCGACCTGGCCACCGCGCAGGGCCGAGGGCGTGGTGAATGAGATCCGGGTGCCCAGGCCCGCTCGTGCGGCGACCTCGTGCGTGGTCCCGCACAGCTCGATCCGGCCCGCCCGCAAAATGGCGATCCGGTCGGCCAGTCGTTCCGCCTCGTCCAGGTAGTGGGTGGTGAGCATGATCGTGGCGCCGAGCCCGCGAAGGTTCTCGATCGCGGCCCAGCAGCGCCGGCGCGCCTCCGGGTCGAAGCCGGTGGTCGGCTCGTCGAGGAAGACCAGGTCGGGGTCGCCCGCCAGGGCCAGGGCGAAGTCCAGGCGGCGCCGCTGGCCGCCCGACAGCTTGCGGACCTGGGTGTTACGCACCTCGGCGAGTTCCACGACGTCCAGCAACTCGGCGAGCGGACGCGGGTGCGGGTAATAGCTGCGCCAGATGTCGATGAGCTCGGCTACCCGGGCCTGCCGGGGGAAGCCGCACTCCTGCAGGACCATGCCGACCCGTTCGCGGAGCCGGGCCGCCTGCGCCGCCGGGTTGAGGCCGAGGACACGCACCGTGCCGCCGGTCGGCGGCCGGAAGCCTTCCAGGATTTCCAGCGTGGTGGTCTTGCCCGCGCCGTTCGGGCCGAGCAGGCAGAACACCTCGCCGTAGTGAACGTCGAAGTCCACGCCGCGCAGCACCTCGGTCGAGCCGTAGCTCATCCGCAGGTCGCGAACCTGGACCGCGGGGCTCTCCGGTACCGGGCGCGCAGCCGGCTCATATGTGACGCGCATGTCAGTCATTACCCGGATTATATGGAGCTGCAGGTAGTTCAGACACCCAGCCTCACCCAGCGGGGCGGCGGCCGGATCAGCTGGGCGCGGCGCGGGACCGGTCCGGGTTAAGGTTTTCCCATGGCGGATGCCGAGGCGGGCCGTGAGGTGGCCCGGAGTGAACTGCGCGCTTCGCACCAGGACCGGGACCGGGTGGTCGAGGTGCTGCGGGTGTCCGCGGGAGACGGGCGGCTGACCGCCGAGGAACTCGACGAGCGCCTAGAGCTGGCCATGACAGCCCGGACGTACGGCGAGCTGGCCAAGCTGGTCGTCGACCTGCCCGCCGACGGGTCGGTGGCCAGCGCGCTGGCCCCGCGGGTCCCCCAGGCCCCCCGGGCCAAGGAGGTCGTGCGCATCGACTGCGGCAGCGGGCACGCCAAAAAGGAAGGCCGCTGGGTGCTGCCGCAGCGGATCGAAGCGCGGGTCCGCAGCGGCCACCTGAAGCTCGACTTCTCCCAGGCGGTCATCACTCAGCCGTCGCTGCAACTCGACGCCGAGGTACGCAGTGGTCACGTCGTCCTCATTACCAAGCCCGGCATCGTGGTGGACACCGATGACGTGGTGGTCCGCAGTGGCCACGTGCGGGTCCGCGCCCCGTGGGGTCACGACGTGCCCGAGGTGCTGCGGATCGAGGTCTCGGGCAAGGTCGGCAGCGGCCATTTCGTCGCGCGCCCGCCGTACCGGACGTTCTGGCAGTGGCTGACCAGGCAGCCAAGGCGGTACGAAATCGCGGCGCGCTGAGGTTTGAGCCTCATCGTGATCTCGGGCGCGCCGGGCGCCGGGAAGTCCACGATCGCCCGCGAGCTGGGGGCGGCCCTGGAACTCCCCGTGCTGTCGCTCGATCCGATCAAGGAGGCGCTGGCCGACGTCCTGGGGCTGGGCGACGAGGACTGGTCGAACCGGCTCGGGGACGCGGCGGCTGAAGTGGTGTTCCGCCTGGCGGCGGACTTTCCTGGCGCGGTGGCCGAAGGCTGGTGGCGCGGGGCGCGGCGGGACCGGGCGGTGGCGGAGTTCGCCGGGGCGGTCGAGGTCTTCTGCCGCGTTGAACCGGACCTGGCCGCGGCCCGGTCGCTGGCCCGAAACGAGAGCGGACGGCATCGCATCCACCGCGACATGATCAATCCGGCCGGGGTCGGCTCCCCGGAACACCTCGCGTCGCTGGCGGCCACGGTGACCCCGCTGCGGCTAGGCGGGCTATTGATCGAGGTGGACACCGGCCGGCCGGGCGCGGGCGCCGTGGCGGTGGCGGCAGTCGGGGCGGCGATCGGCCGGTCGCCGCGATGACGCCTGCCGAGGCCCGGCACCTGGCGCAGATCCGGGCCGAGCTCAGCCGGCTCGTCCGCTACGACGACGAGTCGATCGTGCACGAGCACTGGATCAGGCAGCGGTACGACCTGGGCGCCGCGGCAAGCTACGCGCCCGCGCGGACGGCGGCGGTGCGGACGGCCTGGCACGAGGCCGGGCACGTCGTCGCCGCGCTGCAGGTCGGCGCACGGTTCAGCTCGGCCAGCATCCGCCACGGCGGTTCGAGTCAGGGGCGCGTGCATGGTGTGACCGGCGGGGGCCAGGAGGCGTTCGTCATCGACGCGGCGGGCCAGATTGCCGAGCGGCTGCGAGACTGGTCCATGCTGGCCGGCGACGACCAGCTGCGCGCCTGGCTGCCGACCTGGCGCGACGACGGCGGCGACGCGCGGCGGTTCCGGCACGGGATACGGGCGCGCTTCGGCGAGGACGAGTTCGCGGCCTGGCGGTACTGCGAGCAGACGCTGACTCCGCTGCGGCTGCGGATCCGCCAGGTGGCCCGGGCGCTGCTGGTGTACCCGCGGTACCTGCCGGGCCAGGTGGTGGCGGCGATCGCCGACGCTTCCTAGCGGGCAGTCCGGTACCAGGCCGGGAAGTCGGCGAGTGAGTCCAGGATCACCTCGGCGCCCGCGCGGGCCAGGTCCTCGCCGGTGAACGATCCGGTCGCGACGCCGACCGCCCGGACGCCGGCCTGCACCGCGGCGGCCATGTCGGGCGGGCTGTCGCCGACGTAGGCGACCGCGTGGATCCGGCTCAGGACGGCCGCCTTCTCCGGTCCGTGCACCCAGGTGAACACCTCGTCGGCGTCCAGGCCGACGGCCCGCAGGCTCGGCGCCACCGAGATCGGGTGCTTGGCGGTGATGATGACCGCGCGCTCCCCCGCGGCCCGGACCGCCGCCAGCGCCTCGTGCGCGCCGGGCAGCACGGTCGTCATCTGCTCGGCGAGCCGCACGTAGTGCCGGCGGTAGGTCTGCACCGCCGCGGCGCGCTGCTCTGGTGGGTACCAGAACACCAGCTCGTCTTCCAGCTTGATCCCGAGCCTGGCGTCCACGGCCGCTAGGTCGATGACGGTGGCGGTGTCCTGGGCCAGCCCCTCGAAGGAGGCCAGGATGGCCGGCCGTGAGTCGATCAGCGTCATGTCCAGGTCAAAACCGACCGGACCCATCTCGCTCCTAGGCTCGTGCCCGTTATCGCGGCCACCGGTGGCCGGCTGCGGCCTGCGGCCGACCGGGCTGGAGGTGGCGCTGGATGGTCAGCAACGCCATTGTTGCACTTTACCTTATCTGTTTAATCGTGGTTATTTCACGCGTGCGCTAGGGTGGCGTTCCCGGGGCTCGCGACCATCTGGAGAAGCCGCCATGACATCGGAAGACTTGCTCGCGTACTGCTTGGCCAAGCCGGGCGCCTGGCCGGACGAGCCCTGGGAGGGCGACGTCGTGGTCAAGGTCGGCGCCAAGATCTTCGCGTTCTTGGGCTCGGGGACGGCGGTGGGCCTCAAGTGCGGCGCCTCGCGCGAGGCGGCCGATGAATGGCTGCTACGGTACCCAGACGACGCTTCGGTGATGGCCTACATCGGCCGCTCCGGATGGAACACGCTGCGGATCGGCGGCGCCATACCGGACGACGAGCTCACCGAGGCGATCGACACCTCCTACGCGACTGTCGTCAGCAAGTTGCCCAAGAAAGACCGCCCGGCCCAGCCCTTAGCTATTCCCGGTGCAGGCTCATTTTGAAATGGCGAGTTGTCGACATATGAATTAAGTGGCTGACCTTCTCAGGCAGTTGGCTCTTTTATAATGGATGCCGTGACAGATAATGGCTCCGGGGACGAGCAGCTCCCGGCTATCCCGGTGTCGGCTGGGGCACTGGTCTTCGACGGGGCGGGGCGGCTGCTGATCCTCAAGCCGACCTACAAGAGCGGCTGGACGATCCCCGGTGGCGTCATGGAGGCGGACGGCGAGACGCCCTGGGAGGCGTGCCGGCGCGAGGTGCGCGAAGAGTGCGGCATCGAGGTCCGCCGCGGCCGGCTGGCCTGCATGGATTTCCGCCACCCGAAGCCCGGCCGGGCGGGCGGCATCCGGTTCCTGTTCGACTGCGGCCAGGTCGACGACGAGGCGCTAGCCGGGATCGTGGTGCAGCCCGAGGAGGTCTCCGAGTACCGGCTGGCGGCCGTTTCCGACGCTCTCGAACTGCTCCGCGGCCCGATCCGGCGGCGGGTCCGCGCGGCCACCAACCGCAAGAGGCTGGTCTACCTGGAGAACGGCCGGCCGGTCCCGGCGGTGGGCTAGCTGGTCCCTTAGCGGGCCGGTTCGTAGGCCAGGTGCACCACGCCGGTGCCGAACGCCTCCGAGCCGGTTAGCGTGAGCGGCACCTGGCCGTCCAGTTCGCTGAACAGACGCTTGCCGCCGCCCAGTACGACCGGGAAGACGAGCAGGTCTAGGCGGTCGAGCAGGCCGTGCCGCAGCAGCCAGCTGACCAGGGCGGAGCTGCCGGTCATGCCGATGTTCTCACCCGGCTGCTGCTTCAGCTCGCTGATCTGGGCGGCCACGTCGCCGTTGATCAACGTCGAGTTCTGCCAGTCGGTCGAGGCCAGCGTGCTGGACACCACGTACTTCGGCGTGTTGTTCATCTGGTCGGCCATGCCGCCGGACTGGCCGCCGAAGGCGGCGGCGAATCCCTCGTAGGTCACCCGGCCGAGCAGCATGGCGTCGCTCTGCGCCATCAGAGCTCCCACGGCCTGGCCGACCTGGTCGTTGAAATACGGTCCGGTCCACTTTTCCGGCGCCTCGATCACGCCATCAAGCGAGATGAACAGGCCGGCGGCTATCTGTCGCATCGTTACGTTTCCTTCCTAGCCGTTGCCGGTGAAGAACTCGGTCAGCACGGGCGCGATGGCCAGGGTCTTGACCATGTGGTTCTGGCCGGGGAGCGTGCGATACGTCGCGTCGGGCAGGGCGTCGGCCAGGGCACGCGTCCCGTTGGTCATCCAGTCCGGGCTCTTGCCGCCGACCGCGACCAGCGTCGGCAGCTTGATCGCGGCCCAGTCCGCCGGCGTGAGCGGAATCCCCTGCTGGTGGTCGTGCATAATCGCGAGGTCGTACGGGATGGTGGGCGCCGCCGCCTTGAGCTTGCCCCAGACCGGCGTGAGCGGCATCACGGCGGTGAAGATGCTCGGGGTGCCCACGAAGCGCATGAACATCTTGACCGCGTCGCCGCGCTCCCCTTCGGCCACCAGGGCCTTGAGCCGGGGCAGGTAGTCATCGGGCATCGGCGGCCGGGTGTCATCGACGATGAACGGCGGCTCGTACACGGCCAGCTTCGCGATCGAGCGGATGCGCTTGGCCGCTCTCAGGGCCAGGGCGGCGCCGGACGACGTGCCGTGCACATACACGTCCTCGCCGGCCAGGGCTATCAGCGCCTCGAGGTCCTCGACCTCGCGGTCGGGCTCGTAGGGTGCGGTATCTCCACTGTCGCCGCGACCGCGGCGGTCGTAGGTGTACACGGTGAACTGCGGGGTCAGCTGCTCGGCGAGCTTGGGCATCGGCCCGAACGACCGGCTGCACAGAGCGCCGTCGACCAGGATAAGCGGCGGGCCCTGGCCGGCCCGGGTGTAGGCGATCGTGGTGCCGTCGCCGGAGCGGACGGTGTTCATGAAGGGTCCTCCCGTTGCTGGTGGGTGCTCGGATGATCAGGCGAGCGTCCGGCTGAGCCAGGCTTCCCAGGCCTGGCGAGCCTGGTCGGGTTCGGTGTCGGCGCCGAACAGGTGGTGGGCCGCGATGACCGGCTTGGCGAAACCGCGCATGAACCGGTACAAGCCGTCCGGGGTGCGCACGCCGATCGAGTGGGCGTTGGCGAAGTAGACGACGCCTTCGGCGGGCCCGGTCTCGCCGACGAACCGCACCGGATCGCCGGGCTTCGGTTCCTCGGGCTTCGGCTCCTTAGCCAGACCGAGCGCGCGGCACAGCAGCGACCGGTCCCGGGACCAGCTCGTGCCGGGCGGCCCGAACGCCGTTACCGGCACCGCGAACCGGCCGGCGAAGTGGGTGAGGTAGGCGACCAGGGTGCGGAAGTACAGCTCAGCGCCCAGCGTCATCGCCTCGAATTCGTCTGCCCAGTCGTCGCCGGGCAGGAAGCCGCTGGTGACCGTGCGCAGCACGGTGCTGCTGCCCGCGCGTCCCTCGATCAGGAACTCATACGCGATGAACCGGCCGTCCGGGGCCCGGCCGCTGCCGTAGGCGAACCGGCGAGCTGGATCCCACTCGGTGATCGCCAGCTCGGGCGCGTACTCGCCGAACACGGTGCGCACGGCGCCTCCGGCGCCGGCCTGGACCTCGTTGCGGCCCATGAACCAGGAGTCGATCCCCGGCCCGGTCGCGATCGCGGCCCAGACCTGGTCCGGGCTGGCCGGGACCTCGGCCTCATTATGCTGCGCGAACTCGTGACCCATCAGGACTCCGCTTCGCTGACTTGGGCGTCCGGCCGGGCCGTGAGGCTCGGATGGACGGCGACGACGAGATGATGCTCGCGCCCGCCTTCGGCCTGCTCGTCGTGGTACTTGGCCACTAGCGAGGTCACGACCTGCATCAGCTCGGCGGTGAAGGCGGCCCGGTCGGCGGGGGACGCGAATCGCACCGTGCCGTCCATGGCGAACGTCGCGAGCTTGCGCTGCGCTCGGGTGGCGCCGGTGATCAGGTCACCGACATCGCGGACGAGCTGCGCGGCCAAGGCGAGCAGCCAGCGGGCGGACAGCCGGTCCGGCGCGCGGGCCGGGTCGGGCGCGACGGCCGCGAGCGCGGCCGGCGAGATCACGTAGGAGGACGCGGTCGCCTGCAGCAGCCGCTCCGTCATGTTTCCCTTGCGCCGTTCCTGCACCAGCTCTATCAGCCCGTGCTGCTCCAGCGTCCGGAGGTGATAGTTAACCTTCTGCCGGGTAAGGCCGACCGCGGCGGCCAACATGGCCGCCGACCGCGGTTCGGTCAGCTGAGCCAGCAGGCGCGCCCGCCCCGGCTCCAGGGCGGCCTCGGCCGCCGCCGGGTCGTCGATCACTGCCACATCGATCATGGGCCCAGCCTTCCATCCGACAACTTTTATTGTCAAGAAAAATTTTCTTGTCCGTGAAGGATGTGGGACTGGTGGTGTGAAGGATGTGGGACTGGTGGTGTGAAGGATTTGGGGCTGGTGGTGTGAAGGATGTGGGGCTGGTGGTGGTGGGGCGGATGTTGGGCTGGTGGCGCACGGCCCGCCAATAGGCGGGCAGCCACGTCGAGCACGGCACAGGGCCGGGCGCGGGGATCACCGGCCGTTCGGCATAAAAATCGGCGGCACCGGCCGGGACGGCGGAGATCAGCGGGTAACCGTCGCGGACCTTGGACGAGCATAATCAGCCCTGGCCGAGGTTCCGCTCGAGCTCGGCTCGGTACTGCTCGAACTGCGCCTGGCTCGCGGTGAACAGGGTCTCGCCGGTCTTGGGGTTCACGGTCACGAAGTAGATCCAGTTCCCGGGGGCCGGGTTCAGTGCGGCCTGGATCGCGGCGGCGCCTGGGTTGTCGATCGGGCCGGGCGTGAGGCCCTTGTACTTGTACGTGTTGTATCGCGAGGTGCTGGTGAGCTGCTGGTCGCTCGCGATGATGCCGTAGGTGTTGAGCCCGTAGAGCACGGTGCTGTCCAGCTGCAGCGGGATGTTTTGTGCCAGCCGGTTGTAGATCACCCGGGCGATCTTCGGGTAGTCGGAGAGCCGGCCGCCTTCGGCCTCCACCAAGCTGGCCACGATGACGACCTGGCTTTGGCTCAGATGCACCTGCTTGGCCGCCGTGGGCAGGTTGGCCTGCGCCGCCTCCTGCTCGAACCGCTGGACCATGCCGGACAGCACGCCCAGCGCGGTCTCGTGAGGCACGACCTCATAGGTCGCGGGGAACAGGTAACCCTCCGCCTTGCCGTTCGCGTAGGCGGGCAGGTGCAGCTGGGCCGGGTTCTTGAGGACCGCCTGGTACGCACTGGCTGGGATGCCCGACTTGGCGCCCAGGTAGGCCACGATCTGGGTGAGCCGCCAGCCCTCCGGAATGGTGACCTTGACCTCCACCAGGTTCGCCTGGTTGAGCAGGCGCGCGTAGGCCGCCGTCGCCTTCATGTGCAGGTGCATGGCGTAGAAGCCGGGCAGCAGGCCGTTGGGGTTGGAGCTGTGCTCGGCGGCCAGGACGAACGCGCGGGAGCTGGCCACCACGCCGAGCTTGACCAGCTGCGGGCCGAGGCCGGTCGGCGTCTCGCCCGAGCCGACCTGGACCACGAGGTAACCCGTGCCCGCGCCTGAGTAGTCGGCCGGGTGGTACTTGTTCTGGTACAGGCTGTAGACGTACGAGCCGCCGATGCCGAGCGGGATCAGGATGACTAGCAAGGCGACCAGCGGCGCGATCCAGCGGAGCCGGCGCCGCCGCGGCCGTCTGGGTCCGCCTGGGCCCCGTTTACTCGGGCGGCGGGCGGACCGGCCACGGGCGGACCGGCCACGGGCGGACCTGCCACGGGCGGGATAACCGGCTTCGTCGGCCTCGTCGGCTTCGTCGCCGTAGTCGCCGAACCCGGGGACGAACCGGTCCCCGGTGTCGTAGCGGTCGTCGTAGTCCTCTTCGCCGCCGTCTTGACCGTAGGGCTCCGGATCGCCGTACTGGCCGCTCGGCGAGTAGAATTCCTCGCCGCCCGGGCCTGCGTCATAACTGGTAGGCGCGGGATGCCATCCGGTGGTCTCGGGGCGGGAGAGCCGCTCGGTCCGGCGCCACGGCGAGTCTGCGGGACGCCGCGGATCGGCCAGCCGCGGATCGTGGTCGCGCGGGTCGTGGTGCAACGGCTGTGGCGGCTGCGGCTGTAGCGGCTGCNNGGCTGTGGCTTTAGCGGCTGTGGCGGCTGGGTTCCGGGCGACGGCTGGATTCCCGGCGGCGGCTGGATCCGGGGCGGCGGCTGGAACGGCCGTGGGTCCTGGTTCGGGGACCAGGGGTTTCCGTTCTCGCTCACGCGTCGGCTCCCCCGGTGAGCGTGACGAGCTGGCCCGGGGGGCGCCCGGTGGCACGTTCGGTATCCAGGGCGGCTTGCAGGACCACGGCGGCGGCCGCGGCGTCCACCACGCCGCGGCGGGCGCGGGAGTCCTTGCCGCCGCGCCGTAGCGCGTCGTGCGCCTGGGTGGTGCTGAAGCGCTCGTCGACCAGCCGCACCGGGATGGGGGCAACCCGGCCGGCCAGGTCCGTGGCGAAGCTCCGCGCGGCGGCCGCGGCGGTGCCTTCCCGGCCCGACAGCGAGGTGGGCAGGCCCACGATGACCTCGATCACGTCGGCGGCGGCCGCCAGCTTAGCCAGCTCGTCCAGCTCACGGGGGCCGGACTGGACCACGGTCAGCGGGCTGGCCAGGACGCCGCCCGGATCGCTGCGGGCCACCCCGACCCGCACCGAGCCGACGTCCACGGCCAGGCGCACGCCTTCCCTCACCGATCTGGTCCGGGACGCAGACTTGGCGGCAGGGGGGCGCGCCCGGGCAGGGCGCGACGAGACCCCGCGGGGGCGCAGCAGCATATCAATACGCTACCCAGCGGACCCATGTATGTCCCGCAAAGCGGCACGAACGGCACCAAACGCCTCATCGACCACGCTCGAGCCCGGCGCCAGCGGTGCGCCGCCGCCCTGGGCGACGTCGGATCGCCCGCCGCCGCCGCCGCCCAGCGCGCGGGCGGCGATCCCGACCAGGTTGCCGGCCGACAGCCCGAAGCCCCGGCCCGCCTCGTTGACCGCGACAACCACCACCGGCCGGTCCGCGGGCACGCCGACGATCATGACCACCGCGGGCTGGCTGCGCGGCAGCCGGCCGCGTACGTCCAGCGCCAGCTTGCGGATGTCGTCCGCGTCGGTCCCGTCGGGCACGCGGTTTGCGACCAGGGCCATGCCGCTGATCTCCGCCGCGCTGGCCGCGATCTGTTCGGCCGACTCGAGCACCCGGGCGGCCCGCAGTCGCTGCAGCTCACGCTCGGCATCCCGGAGCCTGGTCAGCACGCCGGAGATGCGCTCGGGAAGCTGCTCGCGGGGCGCCTTGAGCTGCTCGCTGAGCTGGTTGACCAGCACGCTCTCCCGGGCCAGGAAGCGGAACGCGTCCAGGCCGACGAGCGCCTCGATCCGGCGCACGCCCGAGCCGATGGACGTCTCGCCCAGTACCTTGATCAGGCCGAGCTGGCCCGAGCGGACCACGTGGGTGCCACCGCACAGCTCCCGCGAGTAGTCACCGACCTCGACCACCCGGACCCGGTCGCCGTACTTCTCCCCGAACAGGGCCAGCGCCCCCATCTCGCGGGCCTCCTCCTGGGAGGTGTAGTACGCGTGCACGTTCAGGTCGTTGACCAGCACCGCGTTGACCTCGTCCTCGCTGTCCCGCAGCACGCTCAGCGGCACCGCGCCGGAGGCGGTGAAGTCGAACCGGAGCCGGCCTGGTGAGTTCTCCGAGCCCGCCTGCGCCGCCGTCTCCCCCAGCGCGTTGCGCAGCGCGCGGTGCACGAGGTGGGTCGCGGTGTGCGACCGGGACAGGGCCCGGCGGCGCTCGATGTCGATCTCCGCGTGCGCGGGCGCGCCGGTGGTGATCTCGCCGGAGCGGACCCGGCCGCGGTGCACGACGAGCCCGGTCAGCGGGGTCTGCACGTCGGAGACGTCGACCACGCCGCTGTCCACCGTGATGACGCCGGCGTCGGCGAGCTGGCCGCCGCCCTCGGCGTAGAACGGGGTGCGGTCCAGCACCACGTCCAGCTCGGTGCCCGCGCCCGCACTCGGTACCGGGATGCCGTTCACCAGCAGACCGAGGACCGTCGCCTCGCCGGAGATCTGGTCATAGCCGGTGAAGGTGACCGAGCCGGACCGCTCGAGCATCTCCGCGAACACCGAGATGTCGACGTTGCCGGTCTTCTTCTCCGCCGCGTCACGCCGGGCGCGGTTCTTCTGCTCGGCCATCAGCCGCCGGAACCCGTCCTCGTCCACGGACAGGCCCTGCTCGGCCGCCATCTCCAGGGTCAGGTCGATCGGGAAGCCGTAGGTGTCGTGCAGCTGGAAGGCCTGAGGCCCGGAGATGCTGCTGCGGCTCTTGCGCCGGTTTTCCTCGATCGCGGCCTCGAAAATCGCCGTGCCGGTGCGCAGCGTGCTGGCGAAGGCCGTTTCCTCGGCGTCCATGACTGTGTGGATGTTCGCCGCGTCCCGGCGAAGCTCCGGATACAGCGGCGCCATGGCCTCGATCGTGACCGAGGTGAGCTCGTGGATGAAGTGCTCGCCGGACGCCTGCTGGCCGCCGCCGCCGCGCTGGGCCCCGGCCAGCAAGCGGAGGTTCCTGATGCTGCGACGCATGATGCGGCGCAGCACGTAGCCGCGGCCCTCGTTGCTCGGCAGCACCCCGTCCTCGATCAGCATCACCGCGCTGCGCACGTGGTCGGCGATCACGCGCAGGGCCACGTCGGCCTTGTGGTCCCGGCCGTAGCTCTGCTCGGTCAGCTCCGCGGCCCGGTCGAGGATCTTCCACGTGGTGTCGATCTCGTACAGGTTGTCCACGCCCTGCAGGATGGACGCCATCCGCTCCAGGCCCATGCCGGTGTCGACGTTCTTGGACGGCAGCGACCCCTCGATGTCGAAGTCGTCCTTGGCCCGGAACTTGCTCAGCTGGTCCTGCATGAAGACCAGGTTCCAGACCTCCAGGAAGCGGTCCTCGTCCGCCTCCGGGCCGCCGTCGCGACCGTACTCGGGCCCGCGGTCGTAGTAGATCTCCGAGCACGGCCCGCCCGGCCCGGGCACGCCCATGGACCAGTAGTTGTCGGCCAGGCCGCGGGCCTGGATCCGGTCTTCGGGCAGGCCGATCTGGTCCCGCCAGATCGCGAACGCCTCGTCGTCACCGTGCAGGACCGTGGCCCACAGCTTGCTCTCCGGGAACCCGAAGCCGCCGTCGGCCTCGGACTTGGTCAGCAGCTCCCAGGCGTACCGGATCGCGCCTTCCTTGAAGTAGTCACCGAACGACCAATTGCCCAGCATCTGGAAGAACGTGGCGTGCCTGGTGGTCTTGCCGACCTCTTCGATGTCCAGCGTGCGCACGCACTTCTGCACGTCGGCGGCCCGTTTCCAAGGCGGCGTCTGCTGGCCGAGCAGGTACGGCTTGAACGGCTGCATGCCCGCGATGACGAACAGCACCGTGGGATCATCGGCGACCAAGGGGGCCGAAGGCACGATGGTGTGCCCTTGCTGCTCGAAATAGGCAAGGAAGCGGCGGGCGATCTCTGCCGACTCCATTAGCGGCCATCCTTGGGTCGAGGGTCGTAATTGATGTTGTCGTTAACCGCGAGGTCCCGGGCTGGCTCAGGACCTCGCGCGCCGCGGGCTTGTCGGGCGTCTCGTGCTTCTAGGGCTTCTCGTGCTTCTCGCGCTTCTCGTGCTCCGAGGGTAGAGCCTGCGGGGACGGAATGCCGAGCCATATACAGTTCCATGCCCTCCCGCACGTCGCGGGTGAACCGGAAGGTCTCCCGGGTCACGCTGACGGCGGTGCGCCGTCCCTGCCGGGCCAGCCTGGCGCCCTGGGTCAGCTCTGCGGAGTTAAGGCTGGCAGACAGGCGGCGGCCGACGGCGGAGACACGCCGGTAGCCGTAGATGCCGGTTACCGCCCCGGCGGCCAGCCAGAAGCCGCGGCGGATCACTTGGCGGCCCCGCTATGTGTGAGCTCGCCGCGTTCCACGACGCGCCCGGGCAGCGGGTTCTTGGGGCCGCCGCGACGCAGGCTGACGGCGTGGCGTACCCCGTAGGCGAGGGCGCCCAGGCGGCCCACCGGGCCGCTGGCGATGGCGCGGCCCAGGCCGGCCAGCGCGGTCACCTGCCCGGCGAGCTCGGCCATCCCGGCGTCGAGCTCGTCCATGCTGGCCGCGACGGGCTCGGTGCGGTCCAGCTGCCGGCCCGCCCGGTCCACGGCAGCCTGAGCCCCGTCCACGGCTACCTGCGCCCGTTGCAGCAGCGTGTCACTGCGCTCGCGCAACTCGGCTATCAGCCCTCTCGACTCCGACAGCAGCCGTCCCAGCCGGAACAGGACGAAGACGCCTACACAAACCAGCAACGCCCAGAAGACGGCGGCGATCAGCGCGGCCGCTTGGGCGACGTTCATGACTGTCCCGTCCGCGTCATCGCTGCTCCTTAGTGGTCTGGACCGCTTGGCTGGCTTAGCTTGCTTGGCTGGGCTTGCTCGGCTTGCTCGGCTCGCTCGGCTTGCGGAGGATGGCCCGGATCCGGCCCGCGCGTTCGGCGACGCGGGCCTCCTGGCCATGTCCCGACGGCTCGTAGTAGATGCGGTCCGCCACCGGATCGGGAGCGTAGCGCTGCGTGACGATGCCGTCGTCGAAGTCGTGCGGGTAGAGGTAGCCTTCGCCGTGGCCGACCTTGCCCGCCCCAGGATAGTGCGCGTCGCGCAGGTGTGCAGGCACGGCACCTATTAGCCCGTTTCTTATGTCGGCGTCAGCCGCGCCGATGGCCTTGATCACCGCGTTGGACTTGGGCGCCATCGAGATGTGGATCACCGCCTGGGTCAGGTTGATCCGGGCTTCGGGCAGCCCGACGAACTCGACCGCCTGAGCGGCCGCGACGGCGATCAGCAGCGCGGTGGGGTCGGCCAGGCCCACGTCCTCGCTGGCGTGCACGATGAGCCGCCGGGCGATGAACCGCGGGTCCTCTCCCGCCTCAATCATCCGAGCCAGGTAGTGCAGCGCCGCGTCCACGTCGCTGCCCCGCATGGACTTGATGAACGCGCTGATCACGTCGTAGTGCTGGTCGCCGTCCCTGTCGTAGCGGACCGCGGCCCGGTCCACCGCGCGTTCCAGCGCTTTTACGTCGATGTTCTTACCGTCGGGCAGCCCGAGGGCGGCCGCCTCCAGGTAGGTAAGCGCCCGCCGGGCGTCGCCGCCGGCCAGCCTGACCAGGTGGTCGGCCGCTTCCTCGTCGAGGGTAACGGTGCCGTTCAGGCCGCGCGGATCCTGTATCGCCCGCTGGATGACTTCCCGGATGTCGTCGTCGGACAGCGGCTGCAGGGTCAGCAGCAGTGATCGCGACAGGAGCGGTGAGACCACCGAGAAGAACGGATTTTCTGTGGTCGCGCCGATGAACGAGACCCAGCGGTTCTCCACCGCCGGGAGCAGCGCGTCCTGCTGGGTCTTGGAGAACCGGTGCACCTCGTCGATGAACAGCACGGTCTGCGTACCGCTCATGCCCAGGGTGCGGCGGGCCGCCTCGACGGCGGCGCGCACGTCCTTGACCCCGGCGCTGACCGCCGACAGTTCCACGAAGCGGCGCTTGGTCACCTGGCTGACGACGTAAGCCAGGGTGGTCTTGCCGGTTCCGGGCGGGCCCCACAGCAGCAGTGACATAGGCGCGTCATTGTCGATCAGCTTGCGGAACGGTGTGCCCGCGCTGGTCAGGTGCCGTTGCCCGATCACCTCGTCCAGGGTGCGCGGTCGCATCCGGACGGCGAGCGGCGCGGCCGCGCTCGCGGCTGCTGCTTCCGCGTCATCGAACAGGCTCGCGGACTGCCCGTCCGCCTCCCCTTTCACGGATCCGGCCATCCTCCGACCCTATCTCGGCGCCCGGTTATACCACGCCGGCGAAAATAGAACATGGTTATCCACAGGCGGATGCCTGCGGGTCAAGGTTATCCACAGGTTATGGGTGCTGGTCTCGGTGTCCTGTGTGCCCCGGCAGCATGAGCCCATGTCAACCGAATTGCCTGCGCTGTCTCGCGAGTTGCTCGCGGTCCAGGGCAACTCCATCGCCCGGCGCCAGAGCACGAGCTTGGGCATCGATCCGCGCGCGATGCGCAGCAGGGTGAGCAGCGGCAGATGGCAGCGGCTTCAACGAGGCGTATATGCGACTTTTTCCGGAGAGCCCGCTCGGGAGACGATATTGTGGGCCGCCCTGCTCCGTGCCGGGCCTCACGCCGTTCTGAGCCACCAGACAGCGGCCGAGCGACACGGCTTGATCGACGAAGCCAGCTCGCCGGTCACTATTACCGTCCCCGCGTCAAAACGTCCCGCACGGGCGAAGATCTCCGGCATCGTCATCCACCGGTCAGACGCGATCCTGCGGACCAGGCACCCGGCCATGCTCCCGCCGTGCACCCGGGTCGAGGACACCGTGCTGGACCTTATCGAGATCGCGCCGACCTTTGACGATGCATACGCGTGGATTTGCCGGGCCATCGGCCGACGACGGACCACCGCGGACCGGATACGCCTCGCGATGGACGCCCGCAAGAAGATGCGCTGGCGCCGGGAGATCACGGTCGCGCTGGGCGACGCCGATGGCGGCGCCTTGTCCGTGCTGGAATACCGCTACATCTATCGAGTGGAACGCCCGCACGAGCTGCCCGTGGCTCGCCGGCAAGCAAGGATCAGGCAGCGCACCGGTAACAGGTACCTCGACAACCTCTATGAGGCCTGCGGGGTCTGCGTCGAACTCGATGGGACCGCCGCACATCCGGCCGACGAGCAGTGGCTCGACAAGCGGCGCGACAACGCCAACGCGGTCGGAGGCCTCGTCACGCTGAGGTTCGGGCTACTGGACCTGGTCGATCGCCGCTGCGAGACCGCGAGTGCCGTGGCCACCCTGCTGCGCCGCCGCGGCTGGACGGGCTCTCTCCGCGCCTGCGGGCCGGGGTGCACAGCGGCGGTTTCATGATCGCGGGCACTTTTGGTCGCTATTTGGCCCGAACTGCCCGCGATCATGAACCCGGGGTGCCCGGGGTGCCCGGGGGGGTGGGGTGGGCGTCGATGCCGGCTTCGCGGCGNNACCCGGTCCCAGCCGAACGCGATGCCGCCGTGCGGCGGCGGGCCGTACTTGAACGCGTCGAGCAGGAACCCGAACTGCGACCGCGCCTCGGCGGGCGACAGCCCGATCACGTCGAACACGGCCTGCTGCATGGCGGCCCGGAAGATACGGATGGACCCGCCGCCGATCTCGTACCCGTTGCACACGATGTCGTAGGCGTCGGCCAGCGCGCCGCCGGGCTCGGCGACGAACTTGTCCGCCCATTCGGGCAGCGGCGCCGTGAACGGGTGATGCACCGAGGTCCAGCCGCCGTCGCCGTCCTCCTCGAACATCGGCGCGTCCACCACCCACAGGAACGACCACGCCGACTCGTCGATCAGGCCGCAGGTGCGCCCGATCTCCAGTCGCGCCGCGCCGAGCAGCTCCCGGGTGGCCGAGGCCGCACCCGCCGCGAAGAACACGCAGTCACCCGGCCCGGCGCCGGTGGCGCCGGCCAGCCCGGAGCGTTCGGCCTCGGACAAGTTCTTGGCCACCGGCCCGGCAATCTCGCCGTCCGGCCTGATCAGGGCGTAGGCCAGGCCGCGGGCACCCCGGGACCGGGCCCACTCCTGCCACTGGTCCAGCTCGCGCCGGGACTGCGAGGCACCGCCGGGCATGACCACGGCCCCGACGTACGGGGCCTGGAAGACCCGGAACTCCGTGTCGGCGAAGTACTCGGTCAGGTCGGTGAGCTCGAGGTCGAAGCGCAGGTCGGGCTTGTCCGAGCCGTAGCGCGCCATCGCGTCGGCGTAGGTCATCCGGGGCAGCGGCCGGGGCACCTGGTAGCCGGCCAGCTCGGACCACAGCAGCGCCACGATGTCCTCGGCGACGTCGATGACATCCTGCCGGGTGACGAAGGACATCTCGACGTCGATCTGGGTGAACTCGGGCTGCCGGTCCTTGCGGAAGTCCTCGTCCCGGAAACACCGGGCCAGCTGGTAGTACCGCTCCAGCCCGCCGACCATGAGCAGCTGCTTGAACAGCTGGGGTGACTGCGGCAGCGCGTACCAGTTACCCGGCCGCAGCCGGACCGGGACCAGGAAGTCGCGCGCGCCCTCCGGCGTCGAGCGGGTCAGGTACGGGGTCTCCACGTTCACGAACCGGTGCTCGCGCATCACGTCGGACAGCAGGTAGGCGGCCTGGGACCGGATGCGGAGGGCTCGCGCGGTGTCCTCGCGCCTGATGTCGAGGTACCGGTACTTGAGCCGGATGTCCTCGCTGACCTCGGCGGAGCTCTCGACCGGGAACGGCAGCGGGTCGGACTCGCTGAGCACCTCGACCTCGTCCGCGGCCACCTCTATTTCCCCGGTGGGCAGCTCGGGGTTCTCGTTCCCGCCCGGACGCTGCCGGACCGTTCCGGTCACCAGCAGGCAGAACTCGGCCCGCAGCTCGTGACCCACAGCCTCCTCGCCGCGCCACACGACCTGGACCACGCCGCTCGCGTCGCGCAGGTCGATGAACAGCACGCCGCCGTGGTCCCGGCGCCGCGCCACCCAGCCGGCCAGCACCACGCGCTCTCCCGCGTGCGACGCCCGCAGCGTCCCCGCCTCATGGGTGCGGATCATCGCGCTCTTCCCCTTTTCTCATGGTCAGACTTTTTTATCCGAACGACCCGGCCTGCGTGCTCCCGCTACCTTCATAGCCCACGGGAGGGGCCAGCCTCGGGAGACAGCCCGTCGAGGAACGGATTGGTGCGGCGCTCGGCGCCGATCGTCGTCTGCGGCCCGTGCCCAGACAGGACCAGGGTCTCGTCCGGCAGGGTCAGGCAGACCCGGGCCAAGCTGCGCAGGATCGTCGGGTAGTCGCCGCCGGGCAGGTCGGTCCGCCCGATCGACCCAGCGAACAGCAAGTCACCGGAAAACAACACGTCCCGGGGACGGTCTATTTTGCTTTTGCCGCCTACGATACTCGGTTCTTCCGGCGCGGCGTCGAGTGGCAACCGGAATGTCACCGACCCTTCGGTATGACCGGGCGCGTGATTAACGACGATCTCGAGTCCCACGAGACTCATGGTCATGCCGTCAGTGAGTTCTTTCACGTCATCCGGCTCGGTGAATTTCAGCCCGCCGAACAGTTCCTGGCCTATCCCGAGCGAGAAACCGCGGCCCGGATCACTGAGCAATGCGCGGTCGGCCGGATGGATATAGGCCGGGATGCCCCGAGCGCCGCATACCGGCGCGACCGACCACACGTGGTCGATATGACCGTGCGTGAGCAGGACCGCGGCCGGCCGCAGCCGGTGCTCGGTGAGGATCTCCTCGATCCCGCGCTCGGCGTCCTGGCCCGGGTCGATGATGATGCACTGTTCGCCGGGAGCGGTCGCGACAATATAACAGTTCGTAGCGAACGTCCCTGCTGGGAACCCTGCGACGAGCACAACCGTCCTTTCTCACGGTACGGTGTCTCAGGCTACCGAGGCGACCCGCATGGCGGCGAACCGATAACGAAGGGTACCGGTCCCGGCATCTGGAAGGTACGATTCGCGAACGATCGCGAATTATGCGGTGGTTCCGGGGGTTCTCCCCCGAGCCAGCACACCAGCCGTGTTTCGGGATCAGCGGTATACGGGTTCGTTGGCCTGCCTCCCCGTGAATACCAGCGGTAGTCAGATAACGCAACAGGCCAAGGAGGATACGACCGGTGGCGGGTAAGAACGAACGCCAGCGCAGGCAAGCTAGGGAAAGGTACCGCCGTCAGCAGGAGATGCGGACCGTCAGACAGCGCCAGGTCCGCAAACGCTGGCTCACCGGTTTCAGCGCGGTCGCAGCCGCGGGACTGGTCGCCGCGCTGCTAGTGGTGTTCCTGCCGGGCGGCAGCGCCAAGAAGGACCCGTCGGCCTCGGCCAAGAAGTCAGCGTCCGCGTCGGCATCTGCCTCCGCGTCCGCGACGGCGACGGCGTCTACCGTGGCCGAGCCCGCGCACCACTGCACCTACACCAAGGCCACCCCGGTCTCGAAAAAGGTGAGCTTCCCGCCGTCGGCGCCGGACTACACCGCCAGCTATACCGCGACGATCAAGACCAACCTGGGCCCGATCACCTTCAACCTGCTCAACAGCAAGGCGACCTGCACGGTCAACTCGTTCGTCCACCTAGCCGAGGTCGGCTACTTCAATAACACTCAGTGCCACCGGATGGTGACCAGCGGTCCCTACGTGCTGCAATGCGGCGACGCTTACGCCACGTCCACCACCAAGCTGGACTGCAGTACCACCAGCGTCGTCGGTACCGGGACGCCGGGCTACGAGTACGCCAGCGAGAATCTCACCGACGCGAAATACCCGGCGGGAACGGTCGCGATGGCGAACGGCGGCACCGCGACCAGCAACGGCAGCCAGTTCTTTATCGTATACAAGGACAGCAGTTCCACGCTGGGAAGCTCCTATACGCCCTTCGCTACGGTTTCATCTGGACTGGATATCGTCCAGAATGTGGCGAAGGATGGAGTCTCGTGTACATATCCCTCGGCCGAGGGCGGCGGCATTGTTCCGAAGAAGAAGGTCATCATTGACAGCGTGACGATCAAGAAAACCTGACCAGGAAGACACGCAGGAGGTTCGCCGTGAGCACCGCCGACCATCCGTGGGGCCGGGTAGACGCCGACGGGACGGTCTATGTCCGTACCGCCGATGGCGAGCGGGTGATCGGATCCTGGCAGGCGGGCAGCCCGGAGGAGGCCATCGCCTTCTACCAGCGTAAGTACGAGGCGCTGGAGACCGAGGTGGTCCTGCTCGAACAGCGGATCAGCGCTACCGACATGGCGCCCGCCCAGGCCGCGGCGACCGTCCAGCGGCTGATCGGCAGCATCGGCGACGCCAACGCGCTCGGCGACCTGGACGGCCTGCGAGTACGCCTGGGGCGGCTGACCGAGGACGTCGGCCACCGTCGCGAGGAGGCCAAGGCGGCCCGCGAGCAGGCGCGGGCGACGGCCAAGGAGGTCAAGGAGCGGATCGTCGCCGAGGCCGAGCAGATCGCCGCCGAGGCCACCCACTGGAAGAGCAGCGGCGAACGGATGCGCGAGCTGCTCGAGGAGTGGAAGGCCGCGCCGCACGCCGACCGGGCCGCCGAGGCCGTGCTGTGGAAGCGGCTGTCAGCGGCCCGTAACGCGTTCACCAAGCGGCGCAAGGCCTTCTTCGCCACGCTGGAGGCCGAGCGGGAGGACGTCAAGGCCCGCAAGGAGCAGCTGTGCACCGAGGCCGAGACCCTGTCCTCCTCGACCGACTGGGGCCCGACCACCAGCGCGTTCCGCGAGCTGATGAGCCAGTGGAAGGCGGCCGGGCGGGCCGACCGGGAGGCCGAGGCAGAGCTGTGGAAGCGCTTCCGGGCGGCCCAGGACAAGTTCTTCACCACGCGGACCGAGGTGTTCTCGGCCAAGGATGCCGCGCTGCGTGAGCACGCCGAGGCCAAGCAGCAGCTGCTCGACCAGGCGCAGGCGCTGCTGCCGGTGACCGACGTACGCGCCGCCCGGTCCGCGCTGCGCGGCATCCAGGAGCGCTGGGAACAGCTCGGCGCCGTGCCGCGGGACTCACGCGAGCACCTGGAGTCGGGGCTGCGCCGGGTCGAGGAGGCGGTACGCAAGACCGAAGAGTCCCAGTGGCGCCGCTCCAACCCCGAGGCGCTGGCCCGGGCCGAGGACACGGTGGCCCAGCTGCGCTCGACCATCGCCCAGCTGGAGGACCGGCTGGCCAAGGCACGCGAACGGGACGACGCCCGGGCCGTGCGCAATGCCGAGGAGGCCCTCACCGCCCGGCGCGCCTGGCTTGAAGAAGCCGAGCACACGCTGGCGGAGTTCTCCAGCTAGCTCGTGATCCGGTAGACGTCGTATACGCCGTCGATGGCGCGGACGGCGCGCAGCACGTGGCCGAGGTGCTTGGGGTCGCCCATCTCGAACGTGAAGCGGCTGACCGCCACCCGGTCCCGGCTGGTGGTGACCGTCGCGGACAAGATGTTGACGTGCTGGTCGGACAGCACCCTGGTCACGTCGGACAGCAGCCTGGTCCGGTCGAGCGCCTCCACCTGGATGGCGACCAGGAACACCGAGCCTTCGGTCGGAGCCCAGTGGACCTCCACCATCCGGTCCCGCTGGGTGTCGCTCAGGTGGGCCAGGTTCGGGCAGTCCATCCGGTGCACGGACACGCCGTGGCCGTGGGTGACGAAGCCGTTGATCTGGTCGCCGGGCACCGGCGTGCAGCACCGGGAAAGCCGAACCCACACGTCCGGCGCGCCGGTGACCTCGACGCCCGAGTCGGACGGGGCCCGGGGCTGGGGCATCTTGGTCGGCAGCGTGGTCTCGGCCAGGTCGTCCTGCGCGCCGGCCAGCCCGCCGACCGACCTGACCAGCTTCTCAACCACCGACTGGGCGCTGACCCGGCCCTCGCCGACCGCCGCGTACAGCCCGGATACATCGGGGTAGCGCAAGTCGCGGGCCAGGGTGATCAGCGTGTCGGCGGCCGCTAGCCGCTGCAGCGGCAGGCCCTGCTTGCGCATGGCCCGGGCGATCTGGTCCTTGCCCGACTCCACCGCGGCTTCCCGGCGCTCCTTGGAGAACCACTGCCGGATCTTGTTCCGCGCCCGCGGGCTCGCCGCGAACTTGAGCCAGTCCCGGCTCGGCCCCGCTTCGGCCGTCTTGGAGGTGAAGATCTCCACCGTGTCGCCGTTGTCCAGGGTGGACTCCAGCGCTACCAGGCGGCCGTTGACCCGCGCGCCGATGGTCCGGTGGCCTACCTCGGTATGGATGGCGTAGGCGAAGTCCACCGGGGTCGAGCCCTGCGGCAGCGGGATCACGTCGCCGCGGGGGGTGAACACGTAGACCTCGGCCGCGGCCAGGTCGAAGCGGAGCGACTCGAGGAACTCGGCCGGGTCCTCCGTCTCCCGCTGCCAGTCGACCAGTTGCCGGAGCCAGGCCATCTCCTGCGTATCATCCTTGGCGCCGGAGGACCGGCCGCTGAAGACCGCCTCTTCCTTGTACTTCCAGTGCGCGGCAACGCCGTACTCCGACCGCTGGTGCATACGCCAGGTCCGGATCTGCAGTTCGACCGGCTTGCCGCCGGGGCCGATGACCGTCGTGTGCAGCGACTGGTACATGTTGAACTTCGGCATCGCGATGTAGTCCTTGAACCGTCCCGGGACGGGGTTCCACCGCGCGTGGATGGTACCGAGGGCCGCGTAGCAGTCGCGGACGGAGTCGACCAGGACGCGGATGCCCACCAGGTCGTAGATGTCGTCGAAGCCGACGTCCCTGGCGATCATCTTCTGGTAGATCGAGTAGTAGTGCTTGGGCCGGCCGGTCACCGTGTTCTTGATCTTGGCCTCGTGCAGGTCGTCCCGGACGTCCTGGATCACTTCTTGCAGGAACGCCTCGCGGCGCGGCGCCCGGCTGGACACCAGGCGCGCGATCTCGTCGAACCGCTTCGAGTAGAGGGTCTGGAAGGCCAGATCCTCCAGCTCCCACTTCACCGTGTTCATGCCGAGCCGGTGGGCCAGCGGGGCGTAGATCTCCAGGACCTCGCGGGACTTGCGCTCTTGCTTCTCCCGCTTCAAGTAGCGCAGCGTTCGCATGTTGTGCAGCCGGTCCGCGAGCTTGATGACCAGCACGCGGATGTCGCGCGACATCGCGACCACCATCTTGCGGACGGTCTCCGCCTCGGCGGACTCGCCGTACTTAACCTTGTCCAGCTTGGTGACGCCGTCTACAAGCGCGGCGATGTCCTCCCCGAACTCGCCGCGCAGTTCGGTCAGCGTGTACGGGGTGTCTTCCACGGTGTCGTGCAGCAGCGCCGCGCAGATGGTGTCGGTGTTCATGCCGAGCTCGGCCAGAATCGTCGCCACGGCCAGCGGATGGGTGATGTACGGGTCGCCGCTCAGCCGCTTTTGTTCCCGGTGCCAGTAGGCGGCCGTTTCGTAGGCCCGCTCGACCAGCCGGATGTCGGCCTTGGGGTGCGTGGCGCGCACGGTTTTGATCAGCGGGTCGAGCACGGGGTTGAGCGTCGTGCCGCGCTGGGCTCCCAGCCGGGCCAGCCGCCGCCGGACCCCGACCCCGGACGCCGCGACGTCGGCGGCCTGACCCTGCACCGCCGCGACCGCGGCCCGGGCCCGGCTTGTCCTGGCCTGGGTGCTCGCGGGCGGAGGCTTGCGGGCCGACACGGTATCGTCGGCGGGGCTCTCGGGGGTCTTTGGCAGCTCCGAGGCCTGCGGGCTCGCAGGGGTCGCCGCGGCGCCGTCGGCCGCGCGGCCACCGGGCACGTCGGCTGCCCCTGCCTCGGCCTGTTCCGCATCGATGACGGGATCGGTACCCCGTGGCGCGTCCACCCGGGCAGGATCGGCAGCCTTCGTACCGGTCGTTATGACATCACCGGCCACACTGCTCCTCACATCTGCCAAGCCACCATCCTACTTAGTTGCGTTAAACACCAGATCACATGCGCGCGATTCCCGATGCATCTCACATGCTGAGATCCCACCAGGCCCTACGGGGCCTGGCCGGTGGTCATCAGGTAGATGCTGAACCAGGTGGACGCGGCGGCCAGGACGGCGATCAGCGGGATCAGGACCCAGATCCGGGCCCGGGCCAGGAGGCGGGCCAGCGGCAGGCCGAGCAGCATGGCGGGCAGCAGGAAGCGAGGCTTGGAGCCCAGGTACCAGGGTCCCGGGGTGAGGGCCAGCACGACGACCACCAGCGTGTAGGCGTGCAGGTAGACGGGAATGCGCTCGGTCAGGCTGCAGGCGGTCAGGATGACGGCGGCCGCGATCACCAGCAGGATCAGCGCAGTCGCCGCGCTCGGCCCGGAGATGATCGCGTTCTTGGCGGCCAGGACGATGCCCTTGCCCCAGTCGAAGCTGTTGTGCGCGTTCTTCTCGACCCAGCCAAACCCGGCCACGTGGTGCGTGGCCCAGGCCGAGTAGGCCCAGTAGCCGAGCAGGCCGAGCGGAGCGGCCACGGTGGCCACGGCCGGCCGCCACCACGCGCCGATGGGCTCGCTCGTTCGCACGGCCCGGATCACCGGGGGCAGCGCCGCGACCGCGATCGCCGCGACCAGGGCAATGGCGGTGCTGCGCACAGTCCCGGCCAGGATGGTCAGGCCCGCGGCGCGCAGCCAGTGCCGCTCCACCAGGTTGACCAGGGTCCAGACGGCCAGGGCGCAGAACAGGGCTTCGGAGTAGAGCATGGTCCACACGAGCGAGCCGGGCGCGACCGCCCAGAGCGCGACCATGAGCAGGCTGATCCGCCGGTCACCGGTCAGCGCCAGGCCCAACCGGGTCAGCCCCCACGCCGCCGCCAGCCCGGCGACGATCGTGACGGTGAGGGCGGCCCGGTCGGTGCCGACTCCGGGTATCCAGGACAGGGTGTCGATGGCCGCCGGGTATCCGGGGAACCAGGCGAAGATGACGTCCAGGCGCAGGTTGCCCGGCACGTAGGAGTAGCCGTGGGCCGCGATCTTCAGGTAGCGGACGCTGTCCCAGGACGCGATCAGGTGCCACAACGAATAGTGCAGGGTCTGGAACTTCCCGCGCGGCAGCAGGAACGCCGAGACGCCCAGGGCCAGGAGCCGGATGCCCGCGAAGATCCCGACTCCGGCCAGGGCCGGCCGCCATCGCGAGCTGGTGCCGCCCTGGTCAGCGGACGCGGGGGCCGACAGGGCCGACTGCGCGGCCGGACCGATATAGGCGGGCCCCGGGCGTGACATCGGCGCGCATCCCTAGACCGTGATCAGCGCGGTGACCGGGAGGTCGGCGACCTTGGCCCGGCCGTTCAGGAAGGACAGTTCCAGCAGCACGGCGATGCCCGCCACCTGGGCTCCGGCGCGCTGCACCAGGTTGGCCGAGGCGCGAGCGGTGCCGCCGGTGGCCAGCACGTCGTCGATGACCAGGACGCGATCGCCGGGGTCGAAGGCGTCGGCCAGCACTTCGATCGTGGCGGTGCCGTACTCGAGCTGGTAATCCTCCGCGAACGTGACGCCGGGCAGCTTGCCCTTCTTCCTGATCGGAATGAACCCCGAGCCGAGCCGGGCCGCGACCGGGGCGGCCAGGATGAAGCCGCGTGCCTCGATGCCCGCCACCTTATCGACGGGCCCGTAGGTCTCGGCCAAGACGCCGATCACCGCGCGGAACGCCTCACCGTCGGCCAGCAGCGGGGTGATGTCCTTGAACACGACACCGGGCTGCGGGTAATCCGGAACGTCACGGACCCAGCTCTTCACGAGCCGGGTCAACTCGTCGTCGTCGGACCCTTCGGCCATCCGTCAGCGTCGCTTCTTCTTGCCGGCCGGCCGATGCCGCGCCGAACCACCGCCGCTGCGGCGGGGCTGCTGCCGGGGACCGGGCCGAGCCGGGCCAGGGACACCGCGGCTAGCCGGGACCCCAGAGACCCCGGAGACCCGAGTGCCGGTGGTGGTCAGTTCATCGTCGGGAGGCGCGGCGTCGTCGGCAAATTCGGAGTCATCGGGTTCGTCAGCTGCGGCCAGTTCGCGGGTCGGGACGGCCGTTGCCCCGGGACGGGAACGGGCACCGGACGTTGCCTTGGCCGCCGCCCGCTTGGCCGCGCGGCCGCCGGAGGCACGTACCGAAACGCGCTTGGCCAGCGCCTGGTACTGCGGCTCGCGTTCCTTCAGGTCGGCGAGCAC
>PLDT01000390.1:0-5808 GCA_003136255.1 Actinomycetota bacterium
CCGGGGAGCAGGAGGGAACGAACGGTCAGCCTCCTGCCCCCCGGCACACCTTGGGTCAGGCGTCTTCCTTCGGGAACCGGCCCGCGGGACCAGCCTTGATGTACTTGGCGTGGAACGCGACCCGCTCCTCCGGGGTCATCTCGTTGAACAGGACGTTCGGGCTCTGCACGGGCCCCATGCGGCGCAGGTGGTCCAGCGTCCACATCTTCGATTGGTCGCCCAGCTTCAGGTGCGGCTGCGCGATCATGGTCTTGCCGTCGTCGCGGACGAAGCCCATGTCCGAGACCACGTCGGCCCAGTTCCAGCCGTGGTACATGGTCTCCCACTCGCGGGTGCCGATGAGCTGGCCCATGTTCGGGGTGGCCCGGCCCTGGTAGGTCGGCCGGAACGCCTCGACGTCGGTCCAGCGGCATTCGGTGTGGCAGTACGTGCGGACCACGCCGTCGACCTCGGCGTACACCATGTCCTCGCGGACCAGGCACGGGACCATGCAGGTCCAGCACCGGTTCGGGTACCAGTAGTCGACGTCCTCGGCCACGATCGGGTGGTGCCCGTTCGGCTCGGACAGGCGGCTGTAGTTCTCCCACCACTTACCGTACTTGTCATACCAGCCCGGGTACTTGTACTCGAACCACTCGAAGTCCTCGTCGGTCATCCCGTCGATCCGCCAGTAGTTCGCCAGCCAGCCGGTGGCGAAGAACTGCGCGACTTCGTGCACGTAGCCCTTGTTCCAGATCTGGTTCCAGGCTTCCTCGATCAGGTCGTGGGGGATGACCAGGCCGTACTTCTCCAGCGGCACGAGGTAGCTGCGGTAGTAGTCGTCGTAGATCCAGCGGCGCCACATCTCCGCGTAGGACTCACGGTCCTTGCGGCGGTCCTTGGTGCCGTACTCGATGAACGTGCCGATGGCCGCGTCCACCACCCGGTGGTTGTTCCACCACGCGTAGCGCAGGTCGCGCTCGAGCAGCTGGTGGTTCTCCTCGTCGGCCAGCGCCATCAGCAGCGTGGCGTAGCCGTTGGAGATGTGCCGCGACTCGTCGGACTGCACCGAGTGGAACACCGTCGGCAGCAGGTAGTCGCCGTTGGCGGCCGCCTCGGCCGGCATGGCCACGAACAGGGTGTTCGTGAACGCCGTCTCGGCCACGATGGTCAGGTAGATCGACGCCGCGGTGATCGCGTCGCCGGTGATGAAGCCTTCCGCGAACTGGCGGCCGATGGTGCCGCAGTAGTCGTCCTGGAAGTTGCGCAGGCTGTTGTTGAAGCCTGCCGGGTCGATGTAGTTCTGCATGTACAGGCGCTTGAGGTTCTGCTGGATCGTCGAGTGCCGTACCTCGTCGATCATCTGGATCGCCTGGCCGTTGTGCAGTTCCGGGTTCGGAACCGTGCGGAACAGCAGGGGCATCGCCCGCGCCGCGGAAATCTCCGGCAGCGGAATGATCGAAAGGAACAGCTTCTGCCATTCCAGCCAGCGCTCCTGCACCTGCCGGAACATGTTGCCGCGGATCGCGCCGTCCTCGGCGCCGTATACGCGATGGTCCTTTTCCTCCTGCATGGGGAAGTAGGACCGCAGCACCTGCTTGAGCGGGTCCTTCTTCGCCGCCTTGCGGAAGGTGTAATCGGTCCCGTATTGAGAGACCGGCTCGTGGTACTTGGGCTCCCAGGCCAGTTCCTGGATCTTCTGGTGGGCCCTGGCCACACTCTGGCGACTCATCGTCACCCCTTTCTCGGCGGGTTCCGGGGTCCGGGGACCATGGGGGTCCCCGAGGGCTGCAGCCGACAGCCCCGAAAGTCCTTGTGTCCTGCATCACATCGCGAAAGCCAAGCTCATGAGCTCTCGAAATGAGACACCGTAGCCACCTAGCCGCTAACTGAATAACCCTCCTCAAACGCGGCGCGGATCGCCGCGAGGTCGAGCTTGGTCTGCTCGGAGGCCTGCCGGCTGCCCTCGGCGGACGGCGTGATGCCCAGCGCCCGGAGCAGCTCGGCCGCGGGCGGACCCGGGTCACCGGCCTCGCCCAGGACCGGGTGCAAGTCCTCGGCAACCAGGTGGTGAAACACCAGGTTGACGATGCTCCACGGGTTATAGGTTTCCGAATCGGGGGAATGATGGGTCTCGCCGTGGGCGTCCATGCGCCCAGCAAAACGTTCAGTCGACCGAAGCGGCGGTCTCAACATGAGACAGTGCCCCGCAACAACGGGTTTACTTTGTAAGGAGCGGGTTACGGCTGAATCCGATCCGCACAGGCTGAGCCTTGAGGCCAGGCTGAGCCTCCAGCCAGAGAGCGTCAGGTGGGAGGCGAGATGGCGCACGTATCATCACCACCGCCGCGGACATCACGGGACCGGCTGGCCGAGGCCAGAGTCCGGTTCCTGCAGGCCGAGGCGGTGGACTCCGCCGCGGTGCGCAAGCCGATCCTCGCCTCGTGGTGGCGCTCGCGCCAGTGGCAGGTGGCGGCCGACCATATCGACCTGAGCTACCTGCACGAACCCGACCTGGAGACCAGGCTGGTCCGCAGTGCCGAGCCGGTGCTGCGGCGCCTGCGCGAGCAGCTGGACGGCCAGCCGATCAGCATCATCTTGACCGACGCCAACGGGATGGTCCTGGACCGGCTGACCGCCGACCACGATCTGGAGCGCGCCCTGGACAGCGTCATGCTGGCCCCCGGCTTCAGCTACGCCGAAGACCGGGTCGGGACCAACGGCATCGGTACCGCGCTGGAGGCGGGCGGCCCGGCCCACGTGTTCGGGCACGAGCACTACGCCGAGCACCTGGAGCAGTTCGGCTGCGCCGGGGTGCCGATCCACGACCCGGTCTCCGGCAAGACGGTCGGCGTGATCGACCTGACCTGCTGGCGCAAGGACGCCGACCCGCTGATGATCTCGCTGGTCAAGGCGACCGCCGACCAGATCACCCAGGCCCTGGTCACGGCCAGCAGCAGCCGGGACATCGACCTGCTGCAGGAGTACGTGCGGGCCTGCCGGCGCACCGGCGGCATCGTGCTGGCGCTCGGCAACGACGTCGTCATGCTGAACGACCACGCCCGCACGCTGCTCGACCCCGGCGACCAGGCCGCGCTGATCGGCTACGCCACCGACGCTCTCACCCGGGGCGCCCCCGGCGCGGTGAGCGTGGATCTGCCCAGCGGCGTGGGGGCCCGGTTGTCCTGCCGCCGGCTCAGCGACGGCAGGGTTACCGGCAGCAGGGTTACCGGCAGCGGGGTCACGGGCAGCAGGGTCACCGACGGCGTGGTGCACGTCAAGCTGATCTCGGCCGCCCTCGGCGCCCCCGACGTCCCCGCGCCTAGGTCGGCCATGCACCTGCCCGGCCTGGTCGGCAGCGGCGTGCTGTGGCTGCGGGCCTGCCGGGAGGCCGAGACCCAGTACGACTCGTCCGAGTGGCTGACCCTGGAGGGCGAGCCCGGCGTGGGTAAGCTGGCCCTGGTCCGCGCCGTGCACCAGCGCCGGAACCCGGCCGCCCCGTTCCACGTGCTCGACGCCGAGGGGGCCGGCCAGGACTGGCTGGTCAAGACCCGCCGTGAGCTGCTCGAGGGTAAGGGCATGCTGGTCATCCAGCACGTCGACGCGCTGAACGCCAGGCAGCTGCACGCGCTGGCCAGCGCGCTGGGTGAAACCCGGGCCGCGGGCCGCCAGGCCGACCTGCGGGTCGCGGTCACCCTGAACCGCAATCACGCCACCGCCGAGCAGAGCTCGACCACCCGGCTGCTGCGGTTCTTCCCCGGCACAGTGGAGCTCCCGCCGCTGCGCCACCACATCGAGGACCTGCACGAGCTGGTGCCGTTCTTCCTGGCCCGGCTCAGCCAGCAGGGCCGCCTGACCTGCTCCGCCGAGGCCATGCAACTCCTGCTGCGGCACAACTGGCCCGGCAACACCGAACAGCTCTGGCAGGTTCTGCGCCAGGTCGTCCAGCGCCGCCGGGCCGGCGCGATCATGCCCAAGGACCTGCCGCCCGAATGCTGGACGGTGAGCCGGCGGCTGCTGTCCCCGCTGGAGTCGATCGAGCGGGACGCCATCGTGCAGAGCCTGCAGGACCACGACGGCAACAAGGTCCGCGCCGCCGAGGCGCTAGGCATGTCCCGGGCCACCATCTACCGCAAGATCCACGAGTACGGGATCGTCGCCTCCGGCAGTTGACCCTGGGTCACCGCAGGTCACGGCGGTGCTGGTTCAAAGTGAGAACACATGTGTCCGGTCATCGGCGTACCGATGCATTAAGCCCGCACACGCGGGACGCTCTTAGCTCAGGGAGCGAATCGATGACCACTGTTGACGCAACCGCCGGCGGATCAGCCCCCACCCAGGAAGCGGCCGTGATCGGCCCCTTGGCCGGTGATCCGTCCATCTTCGGGCTGGGCAGCTTCATCGTCGGGTCCGTGGCGCTGGGGCTGGGGCTGGTCGGCGTGGTGCCGACCGGCGTGCTCGGCGCCCCGCTCGCGATCGTCCTGGCCGCCACGGCCCTCGGCCTGCTCATGGCCACCATCTGGTGCGCGGTGCTCGGCCAGAGCGCGGTCGCCGCCGTGTTCGGCATCTTCGGCACCTTCTGGCTCAGCTACGCGGTGCTCGTGCTCGGCCTGGACCACAACTGGTTCGCCATCACCCCCACCGCCGTGGTCGATACCGTCCGGCTGTTCCTGCTCAGCTGGCTCATCGCCATCGTGATGCTGACCCTGTCCACGCTGCGCCTGCCGTCCGCCTTCACCGCGGTCTTCGTCCTCGTCGACCTAGCCCTGCTCCTGCTCCTGCTCGCGTTCGAGGACACCTCGGCGGCGGGCGCACCCTCCTCAGGCCTGCTGAAGGCCGGCGGCTACGTGGTCCTGGTCTTCGCCGCGCTCGGCGTCTACCTCTTCTTCAGCGCCTCCTCGGCGGGCACCGGCGGCAAGGCCCTCTCCCTAGGCCCCCCGCTGATGAAGTAACCCCCGGGCCGGGTACCGGGCGCCCTCACCCCCGCCCCGTGCCCGGCCCAAAGCCCTTAATCCCGAACGGCCGTGGTCTCACCCCCCCGCCACGTCCCCCCGCCCCCCACCCGTCACGGTCCGCAGCGCGGGGATGAAGGTGAACGCGGTTCCGGCCACGGCCATAGCCGCCGCGCTCGCGGTCAGAAAAGCGTGCGCCCCGACCGCCGCGGCCAGTGGTCCGGCCAGCGCGTAGCCAACTGGCTGCCCGCCCTCGGAGCCGACCAGGTCGATGGCGGCCACCCGGGCCAGCACGTCGGGCCGGACGCTGGTCTGCAGGGCGGTCTGGAAGAACACCGTCTGGGCCCCCAGGGCCAGCCCGGTGAGCGCCGCGGCAACGATCACGACGGCCAGCGGCGCGCCCAGCCCCAGGGCCAGTGCCTCGGCGGTCATGACCGGCAACAGGCAAGCGATGGCCAGCCCCGGCTGTCCGGGCGGCCTGACCCGTCCCGCGCCGAACTGCCCGCCAACCGCGCCCAGGGCCAGCCCGGCACTGATCACCCCCCAGGCCGCGGCCCCGCCCAGGTGCCGCTGGGCCAGCACCGGCCCGAGCACCGTGACCGGCGCCAGCGTCAGCATGGAAAACACCAGCCACTGCCCAGTCAGCAGCCACAGCCACCGGATCCGAATGAACTCGGTCCACCCCGCCCGCAGCTGGCCCAGCGGACGCTCCCCCCCGCCCTCCGCCGCCCGCCCCGCCACCCCAGCCGGCGACCGGGCCACCCCAGCCTCCCGGCCTGCCACTCCAGCCACTTCGGCCGCCATCGCGCGGCCAGTCGGAAGCCGTGCCGCGGCCAGGCTCCCGGCCGCGCCGGCCAGCAGCGCGGCCTGGACCGCG
>PLDT01000313.1:0-26941 GCA_003136255.1 Actinomycetota bacterium
GCCATCCTCGGCCTGTCGAACTACGGGCCGTTCGTCAGTGACGTCGCCAAGCCGTCCACTCACGACCAGCCGCAGCAGGGCAGTTCGAGCAGCTGCGTGGCCGAGTTCGGCCTGACCAACGGCTGCCACCTGCCGTCCTACTTCTCCAACACGTACAACCTGGCGCCGCTGTACAACAAGACGACCGGCACCGGCTCGACCGTGGGCATCGTCACCTTGGCCTCGGTCGACTCGGGTGCTCCGCAGTACTTCTGGACCAACATCTCGGACACCAACCGCACCGGCACCTTCACCGTCGACAACGTGGACGGCGGCCCGGGCCCGGCGAGCGCGGCCTCCGGCTCGAGCGAGACCGACCTGGACATCGAGCAGGCCGGGGCCATCGCTCCGGGCGCGAACGTGATCTCCTACCAGGCGCCGAACACCGACTACGGGTTCGCCGACGGGTTCTTCACCGCGGCCAGCCAGAACGTCGCCACCGGCGTCTCGGCGAGCTGGGGCGAGTCCGAGACCGTCATCACGGCGGCCATCCGGTCTGGCGAGGAGGCCGCGGGCTACGTGCAGGCCTACGACGAGGCCTTCCTCGAGATGGCCGCGCAGGGCCAGTCCGCGTTCACCTCCTCGGCCGACGAGGGCGCCTACACCGCTAGCGGGGACTTGGGCACCACCAACCTGTCGGCCGACTGGCCGGCAGACAGCCCGTTCATTACCGCGACCGGCGGCACCACGCTGCCGGGGACCACGTATCTGTCCGGCGCGGACGGCACGGCCACGGCCACCACGACGGCCCAGCGCATCTGGGGCTGGGACTACCTGTGGGGGCCGATCGCGCAGATCAGCGGCGTGCCGTTGGCCCAGGTGGCCGAGAGCACGGTCGTCGGCAGCGGCGGCGGCTACAGCGTGCTCGAGCCTGAGCCGTCCTATCAGCGGGACGTGAGCGGCACGGCCGACTTCCACGCGGTGGAGTACCTGACCCCGACCGACTACACGCAGGTCGCTCCGGGCCTGACCGAGCCGATCGAGTGGAACTTCAACGCCACGCCCAGCGTGACCTTCGGTACCGGCAACGGCGGCCGGGTCGTCCCGGACGTGTCGGCGGACGCCGACCCGCAGACCGGCTACCTGGTCTACGGGGCGTCGGTCGGCGGGCTCAACGAATACGGCGGGACGAGCTTCGTCGACCCGCAGATGAACGCGGCCACCGCGGTCATCGACTCGTACCTGGGTCACCGGGTCGGCTTCTGGAACCCGGCTATCTACAACGCCGCGGCCAGCGGTTTCAACGGGTTCACCCAGATCAACACGGCCGGCACCAGCAGCGACAACATCTACTACACCGGCAATCCGGGCCAGACCTACAACGAGGGCATCGGCCTGGGCCTCCCGAACCTGGCCAAGCTGGCCGGCCTGTTCGGCGCGCAGCTGCCCTTCTAGTCCCTTAACCAGCCGGCGAATCCCGGGCCGCCTCCCAGGCGGCCCGGGATTTGTCCACGCTCACGGTTACCGCAACTAACCGTGACATTCGCTAACGCATTGGACGGTGCACAGGACATGATCCGTATGAGAAGGGCCCGGCTTACGGCCGGGATACTGCTTGGGGTGGGTGCGGTCGTGGCTCCGCTGGCCGGCGCCTCCGGCGCGGCCGCCGCCTCGAATCAGAGCCCGAACACGCCGACTCAGGTGCCGGGCGGCATCAACGCCGCCACCCTGCCCGGCGCGTCGGTCTTCGGGAACACCCCGCCGGGCACGGCGGTAACCGTATCGTTCGTCCTCAAAGAGCAGAACTTTGCTTCCCTTGAGTCCCAGGTCGAAGCGGGCATTCCGAGCACGGGATACCTGTCGGTCGGCCAGTTTGCCGCCCGGTATGGCCAGCCGGCCTCCAACATCACCGCGCTGACCAGCTACCTGGCCGGCTTTGGCATCAAGACCAGCGTCTACCCGGACGACGTGAACGTGGTGGCCACCGGCACCGCGGGCGACTTCAACAAGGCGCTGACCATCACCGAGGAGAACGTGCACGTGCCCCAGCAGGCGGGCATCGGCGGGTTCGGCCCCATCCGCGCGCAGAACGTGTACACCAGCACCCAGGAGCCGCTGCTGCCGTACCGGCTGGCCAGCTTCGTGACGGCCATCCTCGGCCTGTCGAACTACGGCCCGTTCGTCAGTGACATCGCCAAGCCCTCGGCCCACGATCAGCCGCAGCAGGGCAGCTCGAGCACGTGCGTGGCCGAGTTCGGCCTGTCCAATGGCTGCCACCTGCCGTCCTTCTTCGCCGACACGTACAACCTGGCGCCGCTGTACACCAAGACGACCGGCACCGGCTCGACCGTCGGGATCGTCACCCTGGCCACGGTCGACCCGGGCGCTCCGCAGTACTTCTGGGACAACATCTCGCACACGAACCGTACCGGTAGCTTCACCGTCGACCCCGTCGACGGCGGCTCGGGTCCGGCGAGCAGTAACGCGGGCTCGGACGAGACCGACCTGGACATCGAGCAGTCCGGGGCCATCGCTCCCGGCGCGGACGTGATCTCGTACCAGGCGCCCAACACCGACTACGGGTTCTCCGACGGGTTCTTCACTGCGGCCAGCCAGAACGTCGCGACCGACGTCTCGACGAGCTGGGGCGAGTCCGAGACCATCATCACGGCGGCCATCCGCTCCGGCGAGGAGGCGGCCGGCCTCGTGCAGGCCTCCGACGAGGCCTTCCTCGAGATGGCCGCGCAAGGCCAGTCCGCGTTCGCCGCCTCGGGCGACGCCGGCGCCTATGACGCCAGCGACGACATCGGCACCACCAACTTGGCGGTCGACCAGCCGGCGAACAGCCCGTTCATCACCGCGGGCGGCGGCGAAACGCTGCCGGGTACCACGTATCTGTCCGGTCCGGACGGCACGGCCACGGCCACCACCACGGCCAACCGCATCTGGGGCTGGGACTATCTGTGGGGACCGATCGCGCAGGTCAGCGGCGTATCCCTAGCCTCGACCGCCGAGAGCCTGGTCGCCGGCGGCGGCGGCGGTTACAGCGTGCTCGAGCCCGAGCCGTCCTACCAGCAGGACGTGAGCGGCACGGCCGACTTCCACGCGGTGCAGTACCTGACTCCGACCGACTACACCCAGGTCGCTCCGGGCCTGACCGAGCCGCTCGAGTGGAACTTCAACCCCACGCCCAGCGTGACCTTTGGCGCCGGCCACGGCGGCCGGGTCGTCCCGGACCTGGCCACGGACGCCGACCCGCAGACCGGCTACCTGATCTACGGGGCCTCGGCCGGCGGGCTCAACGAATACGGCGGAACCAGCTTCGTCGCCCCGCAGCTGAACGGCGCCACCGCGGTCATCGACTCCTACCTTGGTCACCGGGTCGGGTTCTGGAACCCGGCCATGTACCACGCTGTAGCCAACGGCGACGGAAGCCTGTTCACCCAGCTCAACACGGCCGGTACCAGCAACGACAACATCTACTACACCGGTAACCCGGGTCAGGCGTACAACGAGGGCGTCGGCCTCGGCCTGCCCAACCTGGCCAAACTGGCCACGGAGTTCGGCGTGCAGCTGCCCTTCTAGCCCGTACCCACCCGCTAGCCCGACCCGCGAATCCCGGGCCGCCTCCTTGGCGGCCCGGGATTTGCCATTCGCGGGCCTGGCTCGACGGTTACCAAAAGCGACCAACCGATTGAGCTAAGTCACCGTTCTCGTCCGCGCCGGACTGGCATAATCGTCCACTCTCACGGCTACCGCAACTAACCGTGACAGTCAGTCACTAACGCATAGGACGGTGCACAGGACATGATCCGTATGAGAAGGGCCCGGCTAACGGCCGGGATACTGCTTGGGGTGGGTGCGGTCGTGGCCCCCCTGGCCGGCGCCTCCGGCGCGGCTGCATCCTTGAACCAGAGCCCGAACACGCCGACTCAGGTGCCAGCCGGCATCAACGCCGCCGCGCTGCCCGGCGCGTCGCCCTTCGGGGACACTCCGCCGGGCACGCCGGAAACCGTGTCGTTCGTCCTCAAAGAGCAGGGCATCTCCTCGCTCGAGGCCCAGGTTGAGTCGGGCATACCGCAGTCGAACTACCTGTCGGTCAGCCAGTTCGCCGCCCGGTACGGCCAGCCGGCGTCCAACATCGACGCGCTGACCAGCTACCTGGCCGGCTTCGGCATCACGACCAGCGTCTACCCGGACGACGTAAACGTCGTGGCCAACGGCACCGCCGGCGACTTCAACAAGGCGCTGACCATCACCGAGCAGAACGTGCACGTGCCCCAGCAGGCGGGCATCGGCGGGCTCGGCCCGATCCGCGCGCAGAACGTGTACAGCCCCAAGCAGGCCCCGCTGCTGCCGTACCGGCTGGCCAGCTTCGTGACGGCCATCCTCGGCCTGTCGGACTACGGGCCGTTCGTCAGCGACATCGCCAAGCCGTCCAGTTACAGCAAGCCGCAGCAGGGCGGACCCAATGCCTGCGTGACGGAGTTCGGCCTGCCGAACGGCTGCCACCTGCCGTCCGACTTCGCCAAGTGGTACGACCTGGACCCGCTGTACGCCAAGGACGCCGCCGGAGCCGGCCAGACCCTCGGCATCGTGACCCTGGCCGCGGTGGACTCGGGCGCTCCGCAGTACTTCTGGGACAACATCTCGCACACGAACCGCACCGGCACCTTCACCGTGGACAGCATCGACGGCGGGGCGCCCGGCCCGAGCGCGCTCGCGGGCTCGGACGAAACGGACCTTGACATCGAGCAGTCCGGGGCGCTCGCTCCCGGCGCGAACGTGATCTCCTACCAGGCGCCCAACACCGATTACGGCTTCTCCGACGGGTTCTTCACCGCCGCCAGCCAGAACGTCGCCAGCACGGTCTCCACCAGCTGGGGCGAGTCTGAGACCGTGATAGAGGCCGCCGTCCTGGCGGGCCAGGAGTCCTCGGGTCTGCAGGCCGCGTACGACGAGGCGTTCCTGGAGATGGCGGTGCAGGGGCAGTCGATGTTCGTCGCCTCCGGCGACGAGGGAGCCTACGCGGCGAGCCGCGACCTCGGCAGCACCAACGTGTCGATCCAGACCCCGTCTGACAGCCCGTACGTCACCGCCGCCGGCGGCACTACGCTGCCGTGGACCGGTAGTGTCAAGGGCACGGACGGCTCGGCGGCGGTCAGCGTTCCGGCCCAGCGCATCTGGGGCTGGGACTACCTGTGGGGACCGATCGCGCAGGCCAACGACGTGCCGTTGGCTGAGGCGGCCGAGAGCAACGTCGCAGGCAGCACCGGCGGCTTCAGCTCCGTCGATCCCACCCCGTCCTATCAGCGGGACGTGAGCGGCACNNCCGGGCCTGACCGAGCCGCTCGAGTGGAACTTCAACCCCACGCCCAGCGTGACCTTCGGCATCGGCAGCGGCCGTGCCGTTCCCGACGTGTCGGCGGACGCGGACCCGGAGACCGGCTACCTGGTCTACGGGGCGTCGGTCGGCGGCCTCAACGAGTATGGCGGGACCAGCTTCGTCGCCCCGCAGCTGAACGGCGCCACCGCGGTCATCGACTCCTACCTCGGTCACCGGGTCGGGTTCTGGAACCCGGCCGTCTACCACGCCGTGGCGAGCGGCTTCAACGCGTTCACCCAGCTCAACGCGGCCGGGACCAGCAACGACAATATCCTCTACACCGGCAACCCGGGCCAGGCGTACAACCAGGGCGTCGGCCTGGGCCTGCCCGACCTGACCAAGCTGGCCGGCCTGTTCGGCGCGCCGCTGCCCTTCTAGTCGTTTACAAAAGCCAACGCCCCCGGACGGAACTGCGTCCGGGGGCGTTGGCCGCGTGATTAGGAGCGGGAAAGGAAGAGGATCAGCGAGTTGGCGATGGGCGAGCCCAGGCCTGAGGCGGCATCCCAGCCGCGGTGGGCCGAGTAACCGGGGACCCCGGCTACGTCCCACGCGTTGTTCCCGACCGTGATGTCGTGGAATATCGACGGGTAGAACGCCGGGCTGCCCGCCAGGTTGTACAGCGACGGGTTCAGGAAGCCGAGGTCGTGGCCGGCCGCCTGGTCGGCGAGCGCGGCGAGCGCGGCCCACTGCGGCGAGCCCGCGCTGGTGCCGCCGAAGATGAAGAAGGCCGGAGTGCCGCCGTTGCCCGCGCTGAAGGCAACCAGCACGCCGTTGTAGACGTCGGCGCTGTAGGTGACGTCCGGCACGCCGCGGAAGGCACTGCCGGTGCCCGTCTGGTAGGACGGCCGCGAGAAGATGGTGCTGAAGCCGCCGCCGCCCGCCCCGAAGTCGGGGTTGAGGCCGGAGTCGTTCCACACCGTCTCGCTCTGGTAGGCGCCGGTGGTGTAGTTCGCGTTCAGGTGCGTGCCGCCGACCGAGGTGACCAGCGGGTCGGAGGCCGGCAGGTTAACGCCCTCCACGTACTCGGTGCCGGCGCAGTTCGTCGTGGCCGAGCCCTGGTCGCCAGAGGAGGCGAAGACGCTGATCTTGTTGGCCTGCGCCGTCTGGAACGCGGTCACCGTCGCGTTGAAGATCGAGGTTTCCGCCTGCAGGCAGAGCTCGTTCTCGCCGAAGCTCTGCGACAGCACGTCACCGAGTTTGTTGTTGATCGTGTACTGCTGCGCGGCCAGGATGTCGGCGTCCTGATCGCTCTTGGAGATCACCAGGTCGATGGTCGCGCCCGGGGCGATGGCGTGGGAGTACTGGGTGTCCAGCGCGATCTCTCCGGCCCAGTCGACCTCGTCGGCGTTGCTGAGGGAGAACGTGGGGCAGGGGCCGGTGGTCGTTGCCGAAGCCACGCAGATGATGTTGATGTTGGCGGCCGGCAGACCGAACGTCGAGTCGAACAGCGCGAGGTCGCTCTTGATGTACGGGTCCCCGAAGGCGTCGATGATGGCGATCGTCTTGCCGCTGCCGGTCAGGTTGCGGGGGACGTCGTACGCCGTGCGGATCTGGGACGGCCCGTAGCACGGCACCGCATTGGTCGCGGACTCCGGGGCCTGGCAGGTGAACAGGCCGGCGGCGTTCGGCTTGCTGGTCTTGGTGTACAGCGGCTTGCCGTTGTACCCGAGCACCGCGGGTACCGCTCGCGCGGTGTGCGCGGTCGCGGTCGTCGCCGCGGCCGCGGTCGTGCCGGCCGCGACGCCGGCCAGCGGTATGGCCGCCAGGGACGCCATCGCGGACACGCCGAGGATGGTCGTCAGGTAGCGGATTGATTTACGAGTCCCCACTCAAACTCCCCTTCTGGGTGGTTTCGCCTGAATTCCGACCTGTAGGGCGGAATTACAGTGGATCAGGCGAATGCCAATAAAGCCGATTAGCGAGGCGATTCTACTGAGATCGGACTTAACGCCGTGGCTTTAACGCGAGTTGTATGCCGAGTCGTAACGATCTGGACGTGACCCGCTTCCCGCCGAGGCAATTACTCCGGCGGCGCAATAGGCCGAAACGGCGCTGGCGGGCACGGCGACCAGATCGCCGCGCCGCCGGTTGCTTGTACGCTGATGCCGGCGAACGACGACGGAGGAGGTCTGTCCCGTGGCTGCGGCCGAAGACTGGGTGGCGCGCACGGCGGCCCAGGTGCGCACGGAGGGCGAACGCCGGCATCCCGGCGAGGTTCCGACCTGCGCGTCGGGGATCAGCCCGTCCGGCCCCGTGCACCTGGGCAACCTGCGTGAGCTGATGACCCCGCACCTGGTCGCGGACGAGGTGCGGCGGAACGGTGCGCCCTGCCGGCACATCTTGTCCTGGGACGACTACGACCGCCTGCGCCGGGTCCCGGCCGGGCTGCCCGACTCGCTCGCCGAATACATCGGCCGTCCGCTGACCGGCGTGCCCGACCCGTGCGGCGAGCACGAGAACTTCGCCGAGCACTTCAAGGAGCCCTTGCGCGACTCACTGGATCGCCTCGGGGTCCAGGTCACCGAGATCAGCCAGACCGAGATGTACACCTCCGGCGCGTACACGGCGCAGATCGTGCTCGCCATGCGACGCCGAGCCGACATCGGCGCGGTCCTGGCCAGGTACCGCACCAGGCGGGCCGGCGCGGACGACGAGGACGAGCCGCAGGCCGGGGAGTACTACCCGTTCCGGCCGTACTGCGCGGCCTGCGGCCGCGACGACACCACCGTGACCGCCTTCGACGACCAGACCACGGAGATCACCTACACCTGCGCCTGCGGCGCGTTGGTCGGTCCCGTGCCGATCGCCGAGGTGGCCGGGAAGCTGGCCTGGAAGGTCGACTGGCCCATGCGGTGGGCCTATGAGCAGGTGACGTTCGAGCCCGCCGGGGTGGATCACGCCTCGCCCGGCTCCAGCTTCACGGTCGGCGGGGAACTGGTGCCGATCTTTGGCGGCGAGATGCCGCTGCACTTCGGATACTCCTTCGTCGGCACCACCGGGTCGGCCAAGATGAGCGGCTCCCGCGGCGGTGCGCCGACCCCGGCCGACGCGCTGGAGATCTTCGAGGCCCCGGTGCTGCGCTGGCTGTACGCGCGGCGGCGTCCCGAGCAGGCCTTCACCCTGGTCTTCAACGCCGAGGTCGGCCGGGTCTACGACGAGTGGGACAAGCTGGGCCTCGAGGTCGCGGAAGGCGGTGCCGACCAGGCCAGGTTTGCCGTGTTCGCCCGCGCGTCCAGCACCTCGGACGGCCCGCTGCCGGTCACGCCGCGCCCGCTGCGCTTCGCCACCCTGGCCTCGGTCGCCGACATCACCGCCGGCGACGAGGCGCAGATGCTGCGGATCGTGCGGGACCTGACCGCGGACGACCCGGTGGACAGCCTGGACGAGGTCCGGCCCCGGCTGGACTGCGCGCAGGCCTGGGTCACCGAATACGTCCAGCCCGCGGACCGGACCCAGGTCCGCGACGTGCCCGACGCGGCCGGGCTCGCGGCCCTGACCGAGTCCGAGCGCGAATCCATCAAGCTGCTGCTCGAAGGCATGGCCGAGGACTGGTCCCTGGAGGGCCTGACCACCCTGCTGTACGGCATCCCGAAGCTGCTGCGCGGGCTGCCCATCAGCGCTCCGCCGACCAAGGATCTGAAGGCGGCCCAGAAAGTCTGGTTCGCGCTGCTTTACCGGTTGCTGGTCGACAAAGACACCGGCCCGCGGCTCCCCACCCTGCTGCTAGCCCTAGGCCAGGATCGGGTCCGTTCCCTGCTGAGCGGGTAGCCGCTTACGCCGCCGGGTCCAGTAGCGTCGTGCGGTGCCTGACCCCGGCCCGTGACCTTGCGTGCCGGGCCTGCCGCCGGGGCCCGGTCTGCTGAGCCCTGACCGTGGTCCAGCCCGCCGGCTCGGCCGGGTCGAACGAGGAGTACGAGGGCCGTAGCACCGAGCGCAGGGCCGTGGCCAGCCATGCCGGAGTGAGCAGGGCCGCTGAAGGGGCGCCCGGCTGAAGCTGGAGGGCATGGCGAGTGATCGTGTCCAGGACGCCGGGCACGCCCGCCCGGACCTGCCGCGGGGTGTATACATGCCCCTTGTGCCGGGGCGCGTCCGGCAGCGCGGTGGCCTCGTCGCCAGGCCAGCAGCCGGTGAGCAGCGCGTAGAGCATCCGGCCCAGCGCCACGGTGTCGGCCGCGGCCGGGTTGGCGGCGTGCGTCCCGGACAGGGCCGCGTCGATGCCGAGCCCGGTGATCTTGAGGCCGCTGGCGACGTCCCAGCGCAGCGAGTGCGGGCTCAGGCACAGATGCGGCCGGCCGGCCCGGTGCGCGACGGCCAGGGCGTCCGCGGCGTCGGCGATCATGGCGGCGGCCAGCGCCGGTCTGGGCAGCCCGGACAGCACCAGGTCCTCCAGGTGCGTGCCCGGCGCCCACTCCGACACGATGTACGGGTCCTCGACGCTGTAGTCGGTGTCGTAGATGGTGGCCAGCCGCGAATCGCTGACCCGCGCCGCGGCCTGCACCGCCTCCACCACGGGCGCCGGGACGGGCACCCCGCGGGGCAGCAGGTGGATGGCGACCGGTCGGCGGAGCAGTTCGTCGGTGGCCTTCCACAGCGACGCCTCCCACAGCGACAGCCCGTCGGCCGCGGTAACCCGCTCGCCGAGCCGGAACCGTCCGCCCAGTCCCATCCTCGGCCCAGCTACCCCGGTCGCGTCTTCTATGGCGACAGTCATGGCAACCCCCTGCTCATCACCAGCCAGTTGACACATGCCCTATTTACGTCGACGAAACCAGACACGGCGTCACCCGATTGGGGGGATCTTTATCACCCGGCCCCTACAAAGGCCGCCTGAGCTGCGAAAACAGCCCAGATCAAGAATCAGATAACTTTTAGCTAACCGCCGGTATCTATCAGGACGATTGTGCTAAAAGCCCTGGTCGTCAGGAACCGGTCAGAAACCGGTCCATGATCCGGACCGCGGACTCCAGGGCGGACAGCGGGATGCGCTCGTCGGTACCGTGGAACATGGCGTAGTAGTCGTACCCCTCGGGCAGCACCAGCGGGGTGTAGCCGTAGCACGCCATCCCCAGCCGGGCGAAGTGCTTGGCGTCGGTTCCGCCGCTCATGCAGTACGGCACGATCGTGCCGCCCGGGTCCTCGGCCAGCAGGGCCGAGGTCATGCTGGCCATGAGCGGGGCGCCGAGCGGCGCCTCCAGCGCGTCGTCCTGATACGCGTAGGCCCAGCTCACCTCCGGCCCGGTGAGCTCGTCGAGGGTGGCCAGGAACTCCTGCTCGCAGCCGGGCAGGACCCGCCCGTCGACGTAGCCGACCGCCTCGTCCGGGATGACGTTGACCTTGTACCCGGCGGCCAGCATGGTCGGGTTGGCGCTGTTGCGGATCGTGCCGGCCACCAGCGCCGCGCCCGGNNCGCCCGGCTGCGGCCGCGATGGCCTCGACCGCGGCCTGCACGGTCGGGATCAGCCGGACCGGCCAGCGGTAGGCGCCGATCCTGGCCATCGCCGCGCTCAGCCGGGTCACCGCGTTCTCCGGGTTCGGCTTGGCTCCGTGCCCGGCCCGGCCGCGGGCCGTCAGCCGCAGCCAGGCGGTGCCCCGCTCCGCCGACGCGATGGGGTACAGCCGCTGCCCGCGACCCGCGTGAAAGGTGAAGGCCCCCGATTCCCCGACCGCCTCGGTGCACCCATCGAACAGCTCCGGGTGCCGTTCGACCAGCCACTGTGCCCCGAACTCCGCCGTGTCCTCCTCGTCCGCAGTGAACGCGAGCACCACGTCGCGCCGCGGCCGCACCCCAGAGCGCGCCCACTGGCTGACCACCGCGAGCAGCACCGCGTCGGCGTTCTTCATGTCCACCGCGCCGCGGCCCCACAGCACGCCGTCGCGGATCTCGCCCGCGAACGGCGGCACGGTCCACGACGACGGGTCCGCGGGCACCACGTCCAGGTGCCCGTGCACCAGCAGCGCCGCCGCGCCGGGCTCGCGCCCGCTGATCCGCGCCACCACGTTCGCGCGCCCCGGGGCGGACTCCAGCAGCGCCGGCTCGACCCCGGCCTCGGCCAGCCGGGCCGCCACGTACTCCGCGGCCGGGCGCTCCCGCCCGTCCCCGCCGCCCCGGTTGGTCGTGTCGATCCTGATCAGGTCGGCGGCGAACCGGGCGACCTCGGTTCCGGCCAAAGTCATAAGATCAGTCGCCCCGGGGGAGCAGCCCAGCCGCCCGGTACGCGTCGTCGATCAGCCGCATAGTCCCCACCGCGTGCGCCGCCGAGGTCGGGGCGTCGCTCCGGCCAGCGACCGCCGCGGCGAACGCGCGAAGCTGCTCGGTGTAGGTCGTGTCCCCGGAGCCCCGCTCGTCGGCCAGCACCGACCCGTCCCTGACCGCGACCAGGTGCCCCGAGTGCGCCCGGATGAAGCCCTGCACGTACACGGTCCCGCGCTCGCAGCTCACGTGGACCTCGTCCCGGTCCTGCCCGTCCCGGGTAAACGCGGAATCGAACCAGGCCGTGGCGCCGCCGGGGAAGGCCAGCCGGACCGCCGTCGCGCGGTCCGCCACCGCCCGGGAACGTCCGTCCGCCACCGCCCCGGAACGCCCGCCGCCCAGCGCATCGACCGGATCGGCCAGCGCCGCGGTCACCGCGGGCTCGCCCGGGCCGATCAGCCGCAGGCAGTCGATCACGTAGCAGCCGCCGTCCATCAGCGCCCCGCCGCCCAGCGCGTAGTCGTACCGGATGTCGCCCGGGTCGGCGACCGCGAAGCTCGTCCAACCCTGGATGTGGCGCACCGGCCCCAGCTCGCCGACCAGCTCTGCCAGCCGCCGGATCAGCGGGTGATACCGGTAGTGCATGGCCTCCATGACCACCAGGCCGGAGGCCGCCGCCGCGTCCGCGACCCGCGCCGCCTCCCGCGCGTTGCAGGCGAACGGCTTCTCGCACAGCACGTGCTTCCCGGCGTCGATCGCGGTGAGCGTCCACGGGCCGTGCAGTGAGTTGGGCAGCGGATTGTAGATGGCGTCGATGTCCGGGTCCTCGACCAGCTCGTGGTAGCTGCCGTGGGCCACCGGGATCCCGTGCCGCTCCGCGTAGGCCAGGGCGCGGGCCTGGCTCCGGGCCCCGACCGCGGCCACGGTCACCTCGGGCACGCTCGCGGCCGGTTCGAGCAGCGCCGCGGTGGTAATCCGCGCGGTGCCGAGCACTCCGATGCGTAGTGGGTCCACGTCTGGCAGCCTAGGGCACGCCCCACCGGTCACTGCAGGCACGAACCACGGCCGTTCGGTCAAAATCATCATGACGCCGAACGGCCCTGGCCATCCGCGGCCCGCGAAGCAGACGATAACCGATCAATACGTATTGATCGATCAAGCTAGTTTGATGTACTTTTAGCCACGTGACCGTTCAGCGGGACACCGTCCCGCCCGGGTTCTTGCGGCTGGCCGCTCATCCGCTGCGCTGGCGGCTGCTGCGTGAGCTGGCGCACAGCGACCGGCAGGTCCGTGAGCTGAAGGCCCTCCTCGGGCAGCCGCAGAGCCTGGTGTCCTATCATCTGGGGCAGCTGCGGTCCGGCGGCCTGGTGACGACGCGGCGCAGCTCGGCCGACCGGCGTGACGCCTACTACAGCATCGACCTGGCCCGCTGCGGCGAGCTGCTCACCGCGGCCGGGGCGGCCCTGCATCCCGGCCTGCGCCTGGTCCCGCCGCCCGCAGGCGAATTCCCCGCCGTCACTCGGGTGCTGTTCTTGTGCACCGGGAACAGCGCCCGTTCCCAGCTGGCCGAGGCCTTTGCCGAGCGCCTAGCGGCCGGCGCGGTCGAGGCGGCCAGCGCGGGCAGTCGTCCCAAGCCGCTGCATCCCAACGCGGTCCGGGTCATGCGCGAGCACGGCGTCGACATCGCCGGCCGCGCGTCCAAGCACCTGGACACCTTCGCCGGGCAGCGGTTTGACTACGTGATCAGCCTGTGCGACCGGGTCCGCGAGGTGTGCCCGGAATTCCCCGGCCACCCCCAGGTCATCCACTGGAGCATCCCCGACCCCGCCGCCTCCGGCGGCACCGACACGGAGACCTACCCGGCGTTCCGCGCCGTAGCCGACACGCTAAAGACCCGGATCCGATTCCTCCTCGCCGCCCTCGCCCACGCCCAGGAGGCGACGTAACTACGCAAGCTGTCCCCGCCCCCGTCCCGGACGGCCATCAGGCCAGTCTGGCCACGGTGCTGCGGGAATGGGGCCGGATCGGCTGTATCGGGTTCGGCGGGCCGCCCGCGCACATCGCGCTGCTGCGCAAGCTGTGCGTGGACCAGCGGGGCTGGCTGGATTCGACCGAGTTCGAGGACGCGATTGCCGCCTGCAACCTGCTACCCGGGCCGGCCTCCACCGAACTGGCCATCTTCTGTGCGTGGCGGGTCCGCGGCCGGCTCGGCGCGCTGGTCGGCGGCGCGGCGTTCATCGTGCCCGGGCTGATCGTCATCCTAGCCCTGTCGGTGCTGTTCCTGGCCGGGACCCCGCCGCCGTGGGTGCGCGGGATAGGCGCGGGCGCGGACGCCGCGGTCGCCGCGGTCGCGGTCCAGGCCGGCTGGCTGCTGCTGGTCCCGAGCTGGCGCCGCGCCGCCGGTTCGCGCCGGCTGCGCTGGATCGCCTACCTGCTAGCGGGCGCAGCCGCCGCCCCCCTCATCGGCCCGTGGCTGGTGTTCGTCCTGCTCGGCTGCGGTCTCACCGAACTGGCCATCCGCCGCAAACCCCGGCCCCGCCCCGCTCGCGCGGTCGCCGCCTGGCCCCTACTCGCCGTGCGGGCGATCCGGACGGCAGGACCCGCCGCGGCGGCCAAGACCGCCGCCCAGACCGCCGCAGTCGCCGTCGGCGGCGGCGGGCTGCTCGCGGTGGCCTGGGTGGCGTTCAAGGTGGGGGCGCTGTCCTTCGGCGGCGGCTTCGTCATCATCCCGCTTATGCAGGCCGACGCCGTGGGCCACCACTGGATGACCAGCGACCAGTTCCTCAACGGCGTCGCCCTCGGCCAGATCACCCCGGGCCCGGTCGTGCTGACCGTCGCCACCGTCGGCTACGCCGCCGCCGGCCTGGGCGGCGGGCTGCTGGCCGCCCTAGTCGCGTTCACCCCGTCCTTCGCCTTCATCCTGATCGGCGGCAAGTACTTCGGCGCCCTGCGCGGCAACCGCCACGCCCAGGCCTTCCTCGACGGCGCCGGCCCGGCCGCGATCGGCGCCATCCTCGGCTCCGCGGTCACCTTGGCCCGCGCGCTGACCGAGCCCTGGCAATACGCTGTCCTCGCTGGCGCGGCCGTGCTGATGCTCGCTGTGCGGCGCGGCGTGGTCCTCACCTTGCTCAGCGCCGGTGCCGTCGGCCTGATTGTCGCCCTAGTCGGCGGACCGCTTCCCGGCTAAGACTCCCGCGGGTCCAGGCCGGTCGCCACGCGGGTTACTCTCCGGTCGTGCCGTCTATCAGCTCCCGCGCGATGTCGAGGTGCCCGGCGTGGCGTGCGTACTCCTGCAGCACGTAAGTGAGGATCCACGCCAGCGTCGGCCGGGGTCCTGGGTCGTTGTCACTGAACCTGCCGCCGGGGGTGCTGACGTCGGTCAGTTCGGCTGCGGAAGCGATGGCGCGGGTTTGCTCGCCGGCGACGTGGAGTGCGGCGATGAGGCCGACGGCAGTATCGCCGGGCCCAGCCTGCCAGCGCCCGGCCTGGTCTTCGTCGCCACGCGGATCAGTGATCTGCTCGGCGCAGAATCCCCAGCGCAGCCACCGCCGCTCCATGTAAATGAGGTGCTTGAGCAGCTCCAGGGGAGTCCAGCCGGATGGCAGACGGCTGGTGCGTAGCTCCGCATCGGTAAGGCCCTCAATCTTGCGGATGATGACCGACCGGTAATAGTCCAGGAAGCCCAGCAGCAGTTCTTTCGGGTCGCCGAGCTGGCGACCAGGCTTGTGTACGACGGTGGTCACGTTGTTCTCCTTCTGATCGTTCGCTGGCCTTTCGCATCCGCTGCCGGGCCAGGGCGGAAATAAACACCAGTCCGGGCGCCCCAAAATGGAGGCTGCGGAGCCAATAATGCGGGGCGCAGCGATGTGCTAGATGGCCCGCTACCCTCCATCGGCCTGCCATTGAATGGTATTTGTCTCTTATACGGCTTTCCTCCCGTGTGCTCACGACCCGGCTACCTGGTTGATGGTCCGTTCTACCTGTTCTTGCTGGTACAGCGGTCCATCAACCATGCTCGGCCAGGCAGCTCCAAGATGACCAAGAGGATTATTCGTAATAAAACGGACTCGTGCCGCGACGCGCCGGAAACTCGGGTTGTTTCGGGATGTCTACCGGGCAGATCCCGTGAACCGCGGCCCTGTACGTCGGCCGGCAGGCCGGCACGCTTCGGGCTGGCTTTAAACGTCGGCGGGTAATGCTGGTGGGATGAGACCGGGCCCTGCGGGTACCCGGACCAGATCCGCTAGTCGTCCGGAAGGGGCAACCAAGGTGACGCGCGGCAGTCAGCCACGCAGCGCGACCGAATCGGTGGCCACCCGCCGCGACCACGCCGATCTCAAAGACCCCGAGGATGGCCCTGGCCTCGATCATGCTCACCGCGGGGTCGACCGCGGACCGGATCGGGGCCAGGAAGGTGTTCGTGCTCGGGCTGACCGCGTTCGCGGCCGGCTCGGCCGCCTGCGCCGCGGCACCGTCGCTGGCCGTCCTGATCGCGGCCCGCGCGGTGCAGGGCCTCGGTGCGTCGGCTCTGCTGCCGTGCTCGCTCGCCTTGCTGGTGCATCAGTTCCCCGATCCGCGGGCGCGGGCGCGTGCGCTCGGTGTGTGGGGCGGCATGGGCTCGCTGGGCGTGGCGCTCGGCCCGGTGTTCGGCGGCGCGCTGGTGGCGCTGGCCGGCTGGCGGTCGATCTTCCTGGTCAACGTGCCCATCTGCGTGCTCACCGCGTTCCTGCTGCGGCNNCGGCCTGATCGCCGGGTGGTTCTTCCTCCGGGCCGAGCGGCGCGGGGCGTCCCCGATGCTGCCGCTGGCCCTGTTCCGTTCCCGGAGCCTCAGTGGTGCTACCGGGGTCGGGGTGATCTTCAACCTGGTCCTGTACGGGTCGCTACTCTGCCTCTCGCTGTTCCTCCAGCAGTCGCGTCATCAGTCGGCCCTGGCTACCGGCCTGCTGTTGCTGCCGATGAGCCTGGTCGTCGGGGTCGGCTCGCTGGCTAGCGGCAGGCTGACCGCGCGCTTCGGGCCGCGCCCGCCGATGCTGGCCGGGCTCACGCTGGCCGCCGTCGGCGCGGCCGTCCTGGCCACGGCGGGTACCGACACCAGCCTGGCGATCGTCGTCGGCGGTTCGGTCCTGCTCGGCCTCGTCTCCCTGGCCATGCCGGCCATGACCGCCGTCGTGGTGGGCGCAGCGGGGCCCGAGCACGCGGGCGTGGCCAGCGGCATCCTGAACGCCGCGCGGCAGTCCGGCGGAGCCCTCGGCGTGGCCCTGCTCGGCTCGCTCCTCGGCTCCGGCCGCGCGCTGAGCCTGCACGTCCCGCTGGCCGCCGCGGCCGGCGGCTACCTCGTCGCGCTGGCCCTGGCCTGGATCGCCATCCGCGGCAGGAGCTTACCCGCCGAGCAGGTCGCGCCGGATGGCGCGATGCGCGACGATTGACGCTTGGCGGAAGGGGACTGGGTTGGCTCGTACACCCCTGCGGGAGACTGACCCGCCGCGGGTCGGTCGGTACCAGTTGCTGGCCCGGCTCGGCGCGGGCGGGATGGGTGTCGTGTACCTCGCCGCGGGCCAGGACGGCCACCCGGTAGCGCTGAAGGTGCTGCGGCCCGAACTGTCCAGCGACCCCGAGTTCCGGACCCGGTTCAGCCGCGAGGTGACCGCGCTCACCCGGGTCAGGGGCGTGTGCACGGTGCGGGTGATCGATGCGGACACCACCTCGGCCCGGCCGTTCCTGGTCACCGAGTACGCCGAGGGACCCACGCTGTCGGAGTACATCGACTCCCGCGGCCCGATGGACCCGCAGATGCTGTACGGCCTGGCTACGGGGCTGGCCGAGGCGCTGACCGCGATCCACGCGGCCGGCATCGTGCACCGCGACCTCAAGCCCTCGAACGTGCTGCTCACCGCGGGCGGCCCGAAGGTCATCGACTTCGGGATCGCGCAGGTGCTCGGCGCGACCGCCGTCACCCGGGTCGGCATGACGGTCGGCTCGGCCGGCTTCATGGCCCCCGAGCAGATCATGGGCCGGGCGGGCACCGCGGCCGACATCTTCAGCTGGGCTGTGACCGTCGCCTACGCGGCCAGTGGGCAGTCGCCGTTCGGCGCCGGGACCCCCGACGCCATCTTGTACCGGATCGTGCACGAGACGCCGGATATCGCCGCGGTCCCGGCCGCGCTGCACGCCCAGGTTGCCGCCGCCCTGGCCAAGGAACCGCACGACCGCCCCACCGCGCCCGAGCTGCTGAGCCAGCTGACTCACACCGCCGCCATCCCCTCCGCCGGCTACGACAACCCCACCCAGACCGTGCTCGCCCAGACCTGGCGGCCCGCCGCCCTCCCGCCGGTCACGCCGTCCGGGCCCGCTCCGCCACCGGCTGCCCGTCCCGCCGCCCCGCAGCGCACCGGCCTGCGGCGCCCGGTCCTGCTCACCCTGGTGCTAGCGGTCGCCATCTTGCTCGGCGCCGGCGGCGCGGCCCTCGCCTTCGCGCTGTCCGGGCACCCCTCGAACGGCCACAACACCGCTTCCGGCGGTGCCGCGAGCCACAGCCCGACCGCGCCCGCTACCTCGGCCGTCACGAACACCTCGGCCGCCGCATCCTCACCCGCTGTGTCGTCGAGCAGCACAAGCACCGCGACCAGCTCGACCAGCCCGAGCCAGGCCACCTCGTCCAGCTCCGCCGCCCTTCCTGTCCTGGTCGTCGGCAGCTACTCCGGCATGCAGCCGACCGAGATCGCCTACAGCGGCGACGGGACGAACGTGGTGACCGGCATCACCTGGAGCTCGTGGGCGGCCACCGGCGCGACCGGCACCGGCACGTCGGACATCGATAGCTGCGTCCCGTCCTGCGCGGCCGCCTCGCCCGATAACGTCAGCACCACCATTACCCTCTCCACTCCGGTCAACGGACATTTCACCCAGATGACCGAGACCCGGAACGGGTCCACCGCCAACTACACCTACCCGGACACCTGGGCGCAGAGCGCCTCGTAGCCGTTCAGGGCAGGCAGGGCAGAGCGCGTCTCGTCGCGGTTCAGGGCACGAACACCAGGCGGCCGACGGTGCTGCCGTCGGCCAGCCGCTGGAGCCCGTCGGCGACCTCGGCCAGGCCGAGCCGCTCGCCGATCAGCGGCCGGATCTGGCCGTCGGCCACCAGCTTGGTCAGCTCGACGTGGCAGTCCCGGACGAGCCGCGGGTCCTTGATCTGGTACAGGCCCCAGTGCAGTCCCACCACCGAGTAGTTCTTGATCAGCACGTGGTTCAGCGGTGCGGACGAAATCTCCCCGCCCGCGAAGCCGATGATCAAGATCCGGCCCTCGAACGCGATGCACTTGGTCGACCGGGTGTACGTCTCCCCGCCCACCGGGTCGTAGATCACGTCGGCGCCGCGGCCGTCGGTGACCTCCTTGACCACCTCGACGAAGTCCTGGCTCAGCCGGTCCACCACGACGTCCGCGCCGAGCGCTCGGGCCACCTCGGCCTTGCGCTCGCCGCCGACCACGCCGATGACCCGCGCTCCGGCCGCCTTGCCGAGCTGGACGGCGCCGCTGCCCACCCCGCCCGCCGCGGCGTGCACCAGCAGCGTCTCCCCGGCGGCCAGCCGGGTCCGCCGGTGCAGCGCGAACCAGCCGGTCTGGTAGGTAATGAAGAAGGCCGCGGCCTCGGCGTCGTCCAGGCCCTCCGGGGCGGGGAAGACGCTGTCGGCGTTCATGACCGCGAACTCGGCGAAGGCGCCCGACGGCAGCGAGGACCCGCCGAGCACCCGGTCGCCGACGGCCAGCTGTTCCACATCCGCGCCGACCGCGACGACCTCGCCGCACAACTCGACGCCGGGGGTAAACGGCAGCGGCGGGCGGACCTGGTACAGGCCCCGGCACATGAGCACGTCGGGGAAGTTGGCCGCCGCGCCGCGCACCCGGACCAGCACCTGCCCCGGCCCCGGCTCGGGCTCCGGCACCTCGGCTAGCTCCAGCACCTCCCGCGGCTCACCCAGCTCACGAACCAGCCAGGCCTTCACAGTCCCGCCTCCTCGATCCGCTGCTGCAGCCGGTTCATCCCGCGCAGCCACTTGTCGGGGTCGGCGGCCCGCAGCCCGTAGTAGTCGTGCACCTGCGGATGCGGCAGGATCAGGAACCGGCCGTCGGCCAGGCCCTCCCACAGCGCCTCGCCGACCTCCTCGGGCTCGATCGCCGCCTCCCGCAGCACGACCTCCCCGGCCTGACCGGAGGCGGCCAGCATGCTGGTCCGAACCCCCTGCGGGCAGATGCAGTGCACGGTCAGCCCGCGGTGGCGGTACGTCGCGGCCAGCCATTCCGCGTAGGCCTCGGCGCCGTGCTTGGTCACCGAGTACGGCGCGGCCCCCAGCATGGTGAGCAGCCCGGCCGCCGACGCGGTCACGACGAAACAACCCTGGCCCCGGCTTAGCCAGCCGGGCAGCAGTTCCCGTGACGCGCGGACGTGGGCCATGACGTTGAGCTCCCAGGACCGCTGCCAGGATGCCTCGGGCGCGTCCGGGCCGGTGCCGTCGGCTATCCCGGCGTTGGAGCAGAAGATGTCGATCTCGCCAAGGTGGTCGCGGGCCGCGGCGATGAGCTCGCGGACGCCCTGCTCAGTAGCGACGTCCCCGGGCACCGCGTACCCGCCGATCTCCTCGGCCACCGCGGCCGCCGCCTCGGCGTCCAGGTCGTTGACCACCACCCGGCCGCCGCCCGCGGCGAGCCTGCGGGCCATGGCCCGGCCGATCCCGGCGCCGCCGCCGGTGATGACTACTCCCGATCCCTCGACGATCGTCATCCGCGCACCCACCATCAGCGTCAATCAGGGCTGATCAGCCCCGGGCGTCCCTGGCAGGGTATCGCGGCCGCCGCCGCGGCGGCGGCCCGGCCCTACTGGTCGGTAGCCTGCTCCTGCCGACGGGCAGCCCGGTCGATCAGGCCCGCCGCGGTGGCCAGGAGCTGGTCGATCCGGACCGGCTTGGCCAGGAACTCATCCGCGTGGCGCAGCAGCGCGGCGGTCCGCAGGTCCGCGTGGGAGCTGACCACGACGACCGGCAGGGTGGGCGCGATCCGGCGCAGCGCGTCGAGCAACTCCAGGCCGTTCATGCCGGGCATCTCCACGTCGGTGAACACCAGGTCCCACTGCCCGGCGGCCACCAGCTGGAGCGCGACCGCGGGGTCGGCGGTGTGCGTGACCGTGAACTGCCCCCGCTTGGCCAGCACGGTGACCGCGAACAGGGCCGCCTCGGGATCGTCCTCGACCAGGAGGATCCGCCCTCGTGTTCCTAGCAAATTGACGTTCATGGGCCCACTGTGGACCCCGTGGGTATCCGGCCTCGTTGCGAGCACGATGCAGGACGGTTGCGCCGTCCCGTCAGCCGGGCTCGCCCTTCCGGGGCAGCGGCGCTCTGGCCGCCAAAGGGGCCACGTACCGGTAGCCGAATCCCCGGACCGCCTCGATCGCCGAGCCCGGCCCGCCCTGCTGGTCGAGCTTGCGCCGCAGCCGCATGACGGCGAACTTGACCCGTTCCGGGCCGATGCCCAGCGGGTCGTTCCAGGCCATCTCGAGCAGCTGGTCCGGGTTCAGGGTCCGGCCGGCGTGCCGGACCAGCGCGGCCAGCAGGCGGAACTCGATCGGGGTCAGCGCGATCTGGGTCCCGTTCACGCTGACCTCGCGCGAGTCGAGCCGTACCAGCAGGCGGCCGTCGTCGTACACCTCGGGCGGCGGCACGCCGGCTCGCGGCCGCCGCATTAGCGCCTCGACCCGGGCGGCCAGCTCTCCGTTGCCGAACGGCTTGGTGAGGTAGTCGTCGGCCCCGCCGTGCAGCCCGCGGACCTTCTCCGCCTCCTGCGCGTGCGCGGTCAAGATGAGGACCGGGACGTCGCTCAGGTCGCGGATGCGCTCCAGGACCTGCCATCCGTCCAGCGTCGGCAGTCCGATGTCCAGGACCACCAGGTCGGGCCGCGCGGTGTGGAAGACCCGCAGGCCTTGCTTCCCGTCCATCGAGTTGGCCACGTCGAATCCGTTCCTGGTCAGCACGGTGCGGATACCGAGCGCGATGTCCCGGTCGTCCTCGATGACCAGCACCCGGCCCTTCGCCGAGCCGCCAAAGCCGGAACCGAAGCCGGAAGCAAAGCCGGACCCGGACCCGGAACCAACGGAACTAGTAGCGCGGGGACTCATGACGCCGCCGGCAGGAAGACGCTGAACGTGCTGCCCCGATCGAGCGAGCTGCGCACGTCGACGTGCCCGCCGTGCATCTCGACCAGGACCTTGACGATGGACAGGCCCAGACCGGTGCCGGGCAGCCCGGCGGTTCGCGCGTTGGAGGCTCGGACGAACCGGCTGAACAAGTGACCGACCTCGTTCGCGGGGATGCCGATGCCCGAGTCCGCCACGTCGATCCGCCAGGTCCCCTTCCGCCACGTGGCGGTGACCCGGACCAGCCCGTCGCGGTGTGAGAACTTGACCGCGTTGGCGATCAGGTTCTCCAGCACCTGCATCAGCCGTCGCGAGTCACCCTGGACCGGCGGTCCTGTGCTCGCCCTCACCTCCAGCTTGACGCCCTGCTTGGCCGCGCCCGGAGTCGCGGCCCGGATCGCCTCGGTCACCAGGTCGGTGACGGAGACCGCCGCCAGGTCCAGTGGCAGCGCCCCCGCCTCCAGCCGATCCAGCATGAGCAGGTCGCCGATCAGCCGGTGCAGCCGGTCGGCGTTCCGCTCGATGATGNNCGCAGCTCGTGCGACACGATGGCCAGGAACTGGTTCCGGGCCTCGTCGATGCGCTGCAGCCGCTCGTTCTGCTCGGTCAGTTGCCGCTCGTGCAGCTCGGTTAGCTGCCGCTGGGCCTGCTCGGCCGTCCGCTGGGCGGCGAGCTCGGCCTCCAGCGCCGCCATCCGCTGCCGCTCCAGTTCCGTCCGCTCTGACATGTCCCAGGCCAGCCACAGGTCGCCCCGGTAACGGCCGTCGACCAGGATCGGCCAGTAGTCGCCCTCGAAGGTTCGGCCGTCCGCCAACTCGATCTGCTCCCCGGACAGCGGCTGCCGGGCCCGGAGCACCTCCGCGACCCGCCGGCCGAACCGGACCGGGTCGGCGAACACGTCGTAGATCCGACGGATGACCGCGAGCGCGGAGGTCCCCACCAGGGCGGGCGGGTCGTCGAGGCCGAACATGGTGCCGAAGCTCTGGCTGACGTGCGTGATCTGGCCCTGCTCGTCGGTGATGAGTATGCCCGGGATAGCCACGGCGATCACGCAGTTGAGCCGTTCGGTCTGGTCGGCCAGCGCGGCGTAGGAGCGCTCGATTTCGGTCAGGTCCCGCATGAAACCGGTGAAGAACGTCGCCCCGCCCAGCGTGATCTGCACCGGGGTCAGCTCCACGGTGCGTTCGGTGCCGTCGGCGCGCAGCGCGGCGATGTTCATCTGGCCGGTGAATTCCCCCGGGTCACCGGTCTCGACGTAAGTCCGGATGTGCTCGAGGAATCGCTGCCGGTACCGCTCCGGGATCAGGAAGTCGGCCAGTGACCGGCCCAGCACGTCGTCCTGGCGGAAGCCGGACAGCTTCTCGGCCGCCGGGTTGAACTCCATGACGCTGCCGCTGGAGTCGAAGGCGATGATGGCGATGGGCGCGCCCGTGACCAGCGCCCGGTTCAGCGCCTGCCGCTCGGCCAGCTCGGCCAGGTCGTTGGCGTGCCGGATCTGGGTCGCCACGATGGTGGCCACCGCGTGCGCCGTGGAGCGGACCTCCTCGTCCCAGTTCGCCGCGTCCCCGATCAGGGCCAGCGTGCATAGGCACTGGCCGCCGGCTGGCACCGAGTAGGCCAGCAGCGCGCTGGCCGCCCGCGTGCCGTCCGCACCCTCGCCGGGTTCGAGGGTCAGCTGGACCGGAGTGCGCTGGGCCAGCGACAGCGCGCCGAGCTTGGCCAGCAGCGCCGGACCGGCGGCGTCCGCCGGGTACGCCGCGAGCACCGTGGCGGGCTGTCCCGAGGTCGGCTGGAAGGCCAGCGCGGCGCGGAGGCCGAACGTCGCCACCAGCCGCTCCAGCACCGCGGGTAGCGCGGCCAGCGCGGTGTCGTCCCGCAGGATTTGCGCCACGGCGAAGTCGAGGACCGCGGTCGCTGACCCGGCGGGGCGCACCTGATTCGGCACGAGTGCCGGACCGACCCTAGACCCCCGAGAAGCACCCATAACCCCCCAAGCCTCTGGCGTAACTTACATCACTAGTCTATGCCACGCATAGTGATACCTCCTGCGCGCAAAGTAGCAACCCCTCCCGCGCCCACCCAGCGCCCCACCCGGCGCGCCCGACCCCGGGCCCCACCCCGCGCCGCGGAGGGGTAGCATCTGAGGCGGTGGTACCGGCCGCCGCTGGGTCCGCGGGCAGAGCTGCAAGCTCACCGGGTGCATGACTGCGATCGACGGCGAGTCTTTCCCGCCCGAAGCGAGCGGACCCCGGGCGTGAGGGAAGGACTGCCATGCCCGGTGGGTCGCGTTCGCTGCCTGGCCGGCCGAGTCTTCGCCACCTCAAGCTCGAGGCCAAGCGCCGCCTCGCCACGGGTGAGTTCCCCAGCTTGCACGAAGCCCAGGTCGCCATCGCCCGTGAGCACGGCCTGCCCAACTGGACCGCGCTCAAGCAGCGCGTCTGCGACGCACCAGAGAGCCACGCACTGGACCAGCTCCGCTGGGTGATCGCGCGCTTTTCCGGGGCCGGCGAGCCGGGCTGGACGGCCCCGGCCGAGGACGAGCTGCGGCTGCACTTCGACGAGCGCTTCCTGAGCGTGATCCCGCCGCCCGCCCTGATCGCGACGATCAGCAACGTCGCCGCGGACCTGCGCGGCGACCTCGTGGTCCTCGGCCAGACCCCGGAGCAGGCCTACGTCCAGCTCCAAGGCATGCACTACATCGCGGTGACCGACGCCGAGCCGCCGCACCGCCTGACCGGCCTGCGCGGGATCCCGGTCGGCAGCCGGGTCCACGATCCCCGGATCGCCGACCCCCCCGTCCGCACCCAGGGCCCGGTTCCCGCCGGAGTAGCCGAGCTCGCCGAGCAGGCCTTCGCCGACCTAGGCCTGACCGCCCTCCTCCTGGCCGGCGGCGAACCCGAGGCCGGCCAAGACGCGCAGCAAGCACAAGACGCGCAGCAAACATGGGTCCTCGCCCGCGGCTGGGCCGACCTGGACCGCCGCGAGCCCCTGGACCCCGGTCACCGCTTCCCGGCCCCGGGCGTCACCGTCCTGGTCACCGCCACGGCAGTGCTCAGGCTGGTCGCCGAGGGCCGCGTCGGCCTGGACGATCCGGCCAACGATCACCTGCGCGCGGTCCGGCTGGCCGACGATACGATCACGGTCCGGGAACTGCTCACCCACACCGCCGGCGTCGACAGCCCCACCCAGCTATACGCCGACCACCTCCCCGAACTCCCCGAGTTCATCGGACCCCTGATCCCCGCCAGCGGCCCCCGCGGGACCGTCCACCCCAGCAACGGCGGCTTCGCCGTACTCGGCCAGCTGGTCGCCGACGTCACCGAGATGCCCTACGCCGAGGCCGCCGCCCGGCTCGTCCTGGCCCCGCTGAAGCTCACCGACTCCGACTTTCCCGCCCGCGCCGCCGACATCGGCCCGCACGCGGTCACCGGCTACAACCTCTCGCTTGACGGCATGTTCCAAAAGATCCCGGCCCGGATCCCCACCCTCCAGGCGGTGGCCGGGCTGTGGTCGACGGGGGCCGATCTCGTGCGCCTGGGCCTCGGGTGGTCAGCGCTGCTGCCCGAGGCCCTCGCGCACGAGGCGCTTACCCCGCAGACCGCCCTAGGCCCCGGCGGCCGCCGGGTCGGCCTGGGCTGGCTCATTACCCCGCGCGGGGACGTCGCCAGCCACGCGGGCACGAACCTCGACGCCACCGCGGCCGTGACCACCCGCATCCGCGATCAGCGGACGCACGTCGTGCTGACCAGCCGCCTGATCCCGGTCAACTCCATCGAGACCCGCCTGCTCCGCGCGTGGACCAATCCAGGAAATAATCCATAACCAGGAAACGGGGAAAACAACATGTACCAGCCGTACCCCACCGGCACCCAGATGCCGGACGTTCAGCGCCCGCCCATCCCGCCCCAGGTCACTAAGGAAAACAACCAGTGATCGAGGTCGACCAGCTGGTCAAGCGGTTCGGCGCGGTGACCGCGGTGGACGGGCTGAGCTTCACCGTGCGTCCCGGCCACGTGACCGGCTTCCTCGGCCCGAACGGCGCGGGCAAGACGACCACGATGAAAGTCATCCTCGGCCTGGACGCCCCCACGTCCGGCCGTGCCCTGGTCAACCACAACAGCTACCAAGACCTGATCCGCCCGCTGCACCAGGTCGGCGCGCTGCTGGACGCGGGNNGCTGACCGGCCTGGAGGCGGTCGCGAACAGAAAGCTCAAGGGCTTCTCGCTCGGCATGAAGCAGCGGCTCGGCATCGCCGTCGCGCTGCTCGGCGACCCGCCGGTGCTCATGTTCGACGAGCCGGTCAACGGCCTGGACACCGAGGGCATCGCCTGGATCCGCCAGTTCATGCGCGCCCTGGCCGCCGACGGCCGCACCGTCCTGGTCTCCAGCCACCTGATGAGCGAGATGGCGCAGACCGCCGACCGGCTGATCGTCATCGGCCGCGGCCGCCTGATCGCCGACACCACCACCGCCCAGCTCATCGAGTCCAGCACCCGCAGCGACGTCCTGGTCCGTTCTCCCCGGGCCGCCGAACTGGCCGACCTCATCAAAGCCCGCGGCGCGACCGTCAACCCAGAGGAGGATGGCGGGCTCGCCGTGACCGGCCTGGACGCCCCCGCCATCGGCGACCTGGCCGCCGAGCACGGCATCGCGGTACACGCCCTGATCCCGCGCAGCCCCTCGCTCGAGGAGGCCTACCTGGACCTCACCGGCGAGAGCACCGACTACCGCGCCGCCACCCCCAGCCCGCAACCGTCCAGCCCCAACCCGGAACGAGCGTCCACCCGATGACCGCCACCGCCGTCCCCTTGGCCGTCCGGGCCCGCGACGTGCTCACCTCTGAATGGACCAAACTCCGTTCGACCCGCTCCACCTACTGGACCCTGCTGGTCGCGGTGGCCACTCCCATCGGCCTCAGCGCCCTGGTCGCGGTCACCCTGGTCAACGCACCCCGCCACGGCGCGCAGGTCGACCCGTTGCTGCCCGGCCTGATCAGCCAGGAGTACGCGGTGCTGGCCGTCGGCGTGCTCGGCGTGCTGGCCTTCAGCACCGAGTACAGCACCGGCCTGATCCGCATCACCTTCGCCGCCGTGCCAAGGCGCCGGGCGGTGCTCGCGGCCAAGGCGGCCGTCATCGGCGCGGTGACCCTGGTCGCCGGCGAGGTGGTCGCCTTCGCCTCCTTCGCCCTGGTCCAGGCCGTGCT
>PLDT01000313.1:26957-27086 GCA_003136255.1 Actinomycetota bacterium
GCCGCCCTGGTCGGCCTGATCTTCCTGCCCGCCATCGTCGGCCTGCTGCCCGCCCCCTGGGGCGGCCGGATCGGCCGGTTCACCCTGCTCGACGCCGCCCAGCAGGTCACGGCGCTGCACCCGGCCACG
>PLDT01000313.1:27118-29164 GCA_003136255.1 Actinomycetota bacterium
CCCGCTTCCCGCCGCCGCCTAGCGTCCCCTCAGCTAACGGAGGGCAGTGTGATGGCGTTGGCGGCCTCTGTGACCCCTTTGGTCGCGAGGCTGAGGATCCAGTTCTTGCCGGGCATGTACGGCAGGGCCCTGATGCCTTGATTCTGCAGCCAGATCTGCCGGCGGTTGGCAGGGATGAACCGCTTGGCGTTGCCGATGGCGATCTGCTGGTTGCGCTCGACGAAATCCTGCATGCGGCGCTGGTAGCGCGCGAAGGCGTCACCATAGTCGCCGTCCGCGGCGCGCAGCTCGCTGGCCAGGACGTAGGCCCCGACCAGGGCCAGGCTGCTGCCCTGGCCGGACAGCGGTGACGGGCAATAGCCGGCATCGCCGGCCAGCGTGACCCGCCCGGCCGACCAGCTGTCCATGCGGACCTGGCTAACGGAATCAAAGTAGAAGTCCGGGGCCTCCCGCATGGCGGTGAGCAGCCCGGGCACCTCCCAGCCCGCCCCGGCAAACGCGGCGGCGAGGAGTTCCTGCTGCTGGTCGCGGTCACGGTAGTCGTAGTCGAGCCGCCCGGAGGCGAAAAAGAAGGTCGCCCGCGCCTCACGATTGCCTCGCGCGCTGGTGACCGCCACCGACTTGCCGGGGGTGACGTAGATGAGCTGCCAGTGATCCAGCTTCAGGTCGTTCGGGATGGTGAACACCGAAAGGTACAGGCCCAGCTGACCGATGAACCGCGACTCCGGACCAAAGGCCAGGCCGCGAACCCGGGAATGCAGCCCGTCGGCGCCCACCACGAGATGGAACGTGCGCGGCGCCGACCGCTCGAACGCCACCGTGACGCCCTCCGCGGCGTCGGTCAGGCTCGAGATCGAGTCGTCGAAGATGTACTCCACGTCGTTCCTGGTGGCCTCGTACAGGATGCTCACCAGGTCACCGCGGACGATCTCGACGTCCTGCGGATCGATGACCCCGAACGCCCCGTTGAGGCTCGCCAGCCGTTTCCCGGCGGAGCTCACGTAGGACATCCCGCGGGTGCCGGTGCGCGCGGCCCGGGCCGCGTCCAGGATTCCCGTCCGCCGGGCCACCTCGATCGCCGCCCCGCGCAGGTCGACGGCCTGGCCGCCGTCGCGCGGCGCGGGCGCCCGTTCCACCACGACCGGGGTGAAGCCGAGCCGTCGTAGCCAGTAGGCCAGCGCCGGTCCGGCCACGCCGGCCCCCGAGATGAGCACGTCCTCATTGCGCACGGAGCCCCCTGAGGTTATCTGCGTACACCGGAAACTGATACCAGATCGTAGGCTTCCAACTGTGTACACTGCAAGCAGTATGGCGAGCCTGGCAGGACACCCGGATGGGCATACCGCCACGGGCATTCCGGCGTATGTGGACCTGGCCTGGCACGGTGACGACGGCAGGCGGCCCGGGCCCCGGCGCAGCCTGCACCTGCGCGCGATCGCCACGGCCGGCGTCGAGCTGGCTGACCAGGGCGGCCTCGGCCGTGTCTCCATGCGAACCGTCGGAGCGCGGCTCGGCATGACCTCGATGGGCCTGTACCGCTACGTCCAGGCCAAAGACGAGCTGCTCGCGCTCATGATCGACGAGGCCATCGGGCCGCCGGACTTCCCTGCCTACGGCCAGGCGCGCTGGCGCGACCGGCTATCAGCCTGGGCCCACGCCGCGCGCTCCAGATTCGAAGCCCACCCCTGGGTGCTGGGCCTGTCCCCGCCGGATCCGCCCGCGCTCCCGAATCAGATCCAGTGGACCGAGCGCGGGCTCGAGGCCCTGCAGCCGACCCGCCTCGCCGAGACCGAGAAGCTGTCGGCGCTGCTGCTGGTTAATGTCTATGTCCGGGGCCAGACCCAGCTCGCGACCGGGCTCGCCCGCGGCGTCCGGCCCGGCGACCATCCGGGCACGCAGTACGCCCAGATGCTCCTGCGGCTGACCGACCCCGAACGCTTCCCCCGCCTGCCCGCCGCCATGACCCAGCACGAGGCCGCCCCGCCGGCCGACTTCACCGACGAACAGTTCCGGTTCGGGCTCAGCACCGTCCTCGACGGGATCGCC
>PLDT01000148.1:0-3161 GCA_003136255.1 Actinomycetota bacterium
GGCACGGCGAGGCATGGATGGTCCGCTACGGGGTGATGGACACGCTCAACAACCGCATCTTGCCGCTGCTGGGAACGGCCGGCCATTCAGCCCACCACAGCCTGGATGCCGCCGACATCGATCGCATCCACCGCGCAGCACCCACTTCGGCAGAGCCCGCAGAGCTGCGCCGTTCCCTGCGGGCCACGGCAGAGCTGTACGCCTGGGCCCTCGACCGATGGTCGCAGCGCACCGGTCAGCCGGTGCCGCGAAACCCGCTCGCCCCAGCGATCTTGGACAAGCTCCACGCCACCGCGGACTAGCGGGTCAGCCGCCCCTTCGTCCCGAACCGCGGCGCCGCTGGGCCTTGGTCCGTCAGCCTGAAATCATCTACGATTCGATCGACGCCGTTCCATCAGGGAACATAATGAGTAACAAGCCACACCAACGCCCTCATCAAAAAAAGCAAGCGAGCCGGATTACCAGGCTGCTCGTGTGGATTCTCATCGTCGGAATCTTCGCCCTCGTAATCGCGCTAGAGGCGACCGGTCACATCATATTCCGTGGCAGGTTAAATCCTGTTATGCGGGGGGCTGGCTGTTGATGCGCGGCAACGCGGACTACTTAAGTGCGGTGGACGACGTCTACTACCGTCACCACACGGTCCTTGTCGTCGATCCGATAAATTACCCGGTAGGTGCCACGGCGGGCGCTGAACCTGTCATCCATTGGCGGGAGCAGCCTTTTGCCGATCCGGTGGGGATCGGCAAGCAGAGGGCCTGTGATGAACTCATACGCAGCCGTTGCAACGGATTCCGGCAGGGTCTGGCTCAGAGCTCGGCGGACGGTTGACGTCGTCCGCAACTCGTAGGGATCCATACGCAGGCTCGCCGCTCAATGTGCCTGGCGCCGCCTCATCGCTTCGGCAAGTTCCTCGGCGGAAACGTACTCACCCCGAGCCAGCTCCGCATCCGACTCGGCCAGGCGGTTCATCGTCGCGGCATCGCGCATGATCTCCAAGGTCTCCTCTAGCGCTTCCAGGTCTTCCGGGGCGATAAGAACGGCCGAGGGCCTGCCATGCACAGTGACGGTCACCCGCTCGTGATGGTCGTGAACACGGCCGACGAGTTCGGACAGGTGCGACTTAACCTCGCCCAGCGGAAGCACTGTCATAGTCAAAAGTATGACCAAAAATCGATGGACCGTCAAACGGCCCTGTCGGGTAACCGGTGGCGGGCCGTCGGACACTAATGAGTGTGAGCCGAATCGCTGCCTCGCCGTCTGCTGGAGGATCGCCGTGACGACTGTCCGCATCGTTCCTGCGCGCCATATCCGGCCCCCACGGGCCCCGGACGGGAGTGACGTGCCCGACTGGTGGCCGCATCAGCGTCTCATCGTGCTGGCCGACGACGCGAGCCACCGGGCGGTGCCGCTGTGGCTAGTTGCCGGTCATAAGGGGCTGCTGGGCCGGCTGGGCCGGCCCGCCGTGGACGCCGAGGTGACCAGTGGCCTGCTGGAGACAGCGGTCCGGCTGCTGCGGACGGCCGGGACGGAGGTGAGCGCCGTAGACATCGAGCCGGCCAGCGACGATGTGCCCGAGCTGCGCTCGGACACGGTCACGGCGCGCGTCGGGCTAACCACGGCCACGGGAACCCGGCCGCCGGTGACGGTCAGCGCCGAGTACGGCCTGGCGCTGGCCGCCGTGGCCGGGGCGCCGGTCCGGGTGGCCGAGGAGGTGATGGACCGGCTCGCGGTTCCGGTGCCGGGCGAGGACATGCTGGCGCCGTTCCTGCCCCCGGCGGACGCCCGGCCGCCGGGCCGCCCCGGGCAATCACGGCGTTTCGAGCCGCGGAACATGGCGTTCACCGAGGGCCTGGACTACTGGGAACTGGCTGGCAGCTTCTCCGATGACGGCCAGCCGGCCGGGCCGGACTACTCCTGCACCGCCGCGAACCAGTCCGCGGTCTTGGCCGCCACGGTCCCGGAACCCGCCGGCTCGGCCGTCCTCGTCCAGGCCATCGCCGCCGAGGACTACCGCGGCCGCGCGGTCACCTTCCGCGGACAACTGCGCGCCGTCGGCCTGGCCGGCCCTGCCGACCTGCACCTGGCCGTGAGCGGGCCGCGGTCGGAATCGACGGCTACCAGGCCCCTGCTCGGCCACGGCAGCAGCCTGACCGCCCCGGGCAGCAGCGACTGGACCTGGCATGAGGTCACGGTGCCCGTCCCCGGCGCGGCCATCGTCATCCGGTTCGGCATCTGGATGGCCGGCCGCGGCCGCGTTGAGCTGCGCGGCGCGGAACTCACCCTGGCGCCGCCGGGAACCCAGGAGTAAAGCCAAGCATGGACATCGGTGACGGCGACCTGGTCCGGCTCGCCCGCGACGGCGACCCGGCCGCGTTCCGGCTGCTGGTCGAGCGGCACCTGCCGATGGCCCGCGCCCGCGCGGCCCGGCTGTGCCCGCAGCCAGACGACGCCGACGACGCCGTGCAGGACGCGTTCCTGCAGGCGTTCCTCGCGCTGGACCGGCTGCGCGACCCCGACCGGTTCGCCGGCTGGCTGGGCGGCATCGTGGCCAACGTCTGCCGCGCCCAGCGGCGCCGCGCGCCACTGACCCTGCTCGGCGACTGGCCCGAGAACCTGCACCCGGCCTCCGCCGGCAGCCTGCCATCGGCTGAGGACCTGGACCGCGCCGACGTGCTCAGCCGCGCGGTGGCCGGCCTGCCCCCCGGGCAGCGCCACGCCGTCACCGCGTTCTACTACGCCGACCAGCCCGCCGGGCAGGTCGCCGGCACTCCCGGCGCCGCCAAGGCCAGCCTGCACAAGGCCCGCCGCCGGCTGCGTGAGTACATCACCGCGCACCGGCCCGACCTCATCCCCGCCCTCTCCCGGAGAATCCCCATGACCGCTGTTCGCATCGCGCACGCCGACCCCTGGCCCGGACGCACACCAGACGGGGGGATGGATATCCGCCACGTGCTCGTGATCCTCGCCGACGACGCTGGCCACCGGGCGCTGCCGGTCCGGCTCCCTAGCCCCGCACAGCTCTGGCGCCTGCTCAGCCGGCCCGACGACCTCCACGAGGAGGACCTCCTGAGCGCTCATGCTGAGGAGATGACCGGCCGGCTGCTGCAGGGAGCAGGGGTCACCCTGGCCGGCGTGACCGTCACCGACCTGGGCCCGGG
>PLDT01000623.1:0-159 GCA_003136255.1 Actinomycetota bacterium
GGGACGTCGGACAGGCTGACCCCGGCCAGTATCTCGTCGGACCGGTCACACGTCTCGCGGTAATAGCCGAGCACCTCGGACGACGGGCGCTCGCAGGTGAAAGCCATCCGCGGGTCATAGGGCGGCATGCCCTCATCCCACGGCCAGTCGTCCGCCAGA
>PLDT01000623.1:222-5472 GCA_003136255.1 Actinomycetota bacterium
CGAGTAAGACGCGCGCACCACGGCCGTTTCATCGCCTGGGCCCAGCATCCCGAAAATAACTGGTGCCGGCGTGTTGCGGCAGGGCGTGCGGGACCCCGGCATCAGCCTGGCCCGGGCCCGCGCTAGCCCCGTCGGCACTCCCTCACCAACTAGCTCACCGGTCCCATTAACGCGGAGGATCCGGGCGGCGCATGCGGGTCGATGGTGCCATCGGTCCAGCTAGAACTGGTACGACGGTGCCATCGACCTGGTAACCAGCGCGCTCAGCATGGGGCGCCTGGGGCTGGCGAGGAGGGAGCTTCGGCGGCGGAATCCTCGAGCTTGACCTCGTCGCGAAGCACGCTGTAAATCACCTGGTCGTGCCACCGGCCCTGGCGGAAGGTGGTGCCGCGCAGGATGCCCTCGCGAGTGAACCCGGCCTTCTCCAGGGCCCGCTGCTCGGCCACATTGGTGATCTCGGTGGTGGCCTCTATGCGGTTCACCTGCGTATGGGCGAACAAGTAGTGAACCAGCAGTCGCTGCGCCTCAGCCCCGTAGCCGCGGCCCCGGAACTGCGGCGCTAGCCCGATGCCGATGGCCCAGTTAACGGCAATCGGCCCGGTCTGAACCTTGCGCCAGGAAATCTCGCCGACCCGGTCGGTGCCGTGCAGCACGATCAAAGTCCCGCTGTTATCGCCGAGGAATCCGTCCTCGGCCCACCGCCGCCGCTCCCACCCGGGATGGCTCCAGCCATGCCACTCGTGCGGGCCGGTAGCGGTCGGGTCATTTCTCAGGCTGGCGAGCCAAGACAGATCGTCTTCGATCACCGGCCGCAGGGCCACCTGGCCATCCATGCCACCCAGCGTAACGGACTACGGGGACGCGGAGCCGGTGGCTGACGAAGCTGGCGTCACGACCGACGAGGGCGACGGGGTCGCAGCGATGGTCGGGGAGGTGGTCGGGGAGGTGGTCGGGTGCGGCGTCTTGTCCGCGTGCGGTGTCGGAGTCTCGGACGCCGGACTGGTCGGCGCGGTCGTGGCCGGAGACGTATAGGGCACCGCGGCGGGCGAGGTCGCGGGCTGCACCGGCACGTAGACGGTTACCTGGTGCGGAGGCCTGACCAGCAGGTAGGTCGCCAACGCGACCAGGAAGACCGCGGTCAGGATCCAGGTGGAGGTCCGCACCCGCCGCACCCGCCGCATCAATCGGTGGCCCCCGGTTCCCCGGTCTCCACCGCGACGGGCAGGTTGATGCCCTCGCGCCGGAGCCCGGCCGCGATCCGGATCCGCAGCAGCCGCCCGACGTCGAACTGCTTGCCGGGCAGGGTCCTGGCCACCAGGCGGACCTGGAAGTGATCCACGTCGAGGCTCTGCACGCCCATGACCGCCGGCGGGTCCAGCAACAGACTGCGCAGTCCCGGGTCCTTATATGCTTCCTCGCCGATCTGCCGCAGCAGGTCACTGACCCGGTTCACGTCCGCGGCCACGGGCACCGGCACGTCCACCACGGCCCGAGCCCAGTCGCGCGACAGGTTGGTCACCTGGCTGATCTGGCCGTTGGGGGTGATGACCACCTCTCCGTCGGCGGTGCGCACCGTGGTCACCCGCAGGGTGACGTCCTCGACGGTCCCGATCGCGGGGTCGCCCAGGCCCGGCACCGAAAGGCGGATGAGGTCCCCGAAACCGTACTGGCGCTCGGTGATGATGAAGAAGCCGGCCAGGATGTCCTGGACCACCCGCTGGGCCCCGAACCCCAGCGCCACGGCCGCCACCGCGGCCGGGGCGACCAGGCTGGTCACGGGGACATTCAGGCGGGCCAGGATCGCCACGCCGGTCGCGCAGTAGATGACCACCAGCGTGACCCAGGTAATCACCGAGGCCAGTGCGTGCCGGTGTTTGGACGCCTCCGAGCGGACCAGCGCGTCCGTCTCCCTGGCGCTGGCGTCGATCCGGTCCGTGATCCGGCCGCCCAGCCAGGTCGCGAACCGGGTCAGCAAGATCGCGCCGGTCAGCAGCAGCACGATCTCCAGCCCGCTGCCACGCGCCCACAGGCCAATGTCAGGCAGAGCTGTCATGCTCGAAAACATAACTGTCCATCATGGCCGAACGACCGTGGGTAAGTACAGCCAGCCATCCCGGCCGCGAGCCGCCGCAGCCGGGATGACGCGGCCAGGATCACGCAGCCGGGATGGTGCGGCGGAACAGGTTAAAAGAGTCAGCGGAGCAGGGCGGCCAGCGCCCGGCGGGAGGTGATGTCGAGCTTGATGTAGCTGTTGCGGAGGTGGTACTCCACCGTCTTGACTGACACGTACAGCTGGCTGGCCACCTCCCGGTTGGTCAATCCGGTGGCGACCAGCCGAGCCACGGCCAGCTCGGCTCGGCTGAGCCCCAGCAGCGCCGCGGGACCCTCGGCGGCCGCCGTGACCTGCAGGGCGGCCAGTTCCGTGGCGCAGGCCTGCACGTACGGGTCGGCTCCCAGGCCGGAGAACAGGCGGTGGGCGGTTTCGAGCTGTACGATCGCCTGCGGCCGGTTCCCGGCCGCGCGCAAGCGACGGCCGTCGTCCAGGCTCAGCAAGGCGTGTTCAAACGGCATCGGCACCTCGGCCGCGACCAGGTGGGCTCGGGTGAACGCGGCTTCGGCCTGGGCCGCGTGCCCGCGGGCCACGGCCAGGTTGCCCCGGCAGCGAGCCAGGGTCAGGGCGGCCGACGCCGGCCCGGGTGCGGGAATGGCGTCCTCGAGTTCGCGCAGCGCGGTCTCGGCGTCATCGAGTCGTCCCAGCCCGATCAGCGCGTCCGCCTCGATGCCGCGCCAGTTGAAGAGGCCGGGCCGGCCCCCGACCCCGAGGAGCCCGGTGGCGCGCACCGGCTCGGTCGCGGCCAGTACCCCGGCCAGGTCGCCGCGCGCGAAAGCAAGACAGGCACCCGCCGTCGCGGCCGCGGCCACCGCGACGACCAGCGGAAACCGTTCAGCCGCGGCCCGGGCCGCGCCGACGTGCGCCTGCGCGGCAGGCCACTGACCGCGGCAGGCCAGGACCTGGGCGGTGCGTGCGTGCGCCCGCGCGAGGTCGAGCGGACGGTCGGTGTCCTGGGCCAGTGCGGTCGCCAGCTGGGCGTGCGTGAGGGCCGCGTCCCAGTCGCCCCGGCGGAAATGGGCGTCGCTCAGATGGGCCAGGCACGGGCCCGGGTAGGTCGACGGCAGCCCCGTGTGCAGCCGGGCCGCCGCCACGCCGAGGTCGGCGATGGCCCCGGGCAGGTCATCACCGTAGACCTCCAGCATGCCGCGCATGATGAGCGCGTCGGTCTGCGGAATCGGCACTTCGTTGCCCGAGCCGGGCAGGAAGCCGAGCACGGCCAGTCCTTCGCCGGTCCGGCCGGCCGCGGCGAACGCGTAGGCCTGCGCGGTACGGGCCATCCCCCGCAGCGCCGAACCGGGAGCGGTGCCGCCTACCGCCCGGTCCGCCCAGGCCAGCGCCTGCTCGGGGCGACCGGACAGGACCATCAAGTTGGCCAGGGAGGTCGCGGCCCGCGCTCCGATTTCACGCTCGGTCTGCGGGTCGTGGGCCTGCCACGCGGACAGCAAGCGGTCCTCGGCGCTGGGCGACCCGGTGAACACCCCCAGCAGCCCGGTCAAGGCGTCGCGACGAGCACTGGAGACCTGGCACGTGGCCAGGACCCGGGCCGCCGCCGCGGTATCCGCGGTGTTCAGCAGGACCACGGCGGCGTCGAGCAGCCGGCCTTCCCGGTCCTGCGCCGCGAGGGAAACGGCCGCCGCCTGTTCCAGGGCCCAGGCCGCGGCGCCGGCGTCACCGGCCGCCGCCAGGGCCCGGGCGGACCCCTCGAGTTCAGTGGCCAGCGCCTCGTCGGGACCCAGCGCCGCCGCGGCACGGTGCGCAAGTCGCGCGCGGCCGACCGCGACCTCAGCCGCCCGCGCATGCAGGTCCCGCCGGCTCGCCGGACTGAGATCGGCGTAGATCGCCGCCCGGTACAGCGGATGGGTAAACGCCAGCTCGAGCGCTGACGCGCCCTCGGTCAGCAGTCCGGCGGCGACCGCCGTGTCCACCTCGTGCTGCGCATCGGGCAACCGGGCGGCCGACATGATCGCCGAGACCGGCGCGTGCTGACCCAGCACCGAAGCGGCCGCCAGGAAGGACTGAGTCGTGGCCGGGAGCCCGGCGACCCGGGCCAGGATCACCGCGGACAGCTCCCGTGGCGCCGGGAGCCCGCGGTCCCCCGGCGCGCTCAGCGCGGCGATGCCGATCTCCTCGAGCAACGCCCGGCAGTACAGCGCGTTGCCTTCGGTATGGGCCGCGAGCCGGGACGCCCCGCGCCGCGACAGCACGCCCAGCCCCAGCGCGCCCGCCAGCTCGGTGAGATCCTCCGGGCTGAGCCCGCCCAGACGCAGGCGGGTGACGCGTGAATCACCGCTGACGAACCGCGTCCAGCCGGGATCGGTCAGCTCCCCGGCCCGCGCCGACACGACCGCCAGCACCTTGTCCGCCCGCAGCCGGCGCAAGGCGAACAGCACCGCACGCGACGACGGCCGGTCGGCCCACTGCAGATCATCGATGACGACCACGACCACCTGACCGCCGGCTTGCAACCGGTCGAACAGGTCAAGCAGCCTGGCGCCGACCGCCATCGGGTCCGTCCCCGGCTCAGTCAAGGCCCCTGGCTGCAGCTGATCGACGATCCCGTACGACAGCAGGGTCTCGGCCTCGTCGCCGCCCACCTGGAGTACGACCGCGTTCGACAGCGAACCCAGGAACACCGAAAGCAGCGTCGACTTGCCGCCCCCGGCCTCGCCCTCCACGTAGACCACCTGCGGATGGCCCAGCTCGGCAGCGGCCAGCCGGTCACCCAGGATGCCCAGTTCGCTCTGCCGCCCGACGAAGCTGACTGCGGTACTCGCCAAGCTAACCAGCCCTTCCCGGTCCTGGACTCCCATCATCCTCGACGTGCCGCGATTCTCAACTTGAGTCATTCGTTTTCTTGTGCCGTTCGTGTTTATGACGATAGGTTGGCCCCCGTGGCCGAATTCCAGACTCCGACCAGCGCCGAGGTGCTCCGCGGTGCTGGCCTGCGGGTGACGGCCGCCCGCGTCGCNNGGCGTCGAGGTGATCACCTCCGGGGTGCGGGAGCGAGTAGGCCACGTCTCGCTTCAGGCCGTGTATGAGGCCCTGCACGCGCTGACCGCGGCGGGACTGGTCCGGCGCCTCGAGCCGGCCGGGAGCCCGGCCCTGTTCGAGAGGCGCGTCGGGGACAACCACCACCA
>PLDT01000508.1:0-10848 GCA_003136255.1 Actinomycetota bacterium
CCCAGGACGCGCCGCGCTACCGGCGCCAGCCGGGCCTGGGAGCCGACCTTGTAGCGTGCCTTCGGGTGCCGGGCGGTGACCGCCCGGACGATCACCCTGGCCACGTCATCCGGGTCGAGCACGGCGCGCGCACCGTCATGGTGGGCGCGGGCGGTCATCTGGTCCACGTTCGCCTTATACACCGCATACGGCCCGTGGTCGTCACCGCCGGGCTTGTGCAGCTCGCTGTTGGCCAGGAACCGGGTCCGCACCGCGCCGGGCTCGATCAGGACGACCCGGACCCCGAACGGGGCCACCTCCGGGCGCAGCGCGTCGCACAGCGACTCCACCGCGTACTTGGTCATGGCGTACGGGCAGCCCGTCGGCGGAGTCACCAGGCCGGCGGCCGATCCGAGGTTGACGATCATGCCGTGGCGCCGGGCGCGCATGCCGGGCAGCACGAGCTGGCACATGCCGACCAGTCCGAACACGTTCGTGTCGAAAACCTCTCGGACCAGACTCAGCGGCACCTCCTCCACCGGCCCGCCGCCACCATGCCCGGCGTTGTTGACCAGCACGCCGACCGCCCCGTGCTCGGCCTCGACCTGCCGCACCGCGGCGACCCGGGATTGCTCGTCAGTCACGTCCAGTTCGAGCACCCGGCAGCCCGCCTGTTCCAGCTCCCCGAGACTACCCGCCTTCCGGGCCGACGCCCAGACGGGAAAGCCGGCCCGGACCAGGGCCAGCGCGCTCGCGCGGCCGATACCAGAAGAGCACCCCGTCACCAGTACGGCCTCAGATTGGGACGCCTGCCGCCTCACGTGAGAGTCATTCACAATGTGTATAGCTATCACATCAGTCGTCGGGGGTCAACCAGGGCGCGCACCCGCCGATGGCCCGTGAACAACCGGGGAACCTGGCCACGCCCACGATCCTTTCTCAGTGCGGGCGGCGCCTGCAGCCAGGCCGGGGGCATGCACCAGGGCCGTTCGGCAGCTGGGTTCTTATTTTTTTCCGAACGACCGTGGGTGCGAGTATCGCGATCCGGCCTCCCCCGCCCGGGGTCAAACGCCGCCGAGGATCACGGCATTCGACTCGGCGGCGGCGAGCCGCTGGCCGATCACTGCTTGATACTCCGGGGAGTTGTACCAGTCGCGTGCCGCTTCGACGGAGGAAAACTCGATAATCACGGTCCGGTCGCCGTGCCACTCGCCCTCGAGTACATCCGCTGGAGGGCCGACGACAATGACTTTCCCGCCCGCCGCGAGCGCGGTCGGGACGGCGACCTTTGCGTACGCGCCCATGGCCTGCTGGTCGTTCACCTTCTCAGTGAAGATGGCGTATCCCTTCGGCATGAGACCTCCTCGTCGCGTCGATGGCCCTTGAGTACAAGTCGGGACTCTACCCCGCCAGCCACTCCTGCAAGTTTCGTAGCTCCTGGGCCAGCTTGGGCGCGGTTGTATGAGCGTTCAGGCCGCTGGGATTGGACACCACCCAGACCCGGGCGGGGCCGAGCGGGTCGGGCTGCAGGCCGTTGGCGGCGCGCGGCTGGGCGAACGCGGTGCGGTAGGCGGTGACGCCGGCGATGGCGATGACGCGCGGCCGGTACCGCTCGGCGAGGGCGGTCAGGTGCTCCAGGCCGGCCCGGAGTTCCGCGGCGCTCAGCTCGGCGGCCTGGGCGGTGGGGCGCGGGACCAGGTTAGTGATGCCCAGCCCGAAACCGGGCAGCAGGTCCTGCTCGCTCGGGTCCAGGCGGCGCGGGGTGAACCCGGACAGGGACAGGGCGGCCCAGAACCGGTTGCCCGGCCGGGCGAAGTGCCAGCCCGTCGCGGCCGAGTACAGGCCGGGGTTGATCCCGCAGAACAGCACCCGGAACGGCGCGCCGGGTTCGGGGAGCACGTCGGGGAGGGTGCGGCTCCGGGCCGCCTCGAGGTCCAGGCGCGGGCGGGTCGGCATGACTCAAGCATGCCGTGCCGGATCGCTCCCGGCTCAGACTCCGGTGGCGCCGAGGCCGAGTACGAGGCGCGAGTCGGCATTCTGGTGCGCGACCACCGAGATCACGTGCAGGACGGCCTCTTCCGAATAGCCCAGCGACCGCAGGCGTTCGACGTCGCCTTTCCCCATCCGCCACGGCTGGCGGCTGAGCTTGCGGGCGAATCCGATCAGCTGGTCGTCACCATCGGATCCGGATTTGAACCCGTTGAGAGCCTCGACGCCTGCCCAGTCAGCCGCCTCTTCGGCGGCAACGGCGGCCANNCTGAACGAGACGGGCCGATCCGGCCGGGGCGCCGTAACCTGGCCCAGGTCCGGCTCGAAGGCAGGCAACGCGGTGGGATAGTCAAATTCGATGCCGGTCGCGTCGGCCACCCTGGTGAAATAGTTGAACAGCGAGATCACACCGATGGCTGCCTCGATCTGGTCCTCGTCGAGTCCCTGCCGCCGGGCGTCCCCCACCGCCTCCGCAGTGAGAGCCCACGGCCGCGCGGTCAGTGTCACCGCCAGCCGGGCCAGGGTGCGCGCACGCGGTGCCAGGGACTCATCGTCCCCTTGAAGGACGGCCAACGGGGTGACGGCTTCGCCGCCGGCGACACGCAGAAACTCTGCGTGAGCGGACGTTCAATAAAAACATTGGTTCGTACGCGACGTGGTACTGGCCAGCAGCTCCCGATCCACCCAAGGTAGCCCGGTGGTCGCCAGCGCACCGGACACGCTGAACGTCCGGCGGAGCAACTCAGGGTCAAGGCTGTGGGCCTGGATAATTCCCGGCACGTCGCCGTGCGGAGCCTGGTAGACCGGCGGCATGGGCCGGTTGTCCATCGCGACGTAGGCATCGGCCAGCGCCCCCGTCGCTTGCGCACGCGAGATGGTGGTGAGCCACGCCATAGGTGAATGATCCCATGCCCATCAGGACCGGGCAATCGTCGGCTGCATTTCGGGGACTCTCAGCGCAGGACGACGCGGTCGCCGCCTAATTCGGCGGTGAGCTCCAGGCGGCCGCCGAGGGCGGCCACGTAGGCGGTCAGGGTGCGGATGTCGGTGGTGCCGGGGTCGGGGCGCTCGATGGCGGCCACCTGGTCCGGCTGGACACCCATCCGCTCGGCGACTTCGGTCTGGGTCAGGCCAAGCCGGATCCGCTGCTCGGCCAGCGTGCGAGCGCGGTTACGCGCCGCCAGGGCGGCCGCGCCGTCGTCGACCTCGGCGGCCTGGCCAGGAAAGAACTCCTCGGCCAGGGATCGCGTGTCGTCGTAACCGCGCGCCGAGGCCTCGGGGGCCTGGCCGGCCCGGGCCTCGAGCAGTACCTCCCCGGACAGCGTGACGGCGTCCCGGTACTGGTCCCGGGCGGTGTCACGGCCCTCCAGGACGGCGATCAGCAGCGCGGTGCCGGGCGGCTCGATCGCGAAGATGAGGCGGACCTCGCTGTCGCCGGGCGCGCCGGGCCGCAGCTCCAGCAGGCCTTCCGGCAAGGGCTCGCGGCCCAGTTCCCGCTCGATCTGGGCGGCGGCGTCGCGCAGCCGGCCCAGGGCCTCGGTGCTCGCCTGCTGGCTGGTCGCATCCTGGCTTGCCGCGTACTGGGCTGCCGCGTCCTGGCCGGCCGCGGCGGAGGCCGCTATTTCCTCGTTTACCTGGAGTTCGGCCCGGGCGGCGGTGTAGGTCGCCTTCAGGAGTTCCTTGCGGGTCCGGAAGGCATCGGTCCGCGCCTGCTGCCGCTGCTGGCGCGCCCGCAGCCAGGTCTCGGTCTCGGCGATCCAGGGCACCAGCTGCCGGAGCCGGGCGGCGTCCTGCTCCGCGACGGCCTGCTGCCGGCCAGCCTTCTCCACATCGTCTTTCCGGCCCTCCTCCAGCGCCCGGCGACGCCGGTCCGCCAGCCGGGCCTGCGCCGACTCCAGCTCGTCGACCTGCTCTTGGAGGTCCCTGACCAGCCAGGCGGCTTCGGCGACCCGCCTGCGCACCACCGTGAGCCGGTCCAGGCGGTGCTGATAGGAGGCGTCGAGGGCCGCCACCAGATCCTCGGGCCAGGTCGCCGCGACGGGAACGACCAGCGGGGGCCCCAGGCCGGCGCCCTCGCTCATCAGCGCGGCCAGCGCCTGGCCCACCCGCATGGCCGTCGACGGATCGGTTTCCTGCAGGTCAGCCAGCCAGTCGTGAATCTCGACGGACATCCGGAGCAGGTAGCCCACGGCCGATCACCTCCCGGGAGCAGGTACGGCCGTCCCGGCGAAGCGGTCCGGACGGTACGGGGCGAGTTCGGCGCCGGGCGTGCCGGCGGCCAGTTCGGCGGCGATGAGCCGGGACAGGTGGGCGGCCAGCGTCACCCCGCTGTGGGTCACCGCGACGTAGAGCCACTCGGCGCCGGGCAGACGGCCGACGATGGACTGCCCGTCGGCAGGCAGCGGGCGCACACAGACCTGGTAGCTGGCGACGACCGCGTCCTGCAGGCCGCGGACCGTGCGGCGCGCCCGGTGCAGGCATTCGCTGGCCCACCGGCGCAGGTCGGGGTCGGGAGTGTACAGGTCCACGTCCGCGTCGGGGGCCTCCAGGTGGAGCAGGGCGCCGGAGTGAGGGCGCAGCGCTAGCTGCGGCGTGTGGATCACGCGGACCGGGCCTTCCGGGCGGACCGGACCGACCCGGACGATCAGCTCGGGCGCGGGCGACTCCGGCGTGTCCCAGGGAACCAGCGGGGCCGGGCAGGCGGGTCCGGCCAGGGCCGTGAGCTGGGGCGTCCAGCGACCGGCGCAGCACAGGATCTCATCCGCCGCCAGGACGTCGCCGGCGGCGGTGCGCACCCGGCCGCGGGCCAGGCCGGTCACGCGGCCCTGGTCGCCGGTCAGGAGGGTGGCGCCGTGAGCCGTCGCGCTGGTGACCAGGCGCTGGATCAGCGGCTCGGTCAGCAGGTAGGCCTCACCGGGGAACCACGCGGCGCAGGCGCCCGGCTCGGGAAGCCGCAGCGCCGGCTCGAGCTCGGCGGCTTCGGCCGCGTCGATCAGGCGAGCGGAGTAGCCCCATTCCGTCAGGCGGCGCACCCGGGCGGCGCACTCGGCGGCCGAGGTGGCCAGTTCCAGGTGGCCGACGGGGTGGTACCAGGCCGCGCCGTCGAGGTCGGGTGCGAGCTCGGCCCAGGCCCGGATCCCGGCCTGGTTGAGGTCGTGATAGGCCTTCGGCCCTTTGTCGTTAGAGTTCACCCAGGCGAAGCTCCACCGGCTGGTGCCATGGCCCGGCTGGTCGGCCTCCAGCAGAGTCACGCGCATCCCGGCCGTGGCCAGCCTGGCCGCCACGGCCGCGCCGAGCACGCCCGCGCCGATTACCACGCAGCGGCGGGTCTGGACCGGACGCACGTCTATCAGGTTAGTCCAGGCTGCGGCGCGCGCTGTCTCAGGCGCTGCTTGACAGCTAATCATGTAGGAGGGTATTTATCTAGGAACCTAGATGAATGGACGTACGGTGATCGAGTTTCATCTGGACGCTCGCTCCGGCGTGTCGCCCTACCAGCAGATCGTGCAGCAGGTCCGGCAGGCGCTGCGGCTGGGACTGCTGCGCGAAGGGGATCAGCTCCCGACGGTCAAGGACGCGGTAGAGCGCCTGGCCATCAACCCGAACACCGTGCTCAAGGCGTACAAGGAACTCGAACACGCCGGCCTGGTCGCGGCCCGGCCGGGGGTCGGGACGTTCGTGACGAAGAGCCTGGGTGACGTCTCGCTCGCCGCGCACGGGCCGCTGCGCCAGGACCTGAGGCGATGGCTGGCCAAGGCGCGCCGGGCCGGCCTGGACGACGAGAGCATCGAGGCGCTGTTCCGGGACACTTTTCGGTCCTCCGCTGCGGAGGGCGTAGCGTGAGCGCCGCCCTGGCCGCCCGCGGGCTCGGCAAGCAGTACGGCAGGCGCTGGGCCTTGTCGGACTGCACGCTGGACATCCCGCAGGGGCGGGTGGTCGGGCTCGTCGGTCCGAACGGGGCCGGCAAGACCACCTTGCTGCAACTGGCCGTCGGCCTGCTGCGGCCCACGGCGGGCACGATCGAGGTCCTGGGCCGGCCGCCGTCAGACGACGCCAGACAGCTCGGCCAGGTCGGGTTCGTGGCCCAGGACACCCCGGTCTACTCGGCCCTGTCGGTCGCCGATCATCTCCGGCTCGGCGGGTGGCTCAACCCGCGCTGGGATGACGAGGTGGCGCGGCGCCGGATCGGCCAGCTCGGCCTGGACCCGAAGCAGCGGGCCGGCAAGCTNNCTCACCCTGGCCGTGGCCAAGCGGCCCGAACTGCTCATCCTGGACGAGCCGGTGGCCAGCCTCGACCCGCTCGCCCGGCGGGAGTTCCTGCAGCTGCTCATGGCCGCCGTGGCGGAGCACGAGTTCAGCATCGTGCTCTCCTCCCACCTGGTGGCCGACCTCGAGCGGATCTGCGATTACCTCGTGGTGCTGGCCTCCTCGCGCGTACAGGTGGCCGGCGAGGTGGAGGGGCTGCTGGCTGCCCATCGCCGGCTCATCGGGCCACGCCGCGATCCGAAGGCCTTTGCCCCGGATCTCCAGGTCATCGACGAGAGCCACACCGACGTGCAGAGCACCTTGGTCGTGCGGTGCGACGGCCCGGTTCACGACCCGGCCTGGACCGTCGAGGAGCTGAGCCTGGAGGACCTGGTGCTCGCGTACATGGGCCGAGCCCGGCAGCAGGGCAGCGCCTCCGATCGCCGACTGGGGGTGCTGCGATGATCCGGCTGAGCTGGCGCCAGTTCCGGGCCCAAGCCACGGTGGCGTTCGGCGCCCTGGCCGTGATCGCGGTGGTGCTCGCGATCACCGGCCCCCAGCTCGTCCACCTGTATTACACCAGCGTCGTGCCCTGTCGGGCCCAGGGCGATTGCTCGGTCGCCACCGCCGCGTTCGTCGGCCGCGACAAGCTCCTGCAGGCACTGAGCCTGGTCCTGGTGGTGGTCCCGGGGGTCATCGGGGTGTTCTGGGGGGCGCCGCTGCTGGCCCGCGAACTGGAGACCGGCACCTACCAGCTGGCCTGGACCCAGAGCGTCCCCCGCAAGCGCTGGCTGGCGGTCAAGCTCGGCCTGGTCGGCCTGGCGAGCGTCGCCGTCGCCGGGCTGCTCAGCCTCATGGTGACCTGGTGGTCAAGCCCGATCGACCGGGTGAACGCGGACCCGTTCACCGTGTTCGACCAGCGCGGCATCGTCCCGTTCGGTTATGCCGCGTTCGCTTTCGCGCTCGGCGTCACCGCTGGGATGCTGCTGCGCCGGACGGTGCCCGCGATGGCCGCCACCCTGGTGGTCTTCGCCGGTATCCGCGTGGCGGTGGAGAGATTGGTCCGGCCGTACCTCATCGCCCCCCTCCGCATCGTCTCGGCCGTCGTGCCGCCTAGCCCGGGGAGCGGACCGGGAAACCCGGCCGTTGCGCCCAGCCCCGGCGACTGGGTGCTGTCCGACCAGACGATCAACGCCGCGGGGCACGTGGTCGGACAGGGCGGCCTGATCGGCTACGGAGGAGGGCGGTTCGGGATCTTGTTCAGCCCGGCGGGAGACGGCAGGATGACGCTACAGGGGGTGGGGCTGTGCCCCAACCGGTTCCCGGCCCAGGCCAGCGTCGCTCCCGGCGGGGGGCCGAACGCCGCGTTCAGCCAGGCGGCTGGGAAGTGCGTCACCAGGCTGGTCAGGCAGGTGCTGGCCTACCAGCCCACCAGCCGCTACTGGCCGCTGCAGGGGTACGAGCTGGCGATCTTCGGCGGGCTGGCCCTGATCCTGGCCGGGTTCAGCTTCTGGTGGATGCGGCGCCGCTTCGCCTGAGGTACCTGGCTCAGCTCAGGTGGCCATTCGCCGCTCGACGCGTTGCTGCTCGACGGCGGCACGCAGGCGCTCCTGTTCGGCTTCCATGGCCAGCCGCTCGGAGGCGTCCCGGATCGAGGCGGTAACCAGCATCCCAATCCCATTGCCCACCGGCAACCCGGCCAGCGTGATCTCGGCCGGGAAGCTGCGGCCGTCGCGGCGCAGGGCGCGCAGCTTGAACTCGGCGCCGGTCGGGCGCGACGACGGGTTGGCGAAGTAGGCCCGGCGTTCGGCGGACAGGGCCTCCCGGACCTCCTCGGGGATCAGCATCTCCACCTGGAGGCCGATCAGCTCGGTGGCCTCGTACCCGAACAGGTCCAGGGCCCGGGCGTTCGCCATCGCGACCGATCCGTCCGCGGCCACGGCGATCGTCGCGTCCGGGGCGGTATTGAACAGGCGCCGGAACCGCTTCTCGGCTCGTTCCCGCTGCGCGAGGGCCGTCACCAGTCGGTTCCGCATCGCCTCCATGCCGCGGCCCAGGTCGGCGAGCTCGGACGGGCCCACCGCGGGGATGCGGGTGTCATAGTTCCCGGCGGCGACCGCATCCATGGCCAGGTGCAGCTTCCGGAACGGCCGGAGCAGGCCGAACCAGACCGCTGTCAGGCCGTCGGCGATGACAATCGCGACCACCACGCACAGGGCGATGAGTGCGGCCAGGAGAGGACCCTGTTCCCGATTGAACTGGGCGATGGCCGTCAGCTGCGCCGCGCTGATCTTGGCCTGCAGGCCCGACCCGGCCGAGCGGATGGCCAGCACGTACGGCCGGGTGCGCGCGGTATCGGCCTGCATCGCCCGCGCGGTGGCCGCATCACCGCCGGCCACGGCGGCCAGCTGGGGGTCCGCGACGTCGGCCAGCCAGGCCCGGTAAGCCGTGCCGGTCGCGTTGAGCTGTCCGGGTAGCGGTGCGTCGCCAGATACCAGGCGCCCGATCTGCTTCTGATCGTCCGATATCAGGGATTGCTCCCTGTTGAACGTGTCCAGGCTGCCCGAGCTTGGGTCCGCGACGTAGTCGCGGAGCGCCGTCTGCTGCGCCGTATAGAGGTCAACCAGGGCCACGGCCGACGCGGCCGCGGGGACCAGCTGCTGGGACAGCTCCCGCCCGTGCTCCCGGCTGCCGGCCGCCGCGGTCAGCGCGAGAGCCAGCGCAGCGGCCGCCAGGATGAGCGCGACGACTGAGGCGGCGACCACCCGCTGCCGCAGGCCGTTCATCCGTGCCATCATCGGTTCCCCTGCCGTGTCGTAAGGCGAAGCGGGTGCCGGCCGGGGAGCAGCTCGTCGGCGAGCGGCCGGCTGAGGAGGGTGTGCCGGCCGCGATGGATCGTCACGTCGGGATCACCAGCTGGGTGAAGGAGCCCGCGATCACCAGGGCGATGAGTATCCAGTCGCCGCCCTGGATGAAGTCGTGGCTCACCGTCCCGGTTAGACCCCCGCCGCGCGCACGGTCTGGCCGACCGAGTGGTACACGCCGATTTCTCGGCAGTGGTGGCTGTCGCTGCCGGCCACCAGCAGGACGCCCGCGTCGGCCATCGCCGCTACCGTGCGAGCCGACGGACAGGACCATTTCTCGTTCACTTCGACCATCGCTCCCACGTGGGCGACCCGCTTGGCCAGGTCCGTCAGGAGCGCACCTGGAACCATCGCCTCGTCCAGCCCGATCTTGGGCAGCAGGCTGAACAGGTGGGCGAGCAGCGTCACGGTCTGAGCCATCGCGGCCTGAGCCGTCGCGGCCGAGGCCGTGGCCTGGCACAGCCGCTCGATCGCCTCGGCCGACGTCATGCTCCCGAACTCCAGGGCCGCCCGCAGCTCGTCCGGGTGCACCGGGCCGTTGTCCGCGGGGAACTGGTGATCGGCGATCAGCACCAGGTCGATGCCACCCACGGTCTGCAGGTCGAGCGGGAGGTCGAGGTGGCCGGCCGTGTCGAGGATCTTGGCCTCCACCCCGGCCAGCACCCGCAGGCCCGGCTGACCGCGGTACTGGTCCACGGCGGCGGTGAACTCGGGCAGCCACCGCGTGTCCCGCCGTACATGGTCGACCAGGCACACCGCGCGCAGTCCGCGCTCGCGGGAGGCCTGGACATTCTCCGCGACGGTACTGGCGCCGTCGGAGAACGTCGAGTGGACGTGAAAGTCCTCGTCAAGCGCGACGTTCATGGCCCGACCTTCATGGCCCCGACCTTCACGGCAGCGTCGGCTTGCTGCTGAGGATGTCCGCGGGATCGAGGTCGAAACCGCCGCGCGTCAGGACCCGGGCCAGGTACCTGCCGAGCGCCTCATCGTCATCGACCAGCAGGATCCGCGCCGGTGTACTGCCGTCCATGCGGCCTCCCGCTCCCTGCGCGCTAGTCAGCTCTATTCACTATCTGTCATCTTTCTAATACTTAGAGTAATACATGCCTGCAACGGGGGTCATCGGCTAGGGCTGGCGGCCGAGCCAGGCGGCGAGCTGAGCGTAGAGGCCGGCGCCGGGCGGGACCGGGAGCACCGGGCCGAACGGGATCTCGCCGCCGCGAGGCTCGGGCGGCAGGATGCGCTGGGCCACGGCGAGCACCCAGGACGCGAGTTCGGGGTCGAGTTCGGTGGGCTGGCCAGTGGCCCGGGCCAGGTCCCAGCCGTGGGTAAGGATCTCCTGCACATACCCGGAGAGGGCGATGCGGCCGGGGACCTTGCCCCACGGCACCTTGACCAGGGCGTCGAGGCAGGCTTCGTCGGCCCACGCGGCCGTGACCCGGGCGCGGGCCACGGCGTAGGCGGCCAGCCAGCCGTCGTCGGGTACGTCGTCGGCGCGGGGGGCGACGGCCATGGCGTCGCCGCCCTCCCCCACGACGGCGATCCGGTTCAGGCCACCGACCATGTGGCTGAGCAGGGCACGGACGTCGTACTCGGCGCACGGGGTGGGCAGGGTGAGCTGGCCGGACTCAACGGCCGCGACGATGGATCCGGTCTGGGCCATGGCCCGCTGGTGGAGTTCGCGTGGGTCTGTGGTCTGCGTCATGGGGCTACCCTGGCAGCAAAACCTGACAACTAACGTAATATTTTAGAAGCCATGAAATCAGGACGG
>PLDT01000161.1:0-5847 GCA_003136255.1 Actinomycetota bacterium
CGACGGCCAGGGTGCCGAGCGCCGCGGGCAGGCGGATGACGGCGGCGGCGGTGGCCGCTATCAGGTCGAACTGTGCCTGCCCGGCCCGTGCCTTGAGCTCGGCGGGCGTTCCGGCGGCGACGACCCGGCCAGCCTCGATAAACACGACCGAGCCGGCCAGGGCGTCTGCCTCCTCCAGGTACTGGGTAGTCAGCAGCACTGTCGTTCCGCGTCCCACGAGGCCGCGGATGATGTCCCACAGGGCGTGCCGGCTGGCCGGGTCCAGGCCGGCGGTCGGCTCGTCGAGGAACAGGATCGGGGGTTCGGCCATCAGGCTCAGCGCGAGGTCGAGCTTGCGCCGCATCCCGCCGGAGTAGGCCTTGACGGCCTTCTTCCCGGCGCCGCCGAGGTCGAAGACCTCCAGCAGCCGCGCCGAGCGCTCGCGCACGACCGGCCAGGCCAGGCGGTGCAGCCGGCCGAACATCGCCAGGTTCTCCGGGCCGGACAGCTTGCCGTCGACCGACAGCGACTGGCCGGCCAGCCCGATGCGCGCCCGGACCCGCTCCGGCTCACGCGCGACGTCATAGCCGCCCACCCGTGCCGTGCCCGCGTCGGGCCGCAGCAGCGTGGCCAGGATACGGACCATGGTGGTCTTGCCCGCGCCGTTCGGCCCGAGCAGCGCGGTCACCGTCCCGGCCCTGGCCTGCAGGCTGACGTCGCACAGGGCAGCGGTCTTGCCGTAGCGCTTGGTCAGGCCGGCCGCGGCGATCGCCGGCTCATTCCCGTCATGCAGGCGCGCGCCGACCGCCCCGCTGGTTCCCATCGAGATCCCTCCTATCGGACACCTTATTCGTACTAGATACGAATAGCTTATTCGTATGCTAGACGAGTGGCAACTGAGCATGACCACCGGCCCATCTGGGCCCTGCCCGAGCCGGCGGACCGCAAGCCGCGCTACACCCGCGAGCAGATCGCCGGCGCCGCGCTGCGGATCGCGGACCAGGAGGGATTCAGCGCGGTCACGATGAAGCGGATCGCCGCCGAGCTCGGGGCGGCGACGATGACGCTCTACTACTACGTGCGCAACAAATCCGACATCGTCGCGCTCATGCAGGACGCGATCCTCGCCGACGTCCTCGTCCCGGACGAGTGCCTGCGCGGCACCTGGCGGGAGGCCATCACCGCGATCACCCGCCGGACCAGGGACGTGCTCATGGCCCACCCCTGGTCGCTGGCGTCGCTGAACGACGCCCAGTTCGGGCCCAACGCCATCCGCCACTTCGAGCAGTCCCTCGCCGCGGTGGCCGGCACCGGCCTCCCCGTCCCGGCCAGGTTCGAGCTCATCGCCGCCACCGACGACTACGTGTCCGGCAACGCCCTGCACGCCGTCGAGTCCCTGGCCCGCGCCCGGATAGCCGAACAAGACCCGGCCATGGTCGCCGCCGCGGTCGCGTACGGCACTGCCCTGGTCCGGGCCGGGGACTTCCCTCAGCTAACCGCGATCTACGCGGAGAGCACCCGCGCCCAGGCCGACGAAACCGCCGGGCCGCCGATGACAGAAGCCGCCCTGACCAGCCAGTTCGAACGCGGCCTCCAGGCCCTGCTGGACGGACTCGCCGCGCGCATGAACATCAGCGCGTGATGCCCGGCCAGTGCCTGCGCGTAAAACGCCTTCCCCCAGCCGCCGCAGCAGGTAGCTGGTCCAGAACGGCGTCAGCCCCGGCCGGGCGGCCGGGGCTGACGACGCGGGTTACGGCTGGGGCTGCTGCAGGATCGTAGTCTCGTTGTCCGTATTGCCGACGGCGAACAGCGGGCCGCCCGCCCGGCCGGACAGGCTGCCGCCGCTCCAGATGAAACCGCCGGCGGTCCTGAAGTCGGCAGGCAGCGCGCTTGCCGGGGGCACGGCCGTCCACTGGGTACCGTTCCACTGCTCGGTCACGGAGCCGTTTTCGCTGATGGCCCAGGCGTCGTTGGCGCTGAGCGCGGTCACCGCGGCCAGGCTGGCGCCCTGGCCGGCGGGGTTGGTGACCTGACTCCACTGGGTCCCGTTCCAGTTCAGGATGAGCCCGCCGTTGCCGACCGCCCACACGTCATTGGCCGACACCGCGCTGAGGCCGTGCAGGGTCCCGCTGGCCGGCAGTGAGACGATGCTCCAGGTGCTGCCGTTCCAGTGCTCGATGACGGCGGGATTCCCCTTGCCCGCCGCGGCCAGAGCCCAGACATCGGCCGGGGAGATCGCGGCGATGGAGAGAATCTGTCCGCCATTGATCGCGCCGGGGGAAACACTCCATTGCGTGCCGTTCCAGTGCTCGATCAGCGGCGTGACCCCCGTGTTGTTGACGTTCATGGCCGAGCCGCCCGCCCACGCGTCGGTCGGGCTGTCGGCACTGACCGCGTTCAGCTGGCCATCGGGCGGGTCGCTGGCCGGGGAGGCGACCTGGCTCCAGGACTGGCCGTTCCAGTGTTCGATGAAGCTGGTACTGGAGTTCTGGCCTACCGCCCAGATGTCGCTGGGGCCCGTCCCCGAGATTCCGTTGAGCGAGGATGCGGAGGCGCTGGCCGGGGCGCCGGGAACGACGCTCCAGGTCGAGCCATTCCACTGTTCGATCAACGTTTCGAAGCCGTCGCCGCTGGCCGCGACCCGGGTCTGGCCGACCGCCCAGGCCTGGGTGGGGGAGGCGGCGAAGGTGGCATTCAGCTGGGAAAACGTGCTTCCGGCCGGGTTGGGGCTGCTGTCGACCTGCCACGTTCCCGCGGCCAGCGCGGGCGATGCAGCTATCAGCGCCGCGGCTACACCGCCTGCCACGGTCAGTAGCGCTCGTCGCATTTTCACGGATTCTCCTCTGCTTGCGCTCGCCGCGCTGTGTGCGTGCGAGCCCGACACCGGAAAACACGAGTCACATGTAGTTGACTGTTCAAATATCTGGTCGTGACCGTCGTCATAACAGCGCGGGCAGCACAGGCACAGGCAACGCACCACCCGGACTTCGGCTGCCGACGCGGCGCCGGACCTGACCGTGGCGTGCGGAGGTCAGCTGTCCCCGCGCGGCGCCTTGGAAAGCCAACCCGATGCGCTGTTCGGCTCGCGGCGCGACTTCAGCGGACGACCGCGAAGCCGAGGCCGGCTTCCCCGGCGAGAGTGACGTCGCGCACTAGTTGCTTCGGGTCCGTCTGCCCCCACATCATCGTGTCGCCGACCAGGTCATAGCCTCCCACCCTGCTGTTCGAGCACGCGGGTCACGATGGTCAGGTCCTGTTCGCCGAGACCTTGATCGACGGCTTGCTGCCATTCGTCAGCCAGGCCGAGGAGGGCCGCGAACCGGTTGTCGCCGGCAGCTTGCAGGGCGAGGTGCACGTCCTTGAGCGCGAGCGACAGCGCGAATTGGGCCGAGAACTCGCCGTCGGCAATCCGCCGCAGTTTGGCTGTCTGCCAGGTGGACACGAGCGGGCCGCCGCCAAGCGCGTCCACCACCGTCTCGGTCTCCAGGCCCAGCCGGCGAGCAAGAGCCACGGACGCGGCAACCGCTTCGGCCGCGAACGCGAGCCAGGTGTTGTTCACCAGCTTCAGGCGCGTTCCGGTCCCGGCCTCGCCGACCCAGATCGTGCGCTGGCCGAGCGCGTCGAACAGCGGAGCGACACGCGCGCGCGCCTCGTCGGGTCCTGACGCGAAGATCGTCAGCTGGCCGTGTTCGGCCGGATCCTTGCTTCCCGACACCGGCGCGTCCAGGAGCATCACGTCCGGACGCTGGGCACCGGCCATGGCCACAACCCGGTCGGTCCCCGCCACGCCGATGGTGCTCATCTGGGCCCAGATCGCGCCTGGCGCCAAAGCAGCGAGCATCCCCTGGTCCCGGGCAATCGAAAGGACCGCATCGGCGTCGGTCACCATCGTGACCACGATCGCTGCTCGCCGCGCCGCGTCGGCGGCGGTCTCGGCGACCTCGGCGCCGAGCTCAGCCAGGTCCCGGGTCGCCTCCATCGTGCGGTTCCAGACGATCGCCGGGATGCCGGCGCGCAAAGCACTGGCTGCCATCCCGTGGCCCATCGCTCCAATGCCGAGCACCGCAACCGGCTCGTGCGTCCGTGCCATCGTTCTCCCCCTTTGCCGGGTAATTGCCAGGTGACGGGTCCTGCCAGCATCGCGCCTGCCCGCCGCCCCCGCCTGCCGCTTATGGACGCAAGTGCCTGTGCCCCCGCATGGGGGACACTGCCCATGGCGTCCTCGTTCGGACCACCAGTGGTGCCGGCCAGGAGATCGGCTGCAGTCTCCACTCAGTCTGCTCGCCGCGCGCCACCTTCGGGGCCGGGTTCACCCGCTTGAAGTATCCCTTGACCCTGGCGCTCGGAGAGTCAGGGCTGTGGCTCGTGCAGGACCTGATCGATGGCCGCGATAATGACCCGGGCCGACCCGTCGACGGCCTGTGCTACCGGGCTCGACGGGTTGCTGAGCTGGCTGGCGATCTGGGCCGCCGACAGGCCGGCCAGGACCTGCGGGTCGTACTGCGCGCCGGCNNCGGGTACACGTCGGTCGCCGACGACGTCGTGGTGCCGAGGTGGCTCCAGGTGCCGAAATGGGACAGTGCGACGGCCACCGACCAGCGTTCGGCCGCGCAGAACGGGCAGGATTCCTCGCTGACGAAGACGATGGCTGGCTTGGCGCCGATGGTCAGCGGCGGACCGGACGTCTTGACCATCTGCAGCGGGGTGACCGCCTGGCCGGGGCTCACCCTGGCCAGCACGGCCGCCGGAACGGTCGTGACCTGCCTGACCACGACGGAGGGGGCCTGCGATTCGCTGGCGACCAGACGCGCAGGGGTAGAGGTCAGCTTGACCGCGACCAGTGCCACCACGACAGCCAGCACGGCGGTGACCGAAGCGACCGCCACCAGGAGGCGCCGGCGTGCTTCGGCGCGCTTGCGGGCGGCTCGTTCGGCGGCGATCCGCTCGCGGGCCCGCAGCTTGGGCTGCGGGCCTCGCCGCGGCCTGGCTGAGTTGCCGCCCGCACGCTCGTGACGGGTGTTGCCACCTGTATCTTCCCTTCTCCCGGCTGCTAGCCGGGACCCGCCGGGCGCGGGCCCCGTTCTACTAACACGGGTAGGACTCATGAGCTGTTCATGTCGCCGCTGACTGAGTGATCGGGACGTCAGTGATCTGGGCCGCGGCGAGGAACCCCACGATCGCGTCCGCGACGGCCTCTGGGGCTCGCCTGGGCAGGTGATGACCCGCGCCCTGGACGACCTGCAGGTGAGCATCCGGCAGGCCGCGTGCCAGCCGGCGGGCGGTTTCGAAGGGAACCACGGTGTCCTTGGGGTCGGCGAGCACCAGCACCGGTGCCCGGACCGAAGCGATTGCGTGCTCCAGCGCGCCAAGCTCTCGCAGCAGGGCGCGTTGCTCGGTCAGGAACGTGCGCCATTGCGGGCGGTATCCGCGGTCCGCATCGCCCCAGACCTGCCAGTTGGCATACTCGTCCGGACACAGCGGGCGGCCCCGCCGCCGGGCGATCCCGGCCAGCCGGGCCCGGGCCATCCACGGCGTCAGCCGCCACGCCACCAGCGCGCACAGCTGGCCTGCCCCGGGTGCGGCGAGCAGCCTGTCCCAGCCGGTCACGCACCCCGGGCCGACGCTCGCGAGCAGGACTACCGCCGCCACCCGGCCGGGTGCCAGGCTCGCCGCCGACAGCGCCACCCCGCCGCCGTAGGAGTGCCCCACGAGCACCGCGCGCGTGATGCCGCGTGAGTCCAGGTCGGCGAGGACCGCGCGGGCGTTCGCGGCGAACCCGCCCGCAGGAAGCTGGCTGGAGCCGTATCCCGGGCGGTCAGGTGCTACGCGTGAAGCTGGGCTGGCAGCCGTCCGGCGACCTGCTGCCAG
>PLDT01000357.1:0-3606 GCA_003136255.1 Actinomycetota bacterium
AGCACCCCGTGAATGGACACCATGGCCTCGCTCCGGAACCTCGCCCTCGGGCTATTCCGCCTCAAGAAAGTGAACTGCATCAAGGAAACCGCAGAATGGGTCTGCCGCGACCGGACGCGGGCACTCCTATTCATGACTACACAGCGTGATGGCGGTCACGCTTAGCGATCTTGAATTGGCCCTGCCTCTATGAGGTCTCGAATGGTGACGCAGTATCCACTGGCGCCGCAGGGAACGCCGCAAGATCATCTGAGACGGGCAAGACAGACTTGTGTTTCGTTTCCACGACGTAAGCATTCACCCGGTGAACGGTCTGTGATGGTGGCGCTGATTTGATCGCGTTGTTACGGGGAGATCGGGTGGGCTGGGGGCAGCCAGGGTTCCCGGTCATGCGCTGGTGCAGGACTTCGTGGGCGCCGAGGCCGTGCCCGAGTTGGCTCCATTAGTGCGCACCTCTGGCTGCCGTTAGCGGGCGCCGTTGTCGCAGCTTTCGCGCTTCGCCGGCTCGATGCCGGTTCGCCCTCGCCCTGGACGATCCTGGTGGGAGCCCAGGCCGGGCATGGCCGGCTCGTTCTGCGCGTTGATCGCCTTGGTCATGCAGTACCCAACGTGCGCTCCGCAGACCAGGTCCTGGACCTGGTCTCGCACAGCCGGACTCGGTTCGTCGAGATCCACGAACAGCTGGGGCACGCCGCCGGATGACGACCGGTGCCAGGTCATATCCTTCACGGGTCCAGCGGTCAGGGCCTCCACCTCCGCGTCAAAAAGGCTTGGGTCATAGGCCCACTGCAGGAGCAGCATCGTCTGGTAGCCGTGCCGGATATAGAAGCCGGCTTCGGCGTCGGCGCCCAGGGAGATGCGTGTTGCGCCCATGCGGAGGGCGCTGCCTTCGAAAGCCCGCAGAAGGGCGCGCCCGATGCCCCGCCGGCGCTGGCCGGCGGCAACGGCCAGGATCCTCAGGGTCACCTCCCGCCCTGTGGACACGAAGCCCATGGCGGCGCCCGCGACTGAGCCGCTCTCCTCGGCTACCAGCAGCAGTTCGCGCTCGCCGGGGTAGGCGGCTTCGAGGTCGGCGAACCGCCGGTGGTCGGTGTGATCGATAGCCGGGTCGAACTGGGCGCCTGCGACGTCGAAGGCGGTGACTAGCTCAGCTGCCGAATCGACGGGACGGATGATGACGGCCATGGCGGGCTCCTTCGGTAGTGCGGTGCCGAAGCCGAGCGCGAACGCGAGCGCGTCCAGGGCCCGCCGGCGGGCTCCGGTTTCGGCCGCGAGATCCGCTAGCCACCGGTCGATCACGGCGGCGGCCGGTGCGGCCAGGAACCGTTCGATGTCGGCCAGGCCGATGCCGGCCCTGCGCAGGAGCGCGATACGGCCCGCGGTGGCGATCTGGTCTTCGGTGTAACGGCGGTAGCCGGTGGCCCGGTCGACACGAGCAGGTACCAGCAGGCCGCGCTCGTCGTACAGGCGCAGTGCCTTGGCCGAGAGCCCGGTAGCCGCGGAGAACTCGGCGGGTCCCAGTTCCTTCATGACGCGATCATGAAGCGTGCCCCTGGGGCGAGGTCAAGATGCCCTGCCGGGCGGCGCAACCCTACTGGAGCCAGGAGTACCGCGCTTCGGCCAGAGCGCAGATACCGGGACACGGGCCAGCTCTACGGCCTGGTTTAGTGCACAAATCCGCTGATCGAGAAACGAGAACCCGCAGGTCACAAGAACGCGACCACCGAAAGGCCATGATGGTGAGCCAAGTCGGGTGTGATGGTGGCGCGCGAATTTGATCGCGTTGTTACGGGGAGATCGGCTGGGCTGGGGGCAGCCAGGGGTTCCCGGTCATGAGCTGGTGCAGGACGTCGTAGGCGCCGAGGCCGTGCTTGCGGGCGGTGTCGATGTAGCCGCGGATGTCGAGCCGGTCCTGGGTGACGTCGTCGCTGGTGAGACGGCCGGAGATCTTCTGCTGGGTTTTCAGGGGGCGGACGCCGCGCTCTGAGATGTTGTTCGTCGGCCAGACGCTGGTATCGGTGGCGAACCGGAGCACGTCGGCCTGCCTGGTCTTGCAGAACTCGAGGAGCTCGCGGCCGGGCTGCTGCCTGGTCTTGTTCTTCGGGCCGGGGACGCGGGAGACCGCGGCCAGGCCGACGGTGACGGCGCGGCGGAACTCGGTCTCCAGCGGTTCCCGGTCGCCGTCGGGGATGGCGGGAAGTCCCTGCTCGCGGGCGGCGTGCCAGGCGCGGATGAGGCCGCGCAGCGACCGCATGGCCTGCTCCGGCCACGCCGCGCCGGGGTAGGTCTCGGCGCAGTCCTGGAAGTCCCTGGCCAAATGGGCGGCGCAGGCCTGGTGCCCGGCGAAGTTCGCCCAGGTCTCGCTGTAGTAGCCGGCGTACCGGTCGGAGACGACGATCCCGGCGAAGGACGGCAGGATCCCGGCCTCGCGCATGGTCTCCAGGCCGCGGGTGCCGAGCCAGAACGCGGAGTACAGCTCGGTGAACGCGCCGTGGACGTACTTCTTCTCCCCGGCCGGCCCGGACCGCAGCGTCGTCTCGTCGAACCCGGCGACCGGGGCGGCGGCGATCAGGGTGCGGATCAGCCGCACCGCGTCCGTCACCAGCCCGGCGGCCTTGCCCAGGCAGGAGTGGACGAACCCGGCCGACAGCACGCCGCCGGTCAGGTCGGCGATCAGCGCCTGCGCCCGCTCGACAGGCACGTGCTGGAACACTGACAGGTAGACCGCCATCGCCGACAGGCGGGGGCCGACGGACAGCGGCGCGTCCGGCACCCCGGCCGGCCGCAGCGCGACGTGGACCCTCCCGCAGGCGCACCGCGCCCTGTGCAGGTCGTGCTGGTACCGCCGGGACGGCTGCGGCTCGGGAACGTCCTCCTGCTGATAGGACCGGGCGACGCCCAGGTCAGCGGCGTCCGCCAGGTCAGCGCCGCACGCGCAGTCCCCCTGCGGGAAGTGGCCGACGACCTCGTCTGCCTTGCGCCAGCGCATCGCCGCGCCCGGCGACCCAGGCTGCTTCCCCGGCTTCCGCTTCCGCTCCGCCCGCTCCGCGGCGCGCCGCTCCTTCCGGGCCGCCGGCCTGCGGCCAGGCAGGTCATCGCTGCTCGGGGGCATCGAGGAGTTCCCCGAGTTCCGCGACGCCGCCCGCCGGGCCGCGTCCAGCTGCTCCCCCAACTCCGCCACCAGGGCCTCCAGCGCCGCGATCCGCTCCCCGTGCACCGCGATCTGCTCATCCTGCGCCGCCAGCCGCGCCGCCTGCTCACCGATCAGCGCATCACGCGGATCCTCCGGCGGCAGCGACTCGGTCACGCCACGGAATCATCCCCGAAACCAGCCCCGGCCACGACCCCGACACCACGCCCGCAGCGCAACCGTGACCTCTGGCACGCACAACCTTACGCGCGGCCGCTCGGTCGTGTTCGCCGTTGGCGATCAAGCCAGCGGTAGCGGACGGAACCGGTATCGAAGTGGATCGCCATGCTGTCGGCGTCCCCGGCGAGCGAGGCGAGGTCAGCGATCGGCGGCGCGGGCTCGGGGAAGTAGAGCTGTTCTCGCGAGATGGGCCGTCAGCCAGGGCGCGCTCCAGTGTCAACGGCCATGGGGAAATC
>PLDT01000516.1:0-2936 GCA_003136255.1 Actinomycetota bacterium
CAGCAGGACGCCGACGGTCCGGTCCGCTGCGGCGTGCGCCACGATCGCCGCCGCTGCCGCAGCCGCCGCAGCCGCAGCCGCAGCCGCCGGGTCACCCTCCCCCGGCCCCTCCCAGCGCAGCGGCGGGAACGGCGGATGGCACTCGGCCACCGCCGCGTCCGCGGCCGTGAACGTGACCGTCGCACCGTCCGTGTCACCCGATACGGACCCGGGGCCGTGGCGGTGGGTGAACGTGACGATCCAGGACACCAGGCGCTCTGGCGGAACGTCCACCCAGCGGCCGCCCCCGGCCGCGGGATTCCTCATTACGCACCGCCCTAACCTGGCTACTATCCGTACTATCGGTTGCCTGACCTCGCCCTTAGCAGTTGACGACAGGAACACACCCATGGACCCGAAGACTCCGACCAATCCGGGCTCTGCCATGTCGCAAGGCGGCACCTTCATGCGGCCCGGGGCTGTCGCCTGGGGGTACCCGGACCAGTCCGGGACGCCCCAGCCGAGCCTCACGCCCGCCGCGACCGAGCATGCCCTGGCCGCCGCGGCCAAGGACCCGGACCGGGTCACCGATCTGCTCGACGAGCTTAGCCGAGGCCGGCTCTGGCTCCCGCTGCCTGACAACGAGCGGCCGGTCACCGACGGATCGGCCGTGCTGCTGCCCACCGTCACCTACCTGGGCGCCGAATTCGTCCCCGCCTTCACCTCCGCCGAGCAGCTGACCGCCTGGCCCGGCCGGGGCAAGTCCGCCGGACAGGTGTCCGTGCCGGCCCAGCATCTGCCGGACGACCCCGGCGGGCAGTCAGGAGACGGCCCGTTCGCCGCCATGCCGCACATCGTGGTCCCGGCCGCCGAACTGGCCCGGCTGCTGCCGGCCGGCATTGGCATCGCGCTCAACCCGTGGGCCGAGGCCAGCGTGCCCATTTACCCCGAGGGCGTCGGTTACCTGGCCGCGACGCTGGTCCTAGCCGACGGCGCTCACGTCCGGATAGGCCAGCCGCCGACCGACCCGGTCTCGCTGCTGACCGAGATCCGGACCGCGCTGGACACCATTCCCGATGTCCGCCAAGCGTCCCGAGGCTGGCTGTCGGTGCCCGGGCAGGGCGAGGGCCTGGTCATCTCGGTCATCCTGCATGACCCGGGCTCGGACGCCGCGCACAGCCAGGTCATCGCCGCCATCGAGCGCGCGGTCGGCGCGGTGCCCGAGCAAGGGTTCCCGATCGACGTCACCTTCCCGGGCGAGGGCGAGCCGGACGAGGTCGACGAGTGGATCTCCGAGCACGCCGAGCCGTTCTACATCAGGACCTAAGCGGCCGCGCGGCGGATGGTCCGACGCGCGTCAGATGTTGAAACCGAGGGCGCGCAGCTGCTCGCGCCCGTCCTCGGTGATGCTCTCCGGACCCCACGGCGGCATCCACACCCAGTTGATGCGGAAGTCGCTCACCACTCCGTCCAGGGCTTCCCGGGCCTGATCCTCGATCACATCGGTGAGCGGGCACGCCGCGCTGGTCAGGGTCATATCGATGGTCGCCACCCGCTCGGCGTCCACATCGACGCCGTAGACCAGGCCGAGGTCCACCACGTTGATGCCGAGTTCAGGGTCCACCACGTCACGCAGGGCCTCGAGGATGTCCTCCTGCTCGGCCGTGAGCTCGGTGATGAGCTCGCCGGTGAATTCTCCAGCCGCCTCCGGCCCCGTGTCCAGGGTCGCAGCGTCCTGGATCGCAGCGTCCTGGGTCGCGGTGTCCTGGGTCGTCGTGTTCTCCGTCATCGTCCTGCCTCCATGGCCTTGGCGGTCGCGTCCTTCCAGGCCATCCAGCCCAGCAGCGCGCACTTGATCCGGGCCGGGTATTTGGACACGCCCGCGAACGCCACGGCGTCCTCGAGCACGCCCTCATCGGGTGATCCTTGGCCCTTGGACTGCATGAGCCCGAGGAACGCCTGGCTGATCGTCATCGCCTCGGTCACCGGCTTGCCGATGACCAGGTCGCTCATGACCGACGCGCTGGCCTGGCTGATCGAACAGCCGAGCGCGTCATACGAAATGTCCTCGACCGCCGGCTCGCCATCGACGTCCTTGAGGGTGACCCGCAACGTCACTTCGTCGCCGCAGACCGGGTTGACGTGATGCACTTCGGCGTCGAACGGCTCCCGCAGCCCCTTGTGGTGGGGGTTGCGGTAGTGATCCAGGATGATCTGCTGGTACATCGACTCGAGCTGCATCGCGTCCTCGTAGGAGTTCCCCGGAGGTCCGTCCCCCGGGGTAACACGGTTAACACTGAACGGGGGCCGCCTATTGCCGGGCGCCGAAGAAGCGCTGAGCGTAACGGATGCCGTCGGCCAGCGCGTCGACCTCGGCGTGGCTGTTGTACACGTAGAACGTCGCCCGGGTGCTGGCCTGCACACCGAGGGCCCGGTGCAGCGGCCAGGCGCAGTGGTGGCCGGTGCGGACCGCGACGCCCAGTTCGTCGAGCACCTGGCCCACGTCGTGCGGGTGGACGCCTTCCACCTCGAACGCCACCGCGCCGCCCCGGTCCTTGGTGGTGTCCGGGCCGAGGATGCGCACGCCGTTGATCTCGCGCAGTGTGTCGAGCGCGTACGCGGTCAGCGACTCCTCGTGCGCGGCGACGTTATCCATGCCGAGTCCGGACAGGTAGTCGATGGCGGCACCGAGACCCGCGGCCTCCGCCGCCGGCGGCACACCCGGCTCGAACCGCGCGGGCGGCGGCTGGAACGTCGAGCCTTCCATCCGCACCACCTCGATCATGTCCCCCCCGGCCAGGAACGGCGGAAGCGCCTCAAGCCGGTCCCGCTTCCCGTACAACACGCCGAGTCCGAGCGGGCCCAGCATCTTGTGCCCGGAGAAGGCCAGGAAGTCCACGTCCAGGGCCTTCACGTCTAATGGGTGATGCGGCACCAGCTGCGCACCGACGGCCAGC
>PLDT01000321.1:0-5330 GCA_003136255.1 Actinomycetota bacterium
CAGTGTGCAGCAAAGCGGATTGAGCCGCTCGGGTTGAGTCCGCACCTGGCAGCGACCTAGCCGACGTCCGCACATGCCGCGTATCACGCGCCTGCTCCAGCAGGATAGGCCCGTACATCCTCTTGATGTTGCCTCAACCAGACCAGGATCTCGAGCAGCGAGCCGTGAGTCTGCGGTCAGCCGATGATGGATGGAAGGTGGGTCCCGAGGTGATGCCGGTCAGCAGTGTGACGCTGAGCGACGGGCACGGCCGGGAGAACGCGCGCCGGCCCGTTCTGGGTCGGCTCGGCGAGCTCGGCGCTTGCCCGCCAAGGCACGCAGATCACGTTGATCCGGGTTGCCTGCGCCGGGCTACGTGCGGGTTAGTGCTGTCGGTCGCGTTCTCAGGTAAGGGCCAGTGCTATCGCCAGGGCCTGGTTCACGCCACGCATGGAGGCCGGTGACAAGGCGCCGAGGTATTCGCCGAGCTCGTCCTTGCCCAGCTGCTCGATGCAGTCGGCGTTGGCGTATCCGGTGAGCGGGTCGACCGGGGAGAGCTTGACCCAGGTCGGCAGGTCACGGGCAGTGGTAGTGAGCCTGATCGCGATGATGTCATCGAGCAGGCGGTTGCGCGCGTTGTTGGATACCACCAGCCACGGCTTGAGGCCGTATCCGAGGTCGCAGCGATAGACCTGGCCTCGTTGCGGGCTGGCGGTCACGCGAGCGTGTCGCGTTCTTGCCGGGCGCGGCGGCGCGCGCGCAGCACGGCGGCTTCCTCGGCCGACTCGTAAGGGTAGTGCGGGTTGTCGGCGACCGCGGCAGCGTACCCGGCTTCCAGCTTGTCGGCCTGGAGTTGCCGCCAGGCACTGTGAATGGCGTCCTGGATGGCAGCGGACCGGCTCGGGTAGTGCCCGGCGAGTTCGGCGAGCTCGCGGGACGTCTCCTCGTCGAGCCGGACTGTCATCGCGTTTGTCATACTAATACGATACCACTTCAGTCATACATACACGCGCCGCTGCACTCAGCGGTGAGGCCAGACGCGCATCTGCCCGTGATCTATCAGCCGGTGGCGGCCGCGTGCCAGTGGACGTGACGCACACCAGGTTGATGTGCTGGGTACCGGGGTCGGCTAATGCCCCGGCTTGGTAACGATCCCATGTATTTGCTCCGGGATCCGGGTCGATGAGGCCAATTCCGTCCATCTCGCCGGGCTGGCGCGGAGATGCTCGCCATGGCGGTTCCAGACGACTGGCGGCTATCGCATGTGGGCTGACCTGGGATTCGCCGGTGACCGTGAACATGTTTGGCGCCAGTTGCGGATAACAGATGTAGCCTCCCGCTCCCGGCAGGCTCCCTTGCAGAAAGAGGTCACCATGTCCCAGCCCTACTCGTCCAGCGGCCAGCCGGCCGGGCCGCTGCGGCCTCCTGCTCCCGTGCCGGTGCGGACCGCGGTCAAGCTCATGTACGCGGGCGCCGCCGTCAGCACCGGCACCCTGATCATCGCGCTGGCCCTGATCCCCGCCATCAAAGCCGCGCTCCGCACGGCGCATCCGAGCCTGACCGCGGCCCAGGTCAACGACGTGAACAAGCTCATCACGCTGGCGACGGTCTTCGGCCTGACCGTGATCGCCCTGTGGCTGTGGATGGCGCGGGCGAACGGCCAGGGCCAGAACTGGGCGCGCATCCTGTGCACGGCGCTGTTCGGCCTGGCGACGCTGGAGCTGATCAGGGTCAGGCCGCAGTATCCAGGCGGCTATCTCGCTCATTTTGCCATCGGGGGCCACCTGTACTCGGTGATTCATTCCGTGTTCGGCGCGACGCTGCTCGGCCTGATCGTCCCCGTGCTGCTGTGGCTGACCGGCCTGGCCGTGGTGTGGCTGCTCTGGCGTCCGGCCTCCAACGCGTTCTTCAAGGGGCGGGTCACCTCGGCCAGGACGGCGTTGTCGTGACTGAGGGCTGTGAACCGCGGCCCGGCGCGTTCGCTGGTCTGCTGGCTGCCCGGCGAGAGCCATGGGCAAAGCAGGCTGACCTGTCAGGTCATTGCCACGGGCATCCCGGTACCCGGCAGACTGAGACTGGCGCCAGAGTCCGTGCCCTGCAGAGCGCCGCCGATCCAGCGGGCTTGAGATCCCATCCCGCAGAGGCCAGGCTCCAGACCAGGGAAAGATCACGGTACCGGGCCTGGGGGCTGGCGGGTGCCGTGCTGGTGCTGGCGGTCGCGGGATGCGGCGGCGAGTCGCCGGGTACGCCGCCGGTGCGGCTGGGTGCGGGCCCGGCCGCGGCCGCGCTGGTGGACCCGGTCCACGTCACCGTCAGCGGGCTGCCGTCGGACGGCCTGGTCACGGTGCAGGCCCGGGCGCTGGACAAGGAAGGGCAGCCGTGGGTGTCGGCGGCGGTGTTCCGGGCCAGTGCCGCGGGGACGCTGAACCTGGCCACGGCGGTACCGGTCTCGGGCAGCTACCACACGGCCGATGCCGCTGGGCTGCTGTGGTCGCTGCACCCGGCGCCCGGCACCAGCCAGGCCACCGGGTTCAGCACCTCAACGGCCGGCTTCGCCGTCCGGCTGCAGGTCCTGACCGGCGGGCGGGTCCGGGCCACGGCGACCCTGCAGCGCCGCTGGCAGGTCACGCTCAGCGTCCAGACGGTGCGACAGGAAGGGTTCGACGGCCTGCTGTATACCTCTGCTGTGGTCCGGCCCGGCGCTCCCGTAGTGGTCGTGCTCGGCGGCTCGGAAGGCGGCTATGACGCCGTCCCCGCCGCGGCGCTGGCGATGGCCGGCTACCCGGCGCTGGCGCTGGGCTACTTCGACGAGCCCGGCCTGCCGCAGTGCCTATGCTCGATCCCGCTGGAGTACTTCGCCCGCGCCGTAAGCTGGCTGCGCAACCAGCCGCTCGGCCGCGGCCGGCTCGTGGTCCTGTACGGCGCGTCCGCGGGCACAGAGGCAGTGCTGCTGCTCGCCTCCTACCTGCCGCACTTGGCCGACGGGGTCATAGCCAGCTCACCCACCGCCGTCATCACCCCCTCGATCAGCGTCGTGCCTGGCGCGGCCTGGACGCTCGGCGGCCAGCCGCTGACGCCCGAGACGACCATCCCGGTCACCCGCATCCGGGTCCCGCTGCTGATGGGCGACGGCGGCCAGGACCCCATCTGGGACTCCGCGGCCGCGGCCAGCACCATCATGACCGAACTGCACGGCTCCCCTGGCCATGCGCCCGCCGTCAACCTGTACTACCCCGGCGCAGGGCACTACTACTTCGGCTTCCCCCCGTACTTCCCGTTCTTCACCGATCAGGGGCTGGGCGGCAGCGTGCAAGCCAACGCCCTGGCCACCGAGCAGTTCTGGACCCGCATGATCAGCTTCCTCCACCACCTCGCGATCCACCAGCCCCCGACAGCCGGCATGCCGCAAAAGCCTTGACAGCTCAGTCGGCGGCGCAGTGCCGAGCAGTGGCCGGTGAACACGCCGGGCGCCGGTTGCGGATAACAGGTGTAGCCTCCTGAGCACCCGGAAGGGCACGGACATGGATCAAGGTCACCCATGAGGCGGCGCCGGGGACCGGCCGCCGCCGGTGATGCTGCGGTCATTGAGAGTTCCTGGCGGGAGCCGGAACGGTTCGCGGTCCTGTTTGACCGGCACGCCCCGCACATCTACCGCTACCTGGCCCGGCGTGCTGGCCGCCAGGTCGCCGATGACCTGGTTGCCGAGACGTTCCTGGCCGCGTTCGCCAAGCGGGACCGGTATGACCTCGGCCACGCGGACGCCCGGCCCTGGCTGTACGGGATCGCCACCAACCTGGTCGGCCAGCATCACAGGGACGAGGCCCGCCAGTACCGGATCAGGCAGGCCGCCCGCCCCGGCCGAGCCTGAGGTTCCCGGTCACGCCGAACAGGTCGCTGCCGATGTCACGGCCCAGGCGATGCGCACGCTGCTGGCCGAGGCGCTGGCCGTGCTATCGGCCGGTGACCGGGATGTGCTGCTGCTCATCGCCTGGGAGCAGCTGACCTATCAGGAGGTGTCGCGGGCGCTGGGCATCCCGGTGGGGACGGTGCAGTCCCGGCTGCACCGGGCGCGCACCAAGGTGCGCCAGGTCCTGGCCGGTACCGACGCGGGTGCAACGTATGAGGAGCTCACGACCAATGAATGAGATGGAGCTGCTCCGGGAAATGGCGCAGCAGACGCCGCTGCCCGCGCCTACCGAGCTGGATGCGGCCCGCGCCAGGCTGGCCGCCGCGATCGCCGCCGATCCGGCCGCGTACGCCACAGCCGTAGCACAGGTCACCATGTCCCAGCCCGGCCCTTCCGTCGGCCAGCCGACCGAGCCGCTGCGGCCCCCCGCTCCCGCGCCGGTGCTGACCGCAGCCAGGTTCATGCACGGGGGCGCCATCAGCTCCGCCGCGCTCCTGATCGCCGCGCTGCCCTTCGCAGGCGACGTCAAGGGCACAGTGCTCGGGCACCGCCTGACCCCGACTCCGCTCATCATAACGCTGGTGATACTCGCCGGCGTGGCCCTGATCGGCCTGTGGGTGTGGATGGCACGGGCGACCAGCCAGGGCAGGAACTGGGCGCGCATCCTGTCCACGGTGCTGTTCGGCCTGGCGACGCTGGAGCTGCTGTCGGCGCTGGAGCTCATCGGCAAAGATGGCATCGCGCAGGCGTTCTTCGCCGGACTGACCTGGCTGTCCGGCCTCGCCGCGGTGTGGCTGCTCTGGCGCCCGGCCTCCAGCGCGTTCTTCAAGTCGGCCAAGGCGGCGCGGTCGCGCCCGCCGTCACAAATCCCAGGCCCTTAACAGCAACTACCGGGGCCCCGGCAGGCGAGGCCGAGGTTTCCCGCGAACCCGCCGAGCGCATGGCCAGGATGCTCTGGCAGGCCGACGACGAGAATCAGGCCGACGACGAGGGACAGCGCTAAAGGATCCCCGATTGAGACGCCTCCTCGGTCGCTGATGGTGCGGATGTTAAGGCACGCCCCGGGCGGGTGCTGGCGGACCTAATGTGCGTGATCGCCGAAGACGCCGCGTGATCAGTGATTCCAGGTCATGTCGGGCCAGCGGCACCTGGTCAGCCTGGCAGCGTCAGCTCGACAGCACGGCGGACGCTGAAGCGAACCGCACACGTGCCGGGCGCGAGCAGACCGGCAGCGTTCCAGTGAGGTGACGCACACCAGTTACCGACCCTGCCGGGCAACGGTCCGGCACGTTGATGTGTTAGGTACCCCGGGGTCGACTGATGCCCCGATTGGTAACGATCGAGCGTATTTGCTCCGGGGTCGAGGTCGACGGGGCAATTCCGTCCATCTCGCCGGGCTGGCGCCGAGATGCTCGCCATGGCGGCTCCAGACGACTCGCGGCTA
>PLDT01000321.1:5345-16987 GCA_003136255.1 Actinomycetota bacterium
GCATACTTATGCGCTAACAGTATACCGTTAATAACGTTGGCGATCGATAATGCAGCCTTTTCGCTCATATCAAGGAACCATGTTCCAAAAGGAGAACCTTCCTTCACGACCTCGCCAGCTTTAGGACCGGCGTCCCGCCACTGATTCCTGAACCGATGACAATGACGTCATAATGCGTACGGACATGCATCGACAGCTCTTCTCATTACCCGCTAGGCCGTCTCCGAAATTCAGGCAGTTAACTGGAAGGTAGGTGGAGCCTCATCAGTTACCATGAAGAACGCACGGGTTGTCCCACGGAAGGACCGGCGGATTGGACGCGCCGCACGACGTGAAGTTCGGTGACCTGCTGCGCCAGCTACGGATCGTCGCTCAGCTGACCCAAGAGGAACTAGCCGTACGCTCTGACATTTCGACGCGCACGATCAGCGATTTGGAGCGAGGAGTGGCCAACTTCCCGCACGCAGACACGGTGTTGCGGCTGGCGCAAGGGCTTGAGCTCGGCGATCAGGACCGAGCCCAGCTCGAGGCAGCAGCTCGCGGGCGGGTGCGGCTTGCCGCCCCGCGGCCGACGGCCATAACAGCAACGGGTACGACAGCGGCGATCCAAACGCTGCCGCACGATATCGCCGCCTTCACTGGACGCGAAGCCGAGTTCGCTCAATTGTTGACTAAGGTCGATATCAACACAGTGGTGAGTATCCATGCGATAGGAGGGATGGCCGGGGTCGGCAAGACTGCTTTCGCGGTACATGCGGCTCATAAACTTGCTCCTGGGTTCCCTGACGGGCAGATTTTCGTGCCGCTGCACGGCCACACACCCGGCCGCGAGCCGGTGAACCCCGCCCATGCCCTAGCCAGCTTGCTGCTGACCGCCGGCGTAGAGACCTCGGCGATCTCGGGGGATCAGGAAGCACTGTCACGGTTTTGGCGTGACAAGCTTGCTGGAAGGCGCTTGCTTGTGGTTCTTGATGACGCCGTTGACAGTGAACACGTTAGGCCGTTCCTGCCCGGGTCGGCGGGATGCCTGGTACTGATCACTAGCCGCAGGCACCTGACTGCGCTAGAGGATGCCCAGTCGATCAGCCTCGACACGATGCAACCTGACGATGCCGCGCAGCTTGTCGTGCGGCTCGCCGACCGGGAGGACATCAACGCGGACCATCCGGCGATAGCCGGTATCGCTCGCTTGTGCGGCTATCTGCCGCTGGCACTCGGGATGCTGGCTCGCCAACTGCACCATCACCCCACCTGGACCGCAGCCGGGCTTGCCGCAGAGCTCGCCGCGGCCAAGGACCGGCTGGAGCTAATGCGGGCAGAGAACCTGTCGGTCAGCGCCGCGCTCGACCTGTCCTACGCGGACCTGACCGAGAGCCAGCGGCGGTTGTTCCGCCGTCTCGGCTTGCTCCCGGGCACGGACATCGACACGTTCGCTGCCGCCGCTCTCGATGGAACCAGCCTGGCCGTGGCTCGCCGCCACCTTGAGGATCTCTACGACCATTACCTGATAAGCGAGTTCTCAAGCAGCCGTTACCGGATGCACGACCTGACCCAGGAGCATGCCCGCGCACTTGCCGCTGCCGATTCTGCCGACGAGCGGGCGACCGCAGTCGACCGGTTGCTGGACTACTATCAGCACACCGCCAATCTCGCCGAGGCCCGCCTGGCCCGCCAAACCCGGCCCGGCCCCGGCCCCGCAACCTGGCCGGAATCGGTCGCAACCCCTGACCTGAACGACCCCAGCCAAGCACTGGCTTGGGCACGCGCCGACCGTGCCAGCCTGCTCGCCTGCCTCGAACACACCAATCGGACCGGCCAGCAAGCCCGGGTGGTCGCGTTTACCGCCGCCCTGGCCGGCCTCTTGCGGCGCGACGGCCCATGGACCGACGCCATCAGCTGCCACACAGCTGCTGTTCGGGCCGCGCGGGACCTAAGCGACCGGCTCGGGGAGGCGAACGCCCTTAGCGACCTCGGGGACGTGCGGCGGCTGACCGGTGATTATGCAGACGCGGCCCAGGTTCTGGAGCAGGCGCTGGGTATCTACCGCGACCTCGGCAATCAGAACGGCCAGGCGAGGGCCCTGAACTACCTCGGAATCGTGCACTGGCTCGCGGGTGCTTTTCCGGCTGCGGCCCAGGCCCTAGAGCAGGCGCTGGGAATCTGCCGTGACCTTGGCGACAAGCTGGGCCAGGTAAACACCCTCAGTGATCTCGGGTCTGTTCGGCGGCTGATGGGGGATTATCCGGACGCGGCGCAGGCTCTAGAGGAAGCCCTAGACATTTGCCGTGAGCTCGACGACCGATATAGCGAGGCGAACGCCCTCAACGAACTGGGAGTCGTGCGGCGCCTGATGGGGCGTTACACGGAAGCAACCCGAACTCATGAGCAGGCGCTGGGCATCTACCGCGACCTCGGCAATCGGCACGGCGAGGCGAACGCTTTCAAAAGCCTCGGGAACGTTCAGCGGCTGACGGGAGATTACCGGAACGCGGCCCAGGCCCTGGATCATGCCCTGGGCATCTACAGCGAGGTCGGCGACCGAGGCGGTGAGGTCGAGGCACTTAACGACAGAGGGACACTGCATTGGGTCAGCGGTGAACTCGCGCTGGCCCAGTCCTGTCATCAGCAAGCCCTGGAGCTAGCCCGTGATATTGCAAGCTCTTGGGACGAAGCCTGCGCGTTGGCAGGCTTGGGCCGCTGCGCCATACTCGCCGGCCACGATACGGAGGCCGAGGTCCTGCTTCATCAGGCACACGAAATATTCCAATCGGCCGGCGCCGCGGCCGACGCTCTTGCCGTACTCGCCGATCTAGAAGCCCTCACCAGCCCGCCGCATGTAAGGTAAGCAAAAGGGCGACACAACCGATTAACTTATTCTGCAGTTTAGATTGAATGTCCCAATCGAAGGATGCAAAGGTTCGGGAGCCAGCCGAGTGTAACTGGTAGCTCGGCCGCAGCCTCTCGCTTCGCCCGCAAACGGCGATCCACGCGAGCATACGCCGGTTAGTTCTGTGATCGTCTGTGGTCTGAGTTGCCAGTGAACGTAACGTTCGCTTGGTCCGTCTCTACGTCTGCACGCGCCATCCGGTCCCAGCTAATACCTCAGCGCACCTGATTCTGTGGGTTATTCCGTGGGTTATTCCTCATGGCGCCCGCAGTTATCTGCGGTTAGCGTTCCCAGTAACGGCAGAAACCCATCAAGACCTCAATCGGGCCCGGGATCACCTGCGAAGAACCACGAGTACCCGAGCCAGGCTCGGGAGGGAAGAGGATGTCATGTGTTACAGCGGAACGTGCTCAGACTGCGAGCGCACCCGGAAGGACAAGGAGGACGCGCACCGGTTCCTAGGCGGCTACATCGGATTCTGGTCCGGAATGGCTGCCGGCGCGGCGGCGGGGTCGGCGATTCCGGTCGTCGGAACCATCCCTGGTGCCGTCGTGGGCGCCGCGCTCGGTGCCATCCACGGATCCGGCGATAAGACAGCGTCGGACAACGCCCGCACCGCTATCGGGGCCGTTCCCCGGCTGATCGGCTGGTGGAATAGCTAATCGCGCCCGTGCGGGCCGACGAACAGAACCGTACCGCGTATGAGCAGGCCCTCGAATCCCGGCCTGCAATGCCCGCGATCGTCGACAGTCCGTACAGCGCGTCCGGAGGGCTTCCAAGGTCTGCAGTCACGAGCGACAATGGAGGCCCTCCTCCTATATCCGGATCAACCCACACGCTGCTGCATCTAGCACCAATGGCGTTTAGCTCGTGCTAAAATCACCGGCCGGTCTGGATGATCAGCACTGGGCGGTCCGGTGCCAGCCAACTAGCGTCGAGGCCGTGACAACGACAACTCTCGTGAACCTGCTGATCGGCATCGCCGTCCTGGTCCTTCTCGTGTACCGGCAGTCGCAAGTCCGGCCGGTGCGCGCCAACTTCCGGCTACCGCTGATCCTGGCCATCATCGGCGTGGTCCAGCTCTCCCAGTTCCTGCAGCACAACCGTCATACCGACACGGTCTTCGCCGCGCTCGCGGGCAGCCTCGTCCTAGCTGCGATCACCGGTGCCATCCGCGCGATGACCGTGCGCGTGTGGATCCAGGGTGGCCAGGCTCTCCGCCAGGGACCTGGATCACCGCCCTCCTGTGGATCGTCTCGCTGGGCGTGCACCTGGGCTACGACTACCTCGTCGCCGGCAAGGGCCCCGCAGTCCGGCCTGGGCTCGGCGTCGCTAGTCCTGTACTTCGCGGTCACCTACACCATCCAGCGGTTCATCCTCCGGGCCAAGGCCCAGCGGATCGCGGAGGCCCCCCGGCCGGACGCCAACGCCCGCACCCCGTCACGGTGATCGGCGGAGCCACCGGTCGCAATGCGTTGACCGGGTGCGAACACCTTTCTCCGGGGCCCAGATATGCCGAATATGCACTGCTACGCTAGTCCGACGTCTCCACAAGGGACCCCAAGAAGGAACTTCCGACTAACTTAGTCAGCGCATGATGTTCCCGCGGCGGTGAGTTTTCGCGCCGATGAATGTATCAATGGTCCTGCCGGTTCCTCCGGGTAGGCAAGGAACGGCCCTTGTTATCGCCTCGCGCGAGGAGCCCGACATGGACGACGGCGATTATCCGATCGCGTCGCTGGCCGGCGCGGCTGCCGTGCGGGGAACCGACGCGGCTGCCGTGCGAAGAGCCGACGCTAGCCGAGACCCATGACGTCCGCCCGCGGCGCGACCCCCCGACGGAGCGGCTGGTCACGGGCCCGTGACCACGATTGCCTGAGCTCGCGCGAAAGTCCCGAACGCGACAAAGACTCAAGTCCCGAACGCGACAAAGGCACAAGTCGCGACAAAGCCTCAAGTGCCGAACGCGATAAAGGAGTACGCCGTCGCACGGGCCACGGAATCGGTCCCGCCCGCATGCCGGGCGAGCATGAGGGCCTCGGCCAGGCCAGACCCGGCGCGCAGATGGTCGTGAAGAGCGAGCATGAGGGGGACGGTAGCGGGGTCGTTGACGGGGACGACGCTGGCCACTACCCCCGCGGAGCCGAGCGAGATCAGGGCGCTGACCAGTCCCAGAAGCTCGTCGGCGCCGACCGCTACGCCGACCGCCGAATCGCAGCTGGACAGGACGACGCGGTAGGGGGCTTGCTTCAGCCGCTCCAGGTCGTACACGGTCAGCGGCCCGTCGTCGAGCTCGATCGCGGAGAACAGCGGGCTGTCAGCCCGGAAGGTCCCGTGCGCCGCCAGGTGCACCAGCCACGCGCCGTCCATGGCGGCCATCACCTGCTCCGCCACCGCGCCACCATCGGACAGGACGGCCGCGTCTGGATACCGCGTGGCCAGATGCCGAACCTCCGTGTGCCCCGTGGCCAGCCTCGGACCGCCGACCAAGACGACCCTGTGTTCCTGCGGCTGGGTAGCGCGGCGCGCTCGCAGCCACGCGGAAGCCGACGGCGCCACGGCCGTCGCCCGCTCGCGCAGGGAAGGCATCAGGCCCCAGGGAACCGCCTGGAACCTTCCGGTCGGCACTACGACCACCGGCCCACCGCGAAGCAAGCGCGCCGACTCGCCGAGCAGGTTCGCCTCGAGGCGCAGGCCGATCTGAGCCAGGTCGAGCCGGTGAGTCCCACGGCCGGAGCCCTCGCGCCGCAGCGCGAACAGAGCATGATCCAGCGAGTGGATGGCGGCCTGCGTCGGACCCACGTGCTCCAGGCGCAGCCGCCTCCCGATGACCGCGACGGCGTACAGCTGTCCGTCGACGTCGGTGAGTTCCAGCAGGTCGGTTTCCCCCAGCTGCTCGAGCAGATCACCGGTGACGAAGGGTTCGGCGTCGCCGGTGGCTGCCCCGGGGGTGTGCAGGACGCGCTGGCGCACGGCAGCCTCGAGCCGACGGCGCTCCCGCTGCAGCGTCGGCGCCGCCGTCCGGCTGTCCGGCGCGCTGTCCAGACGGGCGGCGACCTGGCGCAGGGCGGCGAGCTCAGTCACCAGATCACTGTCGGGGGACGGGCGCACCGGCGTGATGCGGAGCACCGTGGCCCGCCAACGCTCGCTCCATTCCAGGAACAGCCGGGCGTCCCCCCGGCGCGCAGCGTGGCGCAGCACCATCCCCACCAGCTCAGCGCCGTTTGCGGTGGCCAGCGTGCGCAGCTCGGTGGCTCCGAGCGTTCGCAGGTGCAGGTCGAGCAGGACCAGGCCGCGGTCGCAGGCGGCCAGCATTCCGCGCCAGCGCCCTTCGGCCTCGCACCAGGTCGCCTGGGCCAGCCAGCCGGCGCTGCGAGTGCGCAGTTGACCTCGGTGCCTGGCGCCCGCGGCGGATCGCAGGTGACGGACGGCCTCGTCACGGCGGCCGCGAGCCAGCGCCAGCTGACCCGTCAGCAGGTGGGCGTCGACGGCACGCGCGGCATCCAGCTCATCCAGCCGCGCGGTCACTCGCCGCGCCGCTTGCAGCAGGGGCGCCGAGCGGTCCCCGCCCTCGGTGAACCGGCAGTGCAACAGGGCCAGCTCTGCTCGGGCCGCCCACCACGGACGCTGCTGGCGGCGGAACAACCGCAAGGCTTCGCTGCTGCGACCCTGCGCGAGGCTGAAGTCCCCCGTGGCGGCGGCGGCGAGGGCGGCGGAATGCAGCAACTCGGCACGCCTGGCCGCCGAGCCGTGGTCTCTCTCGATCGTGGACACCGCCGCGTCGACCTCGCGCAGGGCATCCCGGGCCAGGCCCGCCGCGAGCAGCACCGTGCACTTATTGACGGCCACCTCGGCCTCGAACACCCCGAGCTGGTCGAACAGGTCTTGGGCATGGTCGAGGTGGGCCAGCGCGGTCGGGAGATCACCGCGCGCGTACGACGCTTCTGCGCGTTCCTCGCGCGCGTTCGCGTACTCCAGGTGCTGACCACACGCGGCGTACAGCGTCTCGGCGCGGGCGTAGTCCCGGTCGGCTCGCTCCATTTCACCCAGGGCGGCGTACGCCATGGCCCGGTGGTGCACGGCACGCGCTTCCCACACCAGGTCGCCCGCGCCGGCCAGCAGGTCGACGGCGGCCTGAGCGTCCCGCAGCGCCTCGGCACTGCGGCCCAGGACCCAGAAGGCGTAGGCCCTGCGGATCAGGATCCGGCCAGCTGGGACGCCGTGGCTGTCGCGCAGTACTTTGTCGAGGAGGGACAAGCCGCGCTGCGTCTGCCCGGCCAGAAGCTGGGCGACCCCCAGGCTCGCCAAGATGTCGGACTCTCGGGCCCGGTCTCCCGCCTTGCGCGCGAACCGGTACGCCTGCTTCAGTTCGTCAATGGCTTCGCTGATATCGCCGAAGTGCCGCAGGACCACACCGGCCGCCTGGTGCGCGACCGCGGCCTGCGACGCCGACGGATGCTGGGCCAGCACCTCACGAGCTGCCGCGAGGGCCTCCGATGGCCGCGACAACGCCAGCGCCTGCAACTCGTCGGGATCCCAGACCACCTGACCGGTGTGCGGGCTGACCGACATTCTACAAATCGTATTCAACGTCTGTTATTTCGTCGATGCAATTAACAGCCTGAAGGAGGCACAAAAATGCCTGTGGATGATCGTATGCGGGCCCAAGTCGAGCTCATCTTGCACCACCTCCCGGGCGCGGCCGCGTTTCCCGCCCCCGACCGGTGGAATGAGGACGATGTCGACGACGTGGATTACCTCTACCATGAGTACACGATTCTCACCCGCCAACAGGACGCGGACCGCGTCCAGGCCGCGATTGAGAAGATCCTCGGCGAGGTGGGTTACGGACAGATCCCCGAGGACGATGAGCGGCGGCAGATCCAACGCGCGCCCGTCTCGGGCACTAGGGCGGTAGTTCACCTCATGCTGCCGCAAACCGGGCTCCTCGTACCGGCCATTCTCGACCGCCTCGACCGGGAACTCGGGCATGTGGTCGCCACGCCAGACCACGTGCTCTACGTGGCCGGGTACCCCTGCCCCGCGACCGAGCCGATTCCGGTGCCGCCAGGCACCGTGGATCCGGTCCCGCCCCCCGGCTTGAACGCGGGCGGGTGCGGTCCGTTCCCTGGCGCCCCCGGGCCGGCATGCGATGGTGACGGCGTGTTCATCGCCATCGTGGACACCGGGTTCATAGCTAGCGCCGCCACAGATCACACCTGGCTCGCTGGGGTCGCTGGCGAGCCGGACCCGATCACCCTAGGTGCCAGTACCAACATCGCTCCGTACGCCGGTCACGGAACGTTCGTCGCCGGAGTCGCACGCTGTATGGCCCCGAAAGCAGCGGCCTACGTCGAGAGGGCATTCGAGTGGGTGGGCGCCAACTACGAGTCGGAGCTCGTCGGCCCCAGCCTGACGGACGCCCTCAGCCGGCACCCGGACATCCTCGAGTTCACCTTCTGCGCAACTACCCGCAGCGATCATGCGCTGCTCACGTTCAACGACGTCTTCGAAAATCGCATCCGCTACATCCAGGGCCTCGTCGTGGTGGCACCCGCCGGCAACGACGGCAAGCGGCGCCGGACGTGGCCGGCCGCCTACCCCGAGGTGCTCTCGGTGGGTGCCCTGGCCGCGAACTGGCAGGACCGGGCCTCGTTCAGCAATCACGGTGGGTGGGTCGATGTCTACGCGCCGGGCGAGGACCTGATCAACGCCTTTCCCTCGGGAACCTACGTGACCACCGAGCCTCCTATCAACCAGGACCGGGTATTCGACGGGATGGCCATGTGGAGCGGGACATCGTTCTCCACGCCCATCGTCGCCGGGCTGATCGCAGCCCGAATGTCGGCGACCGGGGAGAATGCGCGGCAGGCGGCCGACGCGTTGCTGCAGCTTGCTCGCAGCCAGGCGGTCCCCGGGGTCGGCGCCGTGCTCTATCCAGGCCAGGCCTGCTGTTAGGCCGGCACCGATACGCGAGGCCTGCGTACGGCTGCGCCGGGCACACCTGCCCCGGCTGACCAGCTGTACGCAGGCCTCCGGCATCAACGAACTCAGGTGCCAGGCATGGCAAAAGGCATAACCAACAAGGCATAACAAAGAGGCTGCTTACAGCGTGATCCAACCGGTCAGCACATCGGTTCCGTCCGCTGCGCGGAAGCGTAGTCGGAACGGGCTGGCCGGTTTCGGGTCCACCACGAACGCGCCGATCTCGTCTATCGGCGAGGTGGTCACGCCGGTCGTGGTGTGCGTCTCGAGCGTCCCGGCCTGCGGCGGAATGATCTGGCCGAGCAGACGGCCCTCGATGACCTCGAGCTCAATGGACAGGCGGGCCGAGGTAAAGGTGAGAGCCCGGATCGACGCGGCCTCCGACCGCATGACCGCGGCCCTGTTCCTGTCGTGGCTGGAGTCGTAGGTGAGCTGCGCCAACTCGGCGTCGATGTTGTGCCAGGCATAGGCGTTCTTGCCCGTCTCGACGAACCAGGAGGGCACCGCCTCGCGGGCCGTCAGCGACTCGCGCAGTGCCGCCAGGAGCTGCTCATCGTCCCAGCCTTCACGCACGTCGCTCTCCTCCTGGGATGTCGATTTTCATCTCACCCTCACCAAGCGTGGCGAGAGCGGTGGATCTGCGCATCCGTTCCAGGCAACGGGCACGCTGCGGGCCGATGCTTCCGATGGGGATGTCCAGCGTCGCGCTGATCGCCGCGTATGAGTGCGGCGGGTCGCTGAGGAGCATGGCCAGCAACTGCTGGCAGCGGGGTGGCAGCTCGGCGAAGGCCGCCCGCAGCGCCGCGTTCCGCTCGGCCATGAGGATCTCCTCTTCGATCACGGTGTCATCCGCGAATTGCAGGAGCGCGTCATCCTGCCTTGTTCCCCCTTGCTCCGACTTGCGCGCCGCCGTCACGACCCGGAGGCATTCACGGTGCGTGGTCGTCGCCAGCCACCCGGGCAGCGCGGCGGGCTCGCGCAGCCTCCCGAGCTGCTCGACCAGCAGCAGCCACACGTTCTGCGCCACGTCCTCGCGATCGGAGGTGCTCAGCTGGAACCGGGTGCAGATGGACCACAGCAGCGGCGCATAACGCTCCACGATTTCGTTCCACGCGCCGGGGTCGCTCCCGGCCGCGCGAGTAACCAGCGCGACAACCGTCGGGTCGTCACGCACGGCCAGCCCCCGCTGGCTCGCGCTCAGCCATCATCAGCACCTCAGTAGGTGACGGTTGATCTCTTTTCTAACCCGGAGGGCACCGCCGCGTCATCTGATACAGCGCCCGAAGACAAAATTCCGCAGAAAAAATCCCGCAGACCACATCCCGACATTATGTCGCTTTTATGTCGCATCGACCGTGTATCAGCGGCCGGCTATCACCCTCCGGGAAGACACGGGGAGGGTACAAACCCGCCCGGATCATCGGATCCCGGCACAAGGAGCTGGCCATGAGCATCACTGAGGGGACGTCTGCCGGCAAGGTCGGCGGCTGTCACAACTACGACCCATGCGAGGGCGGCAAGTCCGGCCGTCCGCCGCACCACCGCGACCCGTGCGAGGGGACGCCGATCGGCCGGTTCGACTGCTGCCCGTCGCTGCAGGAGTGCGACGCGTGCGATGAGCTCGACATCCGGTACCGGCTGCCGTTCCGGCCGGTCGTGGATTCGCCGGACGGCGAGCAGCAAGTCGTGCCGGTGGAGGTGACGCTGCGGTTCCGCCTGGAGCGCTGCGACGGCCCGCTGACGCTCGGCAACCTGCTGTACAGCACGACGCTGCTGCCGGGCGAGAAGGTCCGCCTGCTGACCAAGGACCAGAACTCCCGGTTCAGCTACGACAGCGACGAAGAACTTGCCTCCCGCCGGTACACCACCTCGGCGGAGTCCTCCTTCATGGCCCAGATGGCGCAGTCGATGAGCAACCTGACCGTCGTGGCCGGAGGATCACAGACCGCGGCGTTCCAGGACTCGGCTACCAGCAGCCACGCCTACGACGGCATCCACCTGCCCTTCTTCAACATCGGCGGCTCCGTGTCGGCCAGTTCCTACGACGCCAACGCGGCCAGCACGTTCGCCAGGTACCTGTCGCAGCACGCGGAGAGCTCCAGCCGCAAGGTCGAGGTCTCGTCCCACGCCAAGAGCTCGACCTCTATCTCCGAAGTCGCCAGCCGCAGCCACGCCCAGGGTGAGTCGGAGGACGACTACGAGGCGGCGTCGCGGGTGTTCTCCAATCCCAACCGCTGCCACGCGCTGACCTTCCTGTTCTACCGGATCTTCAAGTGCCAGAAGGTGCGCTTCTCGCTGGTGGCCATCGACCGGCGTGTCGATGACCCGGCGGTCCCGACCGGCGTCCAGCTCAATGCGCCCGGGCCGGCTGCGGCTGCCGCGGGTGGCGGCACGCCGGGCGAAGCCCGGGGACCGATTCCGGCCGATGTCCGGGCCGTCGCGCTCCAGCGGGTCGACAACGACCTGCGGGCCGCGGAGCTGCTCAACTTGGACGGCCAGGTTTCCCAGGAGGCGGTGGTGCGCTTCTGCTGGGAGCGGACGCTGCGCCTGCCCACCCCCGGCGTGATCGTCAAGTCCTGCCTGGACGAATGCGACGCGTGCGAGCCGTCGCGCGAGCGGGAGATCGAGCTCGATCTGGAGGCCAAGGAGCTGGAGAACAAGCTGCTTCAGCGCAAGATCGACCTGCTCGAGAAGTCCCAGGAGTACCGCTGCTGCTCCGGCCAGGCGGACGGCGAGACCGGCGGCGAGGCCGACGCGGCCTAGTCGTGCG
>PLDT01000321.1:17052-18572 GCA_003136255.1 Actinomycetota bacterium
CCCGCCTCCGACGGGTAAATGGGCCGTTCGGCCCACACCCCGGGGGGCTCGATGGGCCGCCCGGCCCCTGCCGCCAGACTCCGGGCGGGCTCACGCTGGGGTTACTGCTTCGCTCCGGCCCCACGAAAGGCAATCGCGATGTCCCTCATGCGACTGATCCGCAACCCGCTCGCTGTCATCGCCGTCCTCACCGCCGCGCTGGCGCTGGGCGGCGCGTCCGCGGCTAGCGCCACCACCCATGCCGCCCAGACCGAGCCCGTAAACCTGTACCTCTACCCCGGCAACGGGAGCTTCGTCCCCCAAGTCGAGCCGGCCAAGATCGTCACCGCCGACGGAACCATCATCGACGAACAGGGTGCGTCGCTTCCGGCGCCGTACGGCGCGGCCGGGCAGAAGTACCCCGGCTGGGCCTGGAGCCTTTACCCGACCGCCGCCAGCCTGGGCTGGGCCAGCCTCAACGGGACCATGGTGATACAGGACGTCATCGGCGCGGGCTGGGCTCCGCTGGCCGCGCCCTACACCGGCAGCTACTACTACAAGTGCCTGGAGTACCTGCCCAATCCCCTCGTCAACAGCGACGAGAACTGGCTGCGCTGGAACTCCGCCAACGGCGAGTGGGTGGCCATGCCGCTGGCGGCCTACGGCGAATACTGCGAAAACCAGTAACACAACCGCCAAGAACCGGCCATGTCGTTGCCAGGACGAGTCGGGGACGTCGTAACGTACGACGGTAACCCCTCCTACCAGCCACCGGCCGAGAGGTACACGTACAAGACCCCGATCCTGTACGCTTTTGGCGGTATCTGGTTCCCGCCACTCGTCCTATTCCTCATGGGCGGAAGCAGGAAAAAGTGCGCCATCATGCTATGCCTATGGCCGATCTCGTTCCTGCTGATATTCCTGCTTTTCATCGGAGTAATCCCGCTGATCGGTATGTATATCTGGTCGGTGGTGTCCTGCTACACCGAAGCCGAACGACAGAACAAAGCCCACGGTCTCTGATTCCCCGCCCGGAATCGGCCATAAAGATTTCGTGACGGAGAAGGTGGAGCAACCGGAGTCCGAGACCCTGCCGCGCAGGAGCGTCCCATTATCCGCGGGCGGGCCGGCGGCGAGGCCCACCAGGACGTACCCGGGAGGCTGCTTGATCCAGTGGCCCGGCCTGATGTCCGTCTTGGTGGCGGAGTAGGTGCCGGTGATCGTGCCCTCACCGGAGGGGACACCGGGATTGGCCGGCAGCGCATAGAAGCTGAAGGTCCCGGTGAGCGTCCCGTCCGGGGCGGCCCGGACGACGAGTCTGAGCCCGGTAAGGCCCTGGGAGCAGATGTATGACCCGGTCCACGTGCCCGTGAGGACAGGCGTATCCGCCGCCGCCGGGCTGGTGGACCGGTGCGAGACGACGACGGCCAGGGCGGCGCCTGCCGCCACGACCGCGACCGCGATGGCTGCCTTGACCATGCTGATGCGCCGGTGCGGCAGGTGGCGGCGCAGCGAGATCCGGTGCACGGTGCTGCCGCCTT
>PLDT01000020.1:0-3160 GCA_003136255.1 Actinomycetota bacterium
GCCGCCGACTCACATCGGCAGATCCGGACGTCGGCTGACCGTCGGACCAGGCCATGCACGTACACCGCTTGCGGCCGCGCCGCACCTTGTGGAGATATCGGCGCTGTAATCGTGTGCGGTCCTGGCCGCTCGCGGAACGACCGGATCTCATCCCGAGTGCCGCACCGGGCGACCCGGATCCCGAAGCAAATACGCCCGATCGTTACCGGACCGTGGCATGACACTGGTTGATCCCAGGATCGGCATCGATCCGTTCGCCCAGCTCAGAGTACTGACAAGGCTACACGCGTCCCGTTCGGCAGGATTTTGGTCCGCGTCGGCAGAATCGCGAGCGTGGTGCACATCGGATCGTCCTGGAACGCCTTTCATCTGGCTACGCAATCAGTGCTGCAAGCAAACCTGGTGACGGCCTGCCGGCCTGATAGAGTAGGATTATCGGAAAATCGGAATTTGGAGGGTGGCTGCCATGAGCGTGCCTGCCGCCAAGATCGAACCGGAGCCCCTCGTCAGCGCCCGGGTGAAGGTGCGACCCAAAGCGCAACTGACCCTGCCCGAGGAGATCAGGCGCGCACTGCACATCAGTGAGGGCGACGAGGTGGAGTTCGCCGTCCATGACGACGGGACGATCACGGTACGCGGCTACGTGTCCATCCCGACCGATCAAGCCTGGTTCTTCACCCCCCAGTGGCTGGCCGGGGAACGCGAGGCGGACGAGGAGATCGCGGCAGGCCGGGGAACGGCACACGAGTCGGCCGACGACATGTTCACGCACCTTGACGCGCTGGCTGCGGACGCCTGATGCCGACGTTCGAGACGCTGCCGCGTTTCGAGAAGGACTGGAAGGACCTGACACCCCAGCAGCGAGATGCGTTCCGCAAGGTAGTCAAGGAAGCCTTCGTGCCGGACCTGATGGCCCCGGACCGGCCGTTCCGCCCGGGTTTGCGGGTCAAAGGCGTGAAAGCCCACGCGAACGTATTTGAGATGACCTGGGACAACGATGGCCGCGCCACCTTCAGCTACGGAGCTGAACGCGTGCCCGGCCAACCGCATGTCATCTGGCGGCGCATCGGAACTCACGACATCTTCACCCCGCCACCGGGCCCGTAACGCGCGAGCGATGCCATTAGTTGGGGCAATATCTATAGGATGCACGGCCTCCAAACGCCGCCTTTACGGAGCTTTCAGCGCTTCGGCGATTGACTCCAGGGTCTCCTGGAGTCCCGTCCAGGACACGAGCGTGTCCGCCGTCAGCTGGTGCGGACCGCGGATCCCGGACAGGAATTCCGCTACGTCGTCCAGGCCCCAGCGCAGCCGGTACAGCGCCAGCGCGTCCTGGTTGACCGGCCACCCAGTCCGCCGCGAGTATCGTGCGGCGTCCTGGTCGCCTGAGATCACCCACCACAGGTCTCGCTCAGGCCGCGCCAGTGCGGTCATGTCCCAGTCGACCAGGCACAATCCGGCCCGCGTGTGCAGCAGATTGCCGGGGTGGGGCTCGCCGTGCGTGATGACATAGGGCCCGCCAGCCTCGCGGACTGGGTCGAGGAGGCCGTCGAATCGCGCGAAGGCCCGACGCAGCGGCCGTTCGTACCGGGCCAGCAGATCACGGCCCGGCTCGGCGTACGGCCCGCCAGTCCAGGGAACGTCCAGGCTGGCCAGGGCCTGGTCGATGGCCTGGCGGGCGGCAAGCTCCAGCGGCCGGCGGGGGACCTGGATGCCCTTCGGGGTTACGGTATGCAGCCTGGCCAGCATGTCGATGATCGCGGCCCGGTCGCCGTCGCCGACCGGGTCATCGAAGCGGCCAGGCGTGACGTCGGCGTACGGAAACAGCGCCAGAGCATGCTGGCTGTCCAAAGAGCCGACGACCTGACCAGTCCTGGCCGGCACCGGAGCGACGACGAACCCGAGCCCGGCCTCCGTCGCGAGCCAGGCCGCTGTCTGCATGGCCGCCGACAGGTCGGGCAGCCACGGCGCGGCAAGATCGCTGACGGTCACGAACCATCGCGAGCCCGCTTGGTCGACCGCGAGCCAGTGGTACCCGCCGAACCCGACGGGCAGGTAAGACAGATCCCGCACCGTGAGCGCCCACTGGCTAGCCAGGGCGGCGGCGACATCGCCGTCGCGTATACCCGCCGGGCGCTCGCGCACACGCCGAGGCTAGGCCACCAGGCGTGCCCGCAGCAACCAGATATCACAGTACATGGCGGTGCATCCTCTATCGCCGCAAAGGACAAGCTCACCCTGGCGCCGTCGACGCAGCGGCAGCCGAAGGATTGCCGTCCTGGCTGAGTGCCCGAAAGCGGCCGCTACGTTCCTGCTGGCCTCCGTCCTAGCCCGCTCAGAAGGAAGCCTTGCGGGCCGCCTTTCATAGCATGCGCTTATGCGGGCTGCCGACACGCATGATGGAACACCCGCTGCCATGCGGAAACCGGAAGCCTATTAATGACGTCCGAGGACGAAAGAGGCGCCAGATACTCAAATTGCCGACGGCATTTAAGTGTTAGCGCTTAGCCGTCAACCTTCGGTCGCTCGCTCATCCGCAGATCCGGACGTCGCCAGCGCGGCAAAATTGGAGGGATTGGACCCGTCGACCCCAATCCCGGAGCAAATACATCGGATCGTTACCCGAACCGGAGCGTTAGTCTGGACCAGGACGATCCGCCGCGTGGCGTGGTGACAGAGCCATTGTCATGCTGCCTGTGCCGACTAGGTGCCAGGCGTTGGCAAGGCGTTGGCCCGGCTGGATACCAGTGCCGGGAGGGGGCATCCAGGACGGGGAGCAGGACGCACGCCGGACCAGTGTAGCGGTCGCGGCCATGCAGCCAGCATGAGTTGCTGACCAGCAGGCCTTGCCCGGAGCGGAGCTGGATGGCGTGCAGGTGCTGGGTGATCACGACACGGAGGGGCGAGAAGACGGGTGGCGTCGGCGGAGGCGCGTTTCCCGCGGCTTGTGAAATCGTTCACGATGCGCTTCCGCGGAAACGTTGCTGGCGCGTGGCCGATTATGACGATGCGTGTCAGCGGCCTGTCTGCGGCCATGAGAGCGCCTGATCGGGCAGGTCCGATGATCGCGCTATCATGGGATATCGCATGGAGGCGGAAATGACTGGTGTCCTGATCCGTGATGTGCCGGAGGATGTCATCGCGGCACTCGATGCTCACG
>PLDT01000069.1:0-2856 GCA_003136255.1 Actinomycetota bacterium
GTATTACAGTTGCCGTTTCACGTTGAGTGTCCGGCCGCTATGTTTTCCGTGACGGGCGTGCTGCAGCTCGCGGTTACGTGAGTGGCTGCTGGCGCTGGTGTCTCGATTAGGGCACAGGCTGGCGGTGCTGAGGCGCGAGACGGCCGTGGCTCGTTCCCTTGATTTTGTGGAAATACAAAACAACGAGGCCACGGCCGCGGTGGCCAGCATAGAGGATGCCGCGGCCTGTGACGAGAGAGCGGACGCGCTGGTCAGCGGCCTGCTGGCCCGGGTGATGCGGCGACGCGGCACTATCGCGACGGCGCTGGACTATGTCCGGTCGCTGGCGCGGGACACGCGGGCGAACTGCTGGGAGCTGGCGGAAAGGGCAGGTCACGGGCTTCCGTACCGGATGCAGGGCCTGCTGGGCAGGAGCAGGTGGCGGTGGGAGGACCTGCGGGAACTGCTGCCCGGCCTGGCCCAGGACGTCCTCGGCGGCGGTCCGGGCGACGGGATCGGGCCGGGACTGGCCATCGACGAGACCGCCGACCTGCGCAAAGGGAACGCGGCGGCCTGCGTGGCGCCGCAGCATGCCGGGGTGACCGGGAAGATCGAGAACTGCGTGACCTGGGTCTTCTCCGCGCTGGTCACCGCGTCCGGGCAGGCCTGGGTCGATTTCGACGCGTACATGCCGGACTGCTGGGCGAAGGACCCGGCGCGCAGGACAAAAGCGGGGATCCCGGAGGGCCTGGCGTTCGCCACCAAGCCTGAACTGGCCATCGCGCAGGTGAAACGCCTGGTGGCGGGCGGGCTCCGGGTACTGTGGGCCGCGGCCGACGAGGTCTACGGCCGGTCCGGCGAGTTCCGGGCCGCGCTCCGCGGCCTGGGCCTGTCCTATGTCGTCATCATCCCCTGCGATTACCACGTCACGTTCGCGAGGAACAAGGTGACCCGCGCTGACCAGGCCGTTTCCGAGGCGGTGTTCGAGCAGCGGTCAGCCGGCAACGGCACCAAGGGCCCGCGCTACGCGGACTGGGCGCTGCTCGGCACGAAGGACCCCCGGGAGCTCCTGCTGATCCGCCGCCTGCCGGACCGCGGGAAGAACCAGTACACGTATTACCTCTGCCACGCGGCGGAAGGCAGGCCCGCGACCCTGACCTATTTCATCACCATAGCGGGAAGCCGCTGGCCAGTGGAAACTACTTTCCGGACCGGAAAAGACGCCTTCGGCTGGGACCAGTCCCAAGCCCGCACCTGGAACGCGATCAACCGGCACACCGCCCTGACCGCCCTCGCCCAGCTGCGCACCGCCGCCGCCCGGGCCGCCCTCACCGGATGCCGCCTCCTCCCCGCCGCAGCGCCGGCAGTCCCCGGCACCGCTCCCGGCACCGCTCCCGTTCCGGAGGAACCGGCCGTGAACCCCGATGACCTGCAGATCCACACGGGTGACGCGCCGCTGCCCGCCACCGGCGGGCTCCCGTGCCCGCCCGGCATCCCGCCGATCACCCTGTCGCACGCCGAGACCAGCAAGATCACGCGCCTCGCCCGCGACTGGAAGCAAGGACTCCTCACCCGCGCCCGCCTCGCCTTCCATCTCCGCTGGTCAGCATGGCGACGACGCCATCAGGCCCGCGCCCGCTGGCATCACTACTCCGCCCGTCTTGCAGCACTCGCCGGCTGAACCCGGCCGACCGGAAGGGGGTGACAACATACAGCCGAGCAATGAGAATCAAGCACCACGCTGGGCTCCAGCGCGGTCACTGACCGAGAAACAGCAACTGTAATACTGGCCGACGAGCACGGCGGCAGCAAGCCCCGTGCCGAGGATCAGCATCGCTGCAGGGACCTGCACGCGATCGCGACTCAGCTTTATCATGCCTCTGGCACCTCACCTTCCGGGTCGAACATCTTGTCGACCGTCACATTGAAGAAGCGCGCGATCCGGAACGCCAGCGGCAGCGATGGCAGGTAACGGCCGCTCTCGATCGAGATCACCGTCTGCCGCGACACGCCCAGCGCCGCCGCCAGCTCAGCCTGCGACAGCCCTCGCTGAGTGCGCTGCTCCTTGACCCGGTTTCGCACGATGTAAAGGTAGCTTTACGTGGCCAGGAAGTCAAGGGACCTTTACAACATCGGAGCCAGCGGAGCGTCACTAGGCCAAGCGCCGGATGGTCTTGCTTGACTGGAGGGTCCGCTTGGGTGCTCGGGGCTACCAGCACGGACCTCTAGGGGGCAACCTCTCCGAAGTCGGCACCCCACAGCTGGGTGTCGCTGACGGTGTCCAGCTCAGGCCCAGACGCCGAGGCGAAGCCGTCGAGCTGGAGTTGCTCATCGCCGGCGCTTGCGGCTAGCGCGGGGGGCGCGCCGGGCGCGGGGGGCGGGCTGGCGAGGGAGCTGGCGGCGTCGTCGGCCTGGGGCGGCTTGTCGTCGGTGCTTGCTGCGGGCGCGGGCGCCTGAGCTGTGGCATGGGCGTGCTGCACCAGCCAGTCAAAGGCCAGCTTGGCTTTCTCCGAGAGATCACTCCTGGCAATTCCGGACTCCAGGGCGTGTGCGGCTTCTTGCTCAGGTGTCAGCCATGTCATCGGATGCCCCCCTTATTCCTGGTTGAGACCCTACTGCGGCTCCTGCTTGAGACTACTCTCGCGCTAAAAACGCGGCTATCCCCGGCATATAACCGCTAGCCTCACATTCCGCTTGCCTCATGCAGCAGCAAAATGCAGGAACCATATTGATGTACGGCGGTTTGCGCAGAATTTGGCGTTGAGCTGCGCTAAAGACCTCAATAACCCGCATGCCCCAGACGTAAGGAGAGGACAGGCATGCCCCGTTACGTTTCAATAGCCGGGTCTCCTAGCATCACGGCGGCTTGACTCTAAG
>PLDT01000323.1:0-5984 GCA_003136255.1 Actinomycetota bacterium
GCCGCCAGCCAGGCCAGGGCGGTCCAGGCGGAAATGTAGAGCGGACGTACCGTCCCCGGGTGGCGCTGCTCCAAGATGGCGGCCGAGGTGCCGTAGTCCTTCCGGCGGATGAACCACTCGCGCAGCCGCACGCGGTGCTGATGCGGCATGNNTGGCGGCCGGCTCATAGCGCACCCGCCAGCCGGACGCGGCCAGCCGCCAGACGAAGTCGACGTCCTCCCCGACCCGCATGGTCTCGGCGAAACCGGTCCCGGCCGCGGCCCGCCGCACCACCAGCGCCGCGCCGGGCACGTAGGGGACGCGCGACCCCGGCCGGACGATGCACGCCCGCGCACCCATGTCCAGGGTGGAACTGGCTCCCTCGTACCGGGCCAGCCAGGTACGCCCGGGCTCGTCGGGTGCGATGCGCGGCGCGACCGCGCCCACCGCCGGGTCCGCGAAGTGCGGCAACAGCGCGTCGAGCCAGCCCGGGCCGGGGACGCAGTCCGAGTCGAGGAACGCGACCAACGGCGTGTCCGCCGCGGCCAGGCCGGTGTTCCGGGCCGCTGCGGGCCCCCCGTTCACGGCGCGGCGCAGGACGCGCGCTCCCGCGCCGGACGCGACCCGCGCTACCGCCGCCGGGTCGTCCGAGCCGTCGTCGACCACGATCACCCGCGGCATCGCAGCCAGACCGGCCAGGCAGCGGGCCAGTTCAGCCTGCCGGTCGCGGACGGGGATCACCACCGTTACGTCACCGGGACCCCAGCTATTGGCGAGCGCCCCGGCGCTCGGCGCGGGATGCGCGATTCCGGTGTCGAGCAGACGGCGGGCCAACGCGCGGGCTCGTGCGTTGGCCGGCACCGGCGTCCCGGACCACCAGCCGGCCACGTGACGGGCGCCGGACGGCGTAAGGCGCAGTACCCGGACCGGTGAACCGCCGACCAGCACCGTTCCGCCCGCCAGCAGACGCGAGCCCGGATCCGGGCGCAGGCCAAGCCCAGCGGGAGCCAACTCGTCCTCCGGTCCCGGATCCATCGCCACCAGCCAAGATTAGTACGAGTGACAGTCTCGGTACTATGTGTTACCTAGATCCTGGAACCGCGAACCCGGCCATCGGGTTCTCGTCGCAGGCTCGCTCCGGCGGGCGGCGGCCGATCGTCACCGGGACCCGGCGGTGCGAATGGTCGACAGCCGCACGGGGTCGCGCGTCACCTGGCTGGATCACGGCGAGGGCAGCCTCGCCGTGGCCTTGCACGCATTCCGGGTCAGGCCCGTCCAGCGGCAGGCCGGTGAAGAACTTGGCCGCCATGCACCCGCCGCGGCACGAATCGAAGGACCCGCAGGAACGGCAGGCTCCCCCGGTCTGCGGCCCGCGCAGGTCGGCGAACAGCGGCGACTCGCGCCAGACCGTTTCGAATCCCCCTGGCTGCCGGACGTTTCCGGCCAGGAAGTTCTCGTGGATGGCGAAGGGACAGGCGTACACATCGCCCACTGGGTCGATGAGGCAGACCACGCGGCCCGCCCCGCACATGTTCAGCCCGGGCAGCGGCGGCCCGTACGGCGATAGGTGGAAGAACGAGTCGCCGGTGAGTACGTGCTCGCCGTGGGCGGCCAGCCAGTCGTAGAGCTCGCGTTGCTGCCCGGCGGTGGGGTGCAGCTCGGGCCACACGTCCACGCCGCGGCCGGACGGGCGCAGCCTGGTCAGCCGCAGCTGTGCGCCATGATCATCGGCGAGCTGCTTGAACGCGTCGAGCTGTGAGACATTGTGCCTGGTCACCACGACAGAGACCTTGAAGCCGCGGAATCCGGCGGCGGCGAGGTTGGCCATGGCCCGGGTGGCCGTCTGGTACGACCCGAGGCCGCGTACCGCGTCGTTGACCTCCGCCGTCGCTCCGTCCAGCGAAATCTGCACGTCGATGTAGTCGCTGGCGGCCAGCTTGCCAGCGGCCGCGGCGTCGAGCTTGACCCCGTTGGTGGAGAACTTGACTCCGACCTGGTGGGCGGTGGCGTAGTCCACCAGTTCCCAGAAGTCCGGGCGGACCGTCGGCTCGCCGCCGCCGATGTTGACGTAGAACACCTGCATCCGCTGCAGCGTGTCGATCACCGTCTGGCACTCGGCGGTGGTCAGCTCACGCGGGTCCCGGCGGCCCGAGCTGGACAGGCAGTGCACACAGGCCAGGTTGCAGGCGTAGGTGAGCTCCCAGGTCAGGCAGATCGGTGAAGTAAGCCCGAGCTCGAACAGGTCAGTAAGTTTCGTCGCTGCCCGGCTGGCATGCGGACGGCGCCCGGCCCGGCCGGGGTCTTCGCCGACCGTTCCGTCGAACGCCGGCGGGGCCGCGCGCAGCGGCGAGGCGGGATCGCCGGCAACGATCATGCTGGAGTCGGCCAAGGTGGCAAGCGCACGCCGATAGGTAGGCAGCTCGGTCTCGAGGACCCCGGCGGCGGCGCACGCGGCACGGGCAGTGGGATGGTCGGCGAGGTTCTCGAGCACCCTGAGCAGGACGGTGCTTTTGAGGAAGGAGAGATTTCGGGTACCGAAGTGGTAGAGCATCGCGCCGAACGGCTCAGGGCGGATCGCGGCGCGAGCGTCGAGGCACCAGGGGCGGTCCAGGTCGAAGGTCGTGCTGACCTGGGACGCTAGGTCAGTAGACACCACACATGCCGTCGATCGAGACTTCCTCAACCAGAAGATCCTCGGTGACGAGCGACTCGGCTTCTTCCTCATCTGCAGCCGCCGGCGGAACGGTCAGGAGTTCGCGCATGAGTACCTCCATGTCTTGTGGCACCGGGTGCCATCGTAACGGCACCGAGTGCCACAGATCAAGGCTCGGGGGCGCGGCCGGACGTAAAATAGCCACCGGACGGCCGACCGGATCAGCGGGCCGGATCAGCGGGATGGTGGCGGAACGATGTCAGCGGTAGTGGGACCGGGCGACCAGCCCGACGAGGGCGGACAGCCTGGGCGCCGGCGGGCGACCTCCCAGGCCGAGCTGGAGCACGTCGCATTCGAGCTGTTCGAGGCGAACGGGTTTGAGCAGACCACCGTCGAGGACATCGCGACGGCCGCGGGCATCGGCCGCCGGACGTTCTTCCGCTACTTTCCCTCCAAGAACGACGTCCCGTGGGGCACGTTCGAGCTGGAACTCGAGCGCATGCGAGCTCGCCTCAAAACCTGCCCGCGCGATGTTCAGCTGATGGACGCGATCCGGGCGGCCCTGGTCGACTTCAATCAGGTCGAGCCCGGCCAGATCCCGCTGCATCGGCGCCGGATGGAACTCATCCTCCGGGTCCCGGCCCTACTGGCCCATTCCACCCTGCGGTTCGCCGCCTGGCGTGAGGTGATCGCCGAATTCGTCGCCGACCGCACCGGACAGCGACCGGACGCCCTCGCGCCGCAGGCCATCGCGCATGCCGTCCTCGGCGTGGCCGTCGCCGCCTACGAGCAGTGGCTCGACGACGAGGACGCCGAGCTCGGCGCCCTCCTCGACGCCGCCGTGCGCGAACTCGGCGCCGCCTTCGCGCCCCCGGTTACCGGGTCGATGGTGCCGTTGTACCAGTTCTAGCGATGATCCGCCCGGTGCGGATTAGCGATAACCGAGGGCCCGTTCTGCTTTCTTTTCGCTAATGTCCGGAGAAAAGGTGAGAGATGCCCCCGGCGATTGCCGCCCCCACCGTCAACACGAGCCAGATCAACGCCAAGACGATGAATCCCATTATGGGGTTCACGGTGACCTCCTTCCCTTTTCTCTAGCTGTGCGGCACGTGGCGTCCTAGCCACTGCTGGAACTCACTGTAACGCTGCACCCCGAGCCAGGCTTGTCGGGGAGGTTGGCGTTTCTTACGGGGATCGTGCGCCCCGTATGGGGTGCGTGTGGCCCCGGCCCCGTCGAGGGGACTGCGCACCTGTGCCCGGCGGCTAACCGTCGAGGTCGTGGTTACCCTGTGACCGCTGGGGCCCGTGCTGCTGTCGTGCCCGCCGGCCTGAGCACATACGGCCCTTCGGCACCCCGATCCCCTAGAGGGAAATCACGGCAACTCTGCCATCGATCGATCTGTCCGCCGGCTGACCATCGAAGCCAGGGTGAACTTGTTATCGCTACCGTCTTGGCGCACGGACCGATTGCGCAATCCTGGCGACAACGTTGCCGCTCTCGTTGAAGCCGACAACGTCGAAGGGTCCCGGCTGCTCAGCGCAGACGACCCAGGCACCGAAATGGGACTTTAGCGGCCGGCGGTCTTCGTGACCGTCTTTGACGACAGCCAGGTACCTGACCTCAGGTGAGGCCCTCCCGGTGGCGATGACCGCGGGGTAGCCAGGCGTGATTTCCGTGCCCCAGGAGCTGCCGCCGCAGACCATGGCACTCCCGCCTAGGTCCCGCTGGCTGCCGGGGTCCGCAATCGGGTCGTGGGAGAAGCCACCCCCGAAAATGGCCGTGTGCGCGGGCGGCTTCCAGGTACCGTCCTCGGCGCGCGAGTAGGTGACCCGCACGGCTATCGGCCGGGGCTCGCCGGGCCGGAAGCCGAAGAACTGAAGCACCAGTACGACTGCGCACTGCTCGGCTTTCCAGTAGGCGACCGGGATCGCCATCTCATAGGTCAGGACATCCGGCAGCGGGAGCAGGCCGTACTCCAGCACGTCGATGCCAGTTCGCACCAGGTTCCCGGGATTGAATTGCGGCGGCGGGTCCGGCGGGTAGGGCGCGGCTTCGGGCGGCTCCCCGGGTGCCGGTGACATTCGCTCACGCCAGTAGTCGGCGCCCTCACATCCCGCATCGATGGCCTGCTGCCAGGCCGCGTGCGCGCCATCGATGTCGCCCCGGGACTCGAGCAGCTGCCCGAGCTGAAAACAGCGCGTAGGGCGCGTCCGGGTTGTCAAGCGCCGCCCCGGCCACGTCTCCCTTGCCCTCCAGCACGTCCCCCAAGAGCGATGACGCGTGCGCAGACCAGTCCGCATCGCCCGCCTCGACCGCCTTACGGTAGAGCGCCTCCGCGCCCTCGGGATCACCGCCGCGCATCAGCACGCCCGCCAATCCCACCATCGCCGCCGCCGCCCATTCCGGGTGGCGGGTCCCGATAACCCGCTGGAACGTGGCAGCAGCCGCGGCCGCATCACGCTGCGACACCTGCACGCACGCGATCTTATACAGGGCTTCAGCACGCAGATCGGGATCGGCGCTGGCGGCGGCGCGATCGTAGGCCCGAGCGACGCCTCCTCATCGCCCAGAACGTTATTAAGGACCATGCCTAGATCGATCAGCGCATGCAGGTGACCAGCATCGATCGCCTCCTGATAAGCGGCCCGCGCGGCATCAGGCCATCCCAGTACAGGAAATCCCCCAGATCCGCCAGCGCCTGGACGGCGCCCGAATCCGCGCGCCGCCGGTAAAACGAAGCGATCGTGGTCGCCGCCTCGGCGGCCACGGCCCGATCAGCCTCGAAGACCTCGAATGCCCTGCCCGTGAGCTGTTCCCGAGCCCGCAGGCTAGCCGGATCAGCGGCCAGCTCGGCCAGCGCCTCCGCGCGCCTCCCGCCACCGTCCACGGTTCCAAAGACGATGCGCAGCAGTTCCCTGCCGAGGGTCTCGGTATCACCCGCCGCCCCACTCGCTGAAGGGCTGATGGCAGCGTCCAGCCCAAACGCCCGAACGGCCGCAACCATGAACGGCGTCGCCGCATCGGCCAGGAAGCCCCACTTTCCGCCCATCCAGTTCTCCACCTCAGTTCAGGTACAGGCCCTCAGCTAACCATCCAGTGCCGCCCTTTCTTCTTGCGGTCGCCAGATCAAAGTCGAGCGCGAGAAGGGACCGGCCAACAGCTGCCCGGCCAGGGTGCCGGAACAGTCCGAACTGGTCAACAGCCCCTGCATACTGGCCGTACAGCGCAGCGCCCGCGAGTGCGGGAGCTGCGCGCCGCGGTTCCGGCTCGATCCCCTGCTGCCTGCACTGACGTGCCCACAGCGGGTTTATGGCACACATGCACTGATAGAGCAGGACATGCCGACCCTGC
>PLDT01000323.1:6042-9023 GCA_003136255.1 Actinomycetota bacterium
GGCACCCCGATCCCATAGAGGGGATCATGCCAACTCTGCCACCACCCGCCCGGATCGTCGGCTCACGATCGAGGCGACAACGCAGCTGTGACGTGACGTCGGCGGTAATGGCCGCTCCTGACGTCGGCAGGGAGCGGCCCGCCCTGGCAGACCGGCCTATCGTGACGCGCGCTGCGGGACCGCTGTCCTCGGGGAGGCCGCTGCCTCAGGCGCGCCGGCTGACCCATACCGAGATGTGGGCGGGTTCCAGGGCTTGGTGTACGGCACCGGCCAGGTCGTCCCGGATCGAGTCCAGGTCCACCTCGTCCTTCAGCCGGGCCGCGAACGCGGCCACGGTCCGGTCGGCGTCGTACCGGGCCCGGTTGAACCGGCGGTCGACGGCGCCTCATGGACCCGGCGGCGCAGCGGGTTAAACAGCGCGGCGGCGACCAGGGTGGAGGCCGCCACTGCCACCGTGCTATGGAACCGGAACACCTCGGTGGCCAGCAGCACCAGGCCTGCGTAGACGCCGACCAGCAGCCCGGTGACCAGCGTGTAGGACAGCGTGCGGCTGATCAGCCGGTCGATGTCGTACAGGCGGTACTTCAAGATGGCGAAGACGATGCACACCGGCAGGCTGAAGATCCCCACGATCAGGCAAATGGTGTTCAGCATCCCTGACTGGAAACTGAACCCCGCGGCCAGCCCGATGACGCTGACGGCGCTGCCCGCCATCAGCCACTTGAGCTGGGCCCGGCGCTCCCCGGTGGCCCGCCGCCAGCTCAGCACCTGGCGGGCCACGAACAAGACCCAGAACACCGGCACCGCCAGGAACGCGATCACGAGCACGAAGCCCAGCGCGCCGCCCGGGAAAGAATTACTGACGAGCTGCCCCTTGCTGTTCACCACGATCCGGGTACCGCTCATCCGCCAGCCCCCGCCGCCCAGCAAGATGGCGATGATCAGCGCGCAGACCGCCAGGTAGGCCCGGCAGACCATCCGCCACCTCGGCGGCAGCGTGCCGTCGGGGAACAGCAGGACGATCAGCGGGGGGATCAGGAACCACGTGCTCCACAGCTCCGAGGCGATCAGCACGGCCGGGAAACCTAGCGGCAGCATCCCGTGGTGGAGGTGGTAGTCCAGGACCGCGTAGTTCGCCGCGTCTTCGTAGAAGCTGAGCATCGCGGCGTATCCCACCAGCAGCAGCCCGATCCGGTTGCCTGGCTGGCGCCGGGTAATCAGCCACCCGAGAACGGCGGTTAAGACCACCAAGAGCACGAGACCGTCGAACGGCTTGCGGGCCGCGATGCCGATCGGCACGGACAAGCCGACCAGGCCGACCAGCGCGCCCAGCACGATGGTCACCAGCGGAAGGCGGCGCGCGGTAACCTCCGCGCTCGCCGGTGCCTGCCTCGCCGCAGGCTGCGCCCCTGCCACGAAGCCCACGCTATGCCCGGAGCGTTCCGGGAACGTTACCGCTCAGCGCAGAATCTCCCGCCCGGCCCACCACACGATAATCCTCGTCAGGACGGCTGGTGCGGGTCTAGTGCATTTGTCGCCCGCCAGACGCGATAGGCCCACAGGCTGTTCGCCACCGCGCCCGCGAGCGTCAGCAGCGCCCAGCCCCAGTGGCCGTAGGCCAGCAGGATGCCGGTCAGGGCGAGCAGCCAGGCCGTGACCAGCACACGGATGAGTATCACGCTACGCGGATGCTTTCGGTCGAAGCCCGTTGCCATGTTCATGATGGTCTCCCTCTATCACAGGGCCACGCAAGATTGTCCGTGCCCGTACCAGAGGATCGAGCAAGGTTCTTGAGCGCTTTCCGCTAACCGAGGGTGGATGGTCCTGGCGTGGGCCGCTCTGGTTGACCTGGATGCTGGCCCCGTAGGCTTCCAGACGTGCCGTGACGCCCGGTCGCCGATGACATGACGGCAAGCTATGCAACTAGGCACGCGCCAAAGGCTGTAGTGATCCATGCGGCCCGCTGCAGGCGTGGCCCTCTCTGCCGGTACGCCGGGTGGCCGCCCCACGGCATGCGATACGTCCCATACACCGGCCGCACAGCGGCACCGCATGCGGCACCCTGACCCCCAAGAGGGGAACGTGCCAACTCTGCCACCACCCGTCCTGCCCGAAGGCTGACCATCGAAGCGACCATCGACCTGTAACCTCTCCGCACCAAGACAACCCAGGCCCGTACCACTCGCGAACTCATCCGCGCCCTCATCATGAGCCACGGAATCAGCAAGCCCGAAGGAGGCGGCCCGCCCGCCTGGCGTGCCCATCCCGCCGCGCGGAACACCCACCTCCGGCCCTGGCGGACCCTGCCGGTCCGCCACCTGATCCGTAGATTCCCGTGCGGGCGTCCGGCCCTGTTCAGTTCGTGACCTCGGGCTCGTCTCTCTCCCGGTTGTCCAGCCGGTCCGGATCATCCGAAGGCTGTTCATCCGCGTGGCTCCCAGCGCGGCTCCCACCCCACCCCCCGCGGGCACGGTTAATGGTTTTCAAGAGCATCTGTGGTTCATGGCCCGCCGTCACTGCTACCTGCGTCGTTGGCGCTCGCAGCTGGCTCGTTGAGCAAGATCATCCCGCGTATATCCCGTGCCGGTTCTGTCCACTCAACCCACGGATTAAGAGACAGGCCCGGCCGGTGCCGAAGCCTTCTGAGATCGTCCGGTGCTCTGGCTGATCAGCGTCGACGCGCCCGAGACGATCGGCGCCTGCCCGATCGAGTGCACCGGCGTTGCTGCCCGGCGCCCATGCGGGCCAGTGACCTCGATGGTTCAGGCAGCCGGGGTCAGGAGGGTACCTTGATCGACCCTGGACTCGTCGCGGTTGCCGTACCGCTCGCGCAGCGCCCGCCACGCCTCCAGCTTCTCCGGGCGCATCCGCTGACCGTCATACAGGTCGTGCACGTAGCAGTGGAGCGCCGTCTCCCCGCCTGGCCCGAGGAACTGCACGGTCAAGACCTCCCGCCCGGGGAACGAGGGAAACGGGTAGGG
>PLDT01000364.1:0-12555 GCA_003136255.1 Actinomycetota bacterium
CGGCGGGACGGCTGGAAACTGGGCCCGGCCCGGGGAGACGATCTAGACGCCTGGCTAAACGCCTTCAACCAGCAATGGGTCGACGCGGCGCGGCGAATCAGCCCGGCCCTGCTCATCGAGCTGATCAACGTGGCCGGCCTGCGCTTCGAGGAGCACCTGGCCACGCTTGACCTCGACGCCACCGGCGGCCAGGTGGAGTGGGCGACCGGATCCGACCCGGCGCCGGTCTGGCTCGATGTCGCCCGCGAGTACATGGAACGGTACGTCCACCAGCACCAGATCCGCCGGGCGACCCAGCGGCCCCCGCTCGGGGCTGTCTTCACCGGCCCCGTTCTGACCACGGCGGCGCACGCACTGCCCCGTGCGCTTGATCAGGTGAACCGTCCCGCTGGCACCCTGGTGACATTCACCGCCGAAGGCGAGGGCGGGGCCACTTGGCACGTGGTCCGGACAACGGCAGGCTGGACACTCGACCCGGCCCAGCCGGCGCGGTCTGCCGGCTAACCCACCGGCTGGTAGGTGAGGAAGGCGAGGCTGTCACCCACGGTTCGGACCTGCATGAGGCGCACCGGTTTCTTGTCGCTGGTCTGGCCGAACAGGCGCTCGCCGGCTCCGAGCACGAACGGGTAGATCATTAGCCGGAGTTCGTCGACGAGGTCGTGCTCCATGAGCGCGTGCACGAGCTGGCCGCTGGCGTAGACGATGACGTCCCCGCTCACTTCGTGCCTCAGCTTCGAGACCTCGTCCACCACGTCGCCCTTCAGGACCGTCGAGTTGTTCCATTCGGGTTCTGCGAGGGTCGAGGATACGACGTACTTGGGCATTCGGTTCAACCTGTCCGCGAAGGCGCCAGTCCGGGATGGCCACCGCGCGGCGAAGAACTCGTAGCTCCGTCGGCCCAGCAGCAGGACCGCGGCGCCCAGCGCCTCGTCGAGCTCGACCTCGGCCCACGCTGCACGGTCCTTGGCCCCGATCTGGGTGAACCAGCCGCCGAGCTTGAAGCCCTCCTCACCCGTAGGATCCTGGACGACTCCGTCGAGCGAGACGTTCTCGCTGATGACGATCTTTCCCATATCGGCTCTCCTCACAAGTGTCGTCAGCTGCCACTAATACAGACACCGCGAAATCGGAAACTGGGCGCTCGCCGACCGCAAAGCCCCGCGAGGAAGGCACGCAAGAAAGACCCGGCGCGAGAAAGACACGCCACAGGTGCTACCCGAAGCTCGGATCCTCCAGCATGCTCGGATCCTCCAGCGCCTCCGGCAGTCCGAACGGCCTCATCGTGCTGGCGTCGACAAAACGGGTAACCGCCGAGATCCGGTCCCCTTCGAGAGTCAGGACGACCATCCCGTGCCCGTCGAACACCGACCCCGAAGGCTCTCGCACATAGACCGCGTAGGCGGGCTGCCCGTTCGCCCGCGTGGCGATCAGCCGGTACCGCCGCGGCCCGCGCCAGACGGCGACGTCCCGCAGGAACCTGGCAATGGCCGCCGACCCCTGGTATTCCAGTGTCACCGGCGGCATCGTGAACCACGCGTCGTCGGTCAGCAACGCCACCACCCCGTCCACGTCCCAGGCCGCGAGCGCGGCCGCGAACCGCGCCGCCACCTCCCGCGCCTTCGAGGAGCGCGGCAGCGGCGCGCGCTCCCGGTCGGGTCCGGGCAGCGAACTTGCCATGGTCCCCCGGGCCCGCTGCAGCGCGCTATTCACCGAGGCCTCGCTGACCTCGAGCATGTCCGACACTTCCGAAGACCGGAAGCCCAGTACGTCCCGCAGCACGAGCACGGCCCGCTGCCGCGGCGGCAGTTTCTGCACCGCCGCGACGAACGCCAGCGCGATCGCCTCCTGAGCTTCGTACCGTGCCTCCGGACCGGCCACCAGATCCGGCAATTCGTCCAGCAACGCATCCGGATACGGCGCGAGCCGTAGTGGCTCGCCCCGCCGGGTCGGCTCGGACGCCCAGGGCAGCTCGGTCGGCGCCGGCTGCGGCCGCCGGGCGCGTGAGCGCAGCGCGTTCAGGCACCGGTTGGTCGCGATCCGGTACAGCCAGGTGCGCACCGACGAGCGCTCCTCGAAACCGTCCAGCCCGCGCCAGGCCGCCAGCAGCGTCTCCTGCACCACGTCCTCGGCGTCCTGCACTGATCCCAGCATCCGGTAGCAGTGCAGCTGCAACTCACCGAGGAACGGATCGGTTAGCTCACCGAACGCCCGGTCATCTCCCGCCCGGGCCCGCTCCAGCACCGTCTCCACAGCGAACATCCTCCCACCGGTACAGACCCCGCCCACGCCGGAAAGTCATCGCTCAGCCTGGGCGAGGCCCGGTGTCTGAACCAGTGAAGGAGGAGACATGGAACCGAAGTACAACCGCCTAGCCCCCGGCCCGCGCTGGGTGCTGGCGCTGACCTCTGCGGTGTCGTTCATGGTGGCGCTGGACACCCAGGTCGTGGCGACCGCGCTGCCCGTGATCCGGCTGCACCTGCACGCCTCGCTGGCCGCGCTGGAATGGACGGTGAACGCCTACACACTGACCTTCGCCGTGCTGCTGCTGACCGGCGCGGCGGTGGGGGAGCGGCTGGGCCGGCGCCGCATGCTGGCCGCCGGGGTCGGCCTGTTCACCGCGGCCTCGGCCGCGTGCGCCCTGGCCCCGAACGCCGGTGCGCTGGTCGCGGCAAGGGCTGTGCAAGGCGCGGGCGCGGCGCTGATGCTTCCGCTGGCGCTCGCGCTGCTGTCAGCCGCTTTCCCGCCCGAGCGCAGGGCCTGGGCGCTAGGCATCTTCAGCAGCGTGACTGGGATCGCGGTGCTGGCCGGCCCGGTGGTGGGCGGCGCGGTCACCCAGGGCCTGGCCTGGANNATCGGCCTGCTGCTGGCCACGGGCGGCGCGCTCGGCCTGGTCTGGGCCCTGATCCGGGCCAACGGCAGCGGCTGGGCGAGTCCTGAGATCGTGGCCACGCTAACGACCGGTGCCCTGCTCGCGACCGGGTTCGTGGCCTGGGAACTGCGCACCAGTCATCCGATGATCCCGGTCCGCCTATTCGGCCAGCGAGTGTTCGCGGCGGGCAACGTGGCCGCGTTCACCGTGTTCGCGATGCTGTTCGCCCTGGTGTTCTTCATGGCGCAGTTCCTCCAGACCGGCCTCGGCTACGACCCTCTCGGTACCGGCCTGCGGCTACTGCCCGGGTGGGCCATGCTGACCCTGATCGCCCCGTTCGCCGGCACGCTCATCGCCCGGGTGGGCGAGCGCCTGCTTATCGCCGGCGGCATGACCGCAGCCGCGGCCGGCCTGATCTGGATTGCTCTGATCGCGCGGACCGGCCTGCCCTACGAGGATCTGGTCGCGCCGCTGGTCCTCGCGGGCAGTGGCGTCTCGGTGGCCGTACCGGCCACGATGAGCGCCGTCATGACCAGCGTGCCGCCGCAAGCGATCGGCCAGGCCTCGGGCACCCTCAACATGCTCCGCCAGCTCGGCAGCGTGTTCGGCATCGCGATCTGCGCCGCGGTGTTCGCCGCCCACGGCGGCTACGCCTCCCCAGCGGCCTTCACCAGCGGTTTCGGCCCGGCGATGGGCGCCTGCGCGGGCCTGGGCCTGCTCGGCGCCGCGGCCGGCCTGCTCATCCCGGCCAAGCGCCGGCCGACCGAAGCCGAACCACAGCTATCAACCACCCAGGCCGTACTCGAGATCAGGAGATAACCATGTATCAGCGCCTCATTCGCTACCGGACCAAGCCCGACCAGGCCGACGCCAACGCCAAGCTCGTCGAGGCGATCTACGCCGAGCTGCACCGCACTCAGCCCGACGGCGTGAGCTACGCCACGTTCCGCCTCAATGACCAGGTGACGTTCGTGCACGTCGTCCAGGTCCGCGAGGAGCCGAGCCCGCTGCTGGCCGTGAAGGCGTTCGGCGAGTTCCAGGCCGACATCACCGACCGCGTCGACCAAGGCCCCGTCCAGGAGAACCTAACCGAGGTCGGCTCCTACCGCTTCTTCGCCAGCTAGCCAGGCCCACCCACGGAGCCCCCGGCCACTTCCGGGGGCTCTGTCAGGGCTTGAGGCGCTCCTAGCTCAAACATCCGGGGAATGTCAGCAGTCAGCACTAAGGTCGAATAAAGGATTCAAAAGACCTGCAAGAAAGGTAAGCGACCCGATGCGCACCATCCCCACTCCGACCAGCATCACCGAAGCTCTGGACATGCTCGACGACGGGCTCACCTACTTCGAGACTGCCGATTTCATGGCCATGTCCGTCGAGGCCCGACTCGAATACCTCGAGGCGCTTGGCCAGGTCACCACCGTCGCTCGCGCCGTCAAGGCCCGGTTCCTGACTGAGTACATCCGCCGAAGATGGGACGGGACAGTGAGGTGGGCTTACGACCAGCCGATGACCGGCTCCCCGAAGGGGCAACTGCTCCCGATACCTCGGCGTTCATCGGACCGGCAGGCCCAGCCCGGCCGCTCCCGGCTTGGACTGAACCAGCCCGGGTGACAGCCGCTCAAGCCATTCCAGCGCGACCGCCGCGCGGTGCACCTTCTCGGTCGCGTTGGCGCAGGCCACCGCCTCCAGGTGATGCCCGCTGGGGTAGATCGCCTGGGCGTTGCGCAGTCCGAACTTCGCGTACAGCGGCGCCCCGGCCCGGATCAGGTCGCCGAGCTCCTGGCCGCGCACCACCCCGCCGAGCGCGTCGGGGGACTCCACGTACAGGTCGAGCGGTAGCCTGACCGCCGCCCGCATCTCGGCCAGCTCGTCCAGCGTCACGTCGGCCGGGATGTTGACCGTGCTGGCCCCCATCTCCTCCAGGACCTTAAGCGTCACCGGGTTGGTCGGCGACATGCTGGCCGAGACCTTCCACACCAGCCCGGCCGGCAGCGCGCCCCGGGCCTGTGCCTGCGTGACCGCGCGGAGCAGCCCCAGGTCGGCGACCAGGAAGCTGCGGATTCCTTCCTCGGTCGCCCGGAGCACGTCCTCCAGCGCGTAGGACAGCTGGCGCAGGCCCCGCACCTGGTCCCCGTGCGCCCGTCCGTCCGCGGACCGGGCGTGGGCACCGATGCCGAACCGCTCGCGCGGCCCGACGAACAGGCACACCTCGACGCCGGCGCCCAGGCCGGCCTGGGCCATATCGCGCAGCTCGCTGGCCCGCAGCAGCATCGCGCCGCTGCCCTGGGAGACCCGGTTTATCGTGATGCCCTCGGCCTCGGCCGCGCGCAGCACGGCCTCCAGCACGCGCGGCCCCTCGACACTCGGGATCTCGATCCGGAACGCCGCCCCGTCCGGGAAGGTCAACTCGCGGTTCTGGCCGGTGACCCCGAGTCCGTCGAATACCTCGCCGACCCACCTCATCCGCCCGCACCCCTTCCCTATTTTGGCCGAACGACCGCGGTTTTAGGCTCTGCCGAAATCGATTTTCTTCATCCGAATTATCAGTGCCACTAATGACACGGCAGACCTCGAACTGCTGGCCGGAGTGGTCGACCCAGCCTACGTCCGCTACCCGCTGGTGCCCCGGCACGAGTGGTCGGGAGTGATCGAGGCCGTCGGCCCGGGTGTGACCGGCCTTCAATCTGGCCAGTGGATGATCGCCGAAGGCATCATCGCGGACCGGGTCTGCGCCGAGTGCGTGCAAGGGAACACGAACCTGTGCGTGGTCTACGACGAGCTCGGCTTCACGCGGGCCGGAGCCGCCGCTGACCAGGTGCTGCTTCCGGCCTAGGTGGTGCACGCGCTCGGGAGTTCCGTCAATCTGCTTGAGGCGGCACTGGCCGAGCCCGCCGCCGTGGCCTGGCGGGCCATCGGCCGTGGCCGGCCGCGGCCGGGGGAGCGGGTCGCGGTCGTCGAGGCCGCGTTCGGAATTGACGACGCGGTCAACAACGACCTGCTGATCAGTGCCAGCTTCGCCTACACCTCCGCTGCCTTCGCCGAGGTTACCGCGCTGCTAAGCTCCGGCCCGAGGGGGAAGGTCATACTGGACATCAATCCGGAGGACGCGCTATGACCCGCATCCTGGACGCCGAGGTCGCCGTGGCGGCCCAGTCCGAAGTAGCCGAGGGCCCGGTCTGGGACACGAGCCGCGGGCTGCTCTGGTGGGTGGACATCCCGGTCGGCCAGGTGCACGCGATCGATCCTGATACCGGCGCGCGCACCTGGTTCGACGTCGGCGACCCGGTCGGCGCCGTCGGCCTGACCCGCGACGGCGGGCTGGTGCTCGCCCTGGTGGACGGCTTCGCGCTGGCCGATCACGATGGGCAGCGGCTGACCCGCCTGCCCGGCTTCATCGACCGGACCGCGGTCAGGTTCAACGACGGCAAGCCGGACCCGTGGGGGAACTTCTGGGCAGGCACGATGGCCTGGGATGAGACCGGTAACCCGCCCGGCAGCCTGTACCGGCTCAGCCCGGACGGCACGGTCACCGAACTGTTCGGCGACGTCGGCCTGTCCAACGGCCTGGACTGGACCGACGACCGGAGGCTGTTCTATTACGCGGACAGCAACATCGGCCGGGTCGACCTGTTCGACACCGACCCCGACACCGGCGCGCTAAGTGGCCGGCGGCCCTTCGTTACCGTCCCGGAGGCCGACTGCGTACCCGACGGCCTCACCCTCGACGCCGAGGGTTGCCTCTGGCTGGCCGTCTGGGAATCCGGCGAGTTGCGCCGCTTCACGCCCGACGGGCGGCTCGACACCGTGGTCCGGCTGCCCGCCCGCCAGGTCACCTCGGCCGCCTTCGGCGGTCCCGACCTGGGCACCTTGTACATCACCACCGCCCGCCAGGGCTACACCGATGCCGACCGCCGCCAGCAACCCCACGCCGGCGACATCTTCGCCTGCACCCCGGGCGTCCCCGGCCGCCCGCCGTACCTGTTCGGAGAGACGCGTTAGTTAGTGGCCGGCGTGAGATCCGGGTGCTCCGGGATACGAAGCATGCGGGGACGGTTCCGGCGCGGCGAACAGCTTCATCCACGCCGTGGTGTCAGTCTCTTTTACTTCGACCGGCACCTCGGAGTAGCTGGCTACCTCACGCGGGTCTGCGCCGTGCCTGACCACCGTCTCGTAGACAAAAGGTGAGGCGATGACGCCCAGGCTGGCGGTACTCACGGCGAGGGCATCCTTGAAGTCCGGTGCCTCGACCAGCCGGGCCGCGACGATGATCGCCTCCCCGGAAACGCCCTCCATGTGGCTCACCACCGGACCCACGTTCAGGGCCAGCCGCAACTTGAACCGGGCCGACTCGCCCNNGGTCAGGAAACCGTCGCCGCGATCTTCGGATTGCGCATCGGGAAAGCCCTGCATGGCCTTCTGTGTCATCTTGAACAGCGCTTCCCTGATCAGCAGGCGGTCATTGTCGGTCCGGGTGCGAGCGCCGAAATCGGCTACATCGGTCAGAAAGACGGTGCAGTTCTCTCCGTTCAGCGTTTTCGCATGCTTCCGTGAATAGTCATCGCTGCGTTGACTGGTGGCAGGTGTGCCGTTAACAGGTCTGAACGAAGGGTCGCCCGAATTGTCGTCGTATTCGTATCCGGGCGCGCCCGCGGCCCGCCGCTGATACTTTTGGTTCTGCACGATGTCAAGGACCCGGGGATGCGCGGTGATAAAGGCCGCGAAATCCTTGGTCTGCACCACCAGAGCCCAGACCATCTCCAGTGCCACCACGGTCGCCGAACGGACGCTCACCGTCAGAGCGGCGCGTTCGCCGACCAGCTGGCCGAGACCGCGTACCGCCACGGCCCGTTCGCTGCCGCTCTCGTCGACACGGATCTCGACCTGGCCGCCCAGGATCACCATCACGTGGTCGGCCCGCTCGCCTTCTTCCATGATCCTGGCCCCGGCCGCGAAGGTCCGCCACGAGGCGACGGAGCGGAGTGCTTCCCGCTCGGTCGGGTCAAGGACGTCCCAGAAGCCGGTCGCCGCGCTGTGCGGCCGGACATCTTGGGAATCGGTGTACTCGGGCTGATGCAGGTGGCGAGGGCCAGCGGCCGATCCAGCCGGATAAACCGGAGCTCCGAGTGGCACCGGAAAAACCGGAGCGCCGAGTGGCAGTTGAGCGCCGCTGGCCGCGTCGACCGAGACCGGCGCCTCAGGCGCGGGCACGGGCTCTGGGCCGGCGCCATCGGTCCTTCCGGGTCGCGCCATCTCGACCTGGACCTTGAACCGGCGACCCCCCACCGTGAGCTTCACCGGGTTGCCTCCGTCGGCCCGGGGACCGCCGAGCGGCCGACGAGCCGAGTCGCGCCACCGCGAAAACCTACCGGACAGGTCCATACCTCCGCCTCCCCCAGTATTGCCAGCTAGAGGCGGTGTGCCATAGGCGAGAGTTCCCTGCGCTGCCCTTTACGCCGTCTGTTAGCGGATGATTTTGCTCTTCCCTGTTACAGATGATTTCGGCCAGTTGCGTTCTATGGTGCGCTCTGCGAACGCGACGTATACTCGCCTTACTGCTATGGATAACCGGCCTGCAAGACGAGAAGGTGGCAATTGCGGTATCAGGCTGGTCCTGGTCCGGTGAAACCGTTGCCTTTGGTATGCATCGATCGTTATGCGGTGACATTATCGATGGCCCTTCTTGCGGTTAGCGCGTCCGAGCGGTCTTGGGAGGGTCGCCCCTCGGCTCTGCGATCGATGGCTGGTAACCGAGAGTGATCGGAGAGGCAAACGGGCGGCCCTTCTCGTGTGAGGTACTGCAAGTGTCGTCCGGGGTGACCTCCCGCCTGTTGATCGTCCCGACCTGCGGTGGGTGAGCGGGTGCGCCTGCGCCCGGGTTGCCGGGTTCCTTGACCACTGTCCGCCCTGCACGCGTAGTTATAGTTGATCACTACAAGCAAAGTATGCGTCAAACCACTACCTTTCACAAGGTAAGCAGATGATTTGTCACCAGTCAGGTTGCTATGTGGCACACCGGTTTGTAGCAAGCGACAAACCTCGGCTTCACACGGCTCGATCTCCTGTACAGCCGATGCATCCTGGCGGGTAGTCGTACGCTGTGCTGGTTGCCTCTAGACCGTCTCCTTGCGGTTTGCTAGGTAGCATGGTGTACACTGGCAAAGTTTTGTGATTACTCAAAGTAATAACTGTCCGGTAACATATGGCAAACTTTTAACAGAAGGTAACTTTCGTGGCCTCTGATCAGGGACCTGTCGTTCAGAGCGCCCTCCTCCGCCGGGAGCTCGTCCGGCTGCGCCGAGAACAGGGACTGACCCAGCAGCAGGTCGCCAGCAACCTAGATTGGTCAGCTTCGAAGGTCATCCGGGTCGAAGGGGGCGGCAGCTCGATCACGCAGGTCGACCTCGACGCCCTGCTGTCGCAGTATGGAGTTCGGTCGGCTGCTGAGCGCGAGCGGCTCCAGACGCTGAACCGAGGGGCGCGGGGACGAGGCTGGTGGGAGAGCTACAAGGATGACGTTTCCCCTGCTTACCTCAGCTATATCGGCTTCGAGGCAGGCGCGGCGTTCATCCGGCAGTTCCAGATCGGGTTTATACCAGGCCTGCTGCAGACCCGCGAGTACGCCCGGGTGGTCACCACCGTCGGCTCTGTCGATCCCAAAGAGGTGGACAAATTCGTCGAGCTACGGCTTCGACGGCAACAGGAACTGGCGCAGCGCCAGAGCAGCCTACGGCAGTATTTCGTCATCGACGAAGCGGTCATCCGCCGTCACGTCGGTATCAAGACGTCGCGCGCCATCATGCCGGCTCAGCTCCGCAGCATCGCCGACCGGACGGAGCGGGACGACCGGCTGACGGTTCGCGTGATCCCTTTCGCGTCCGGCGCCCATCCCGGCATGTTCGACACGTTCACGCTGCTGGAATTCGACGGGCAGCTCCCCGACGTCCTGTATCTCGAGGCCGCCCGCGAGGAGTACAACATGATCGCGGAGAACGACCCCCGGGCGGCCCGGTACGCGGAGGACTTTGAACAACTGCTGGTCGATGCCCTGTCTCCGGAAAGATCCGTTCAATTTCTCCGGAATGTGGCGGAGGAAATGTCGTGAAGCGATGTTCTCCGTAGGCCCGGGCAGCTTCTGCCGTACCGCCCGGTTAGGCCACCCGCAGCCGCACAGAAGAAAACGGCACCACTGCAAGTTTCACTAACCAAATCACCTTCACCTGTTGACACATTAATTCCGGCGATTACGAGGAGTTCCTTAGATGACCACCGAGCCCAACCCGTACTCGACGCTCGCCTGGCGCACGAGCAGCGCAAGCGGCGGAAGCGGCGAGTGTGTCGAAGTGGCTCGGTCGGGGCCGTCTGTGCTGATCAGGGACTCGCAAGATCGATCCGGGCCGATCCTCATCGTCAACGCGGCGCAATGGCTCGGGCTCCTTGAGCGCGCTCGCAACGGAGATATAAGCCTCCGGTGACTTACGTTGCGCGGTCATACGCTTGTTACAGGTGAAGCTAACTAAGAAATCGCTGCAGCGTGCACGGACATTGGGTCACAGTTTCATCCTCAACCTGAACTTTAAGGCTGCCTGTTTTATCCAGCTTCCATAAGCGCGATGTTGGCGTACGTCGCGGGAGTTGATCTGCGGACACGCGGTAAATCATGCACTGCCGACGTGATGGTTCAGGCGGAGGCGAGCTGGAAATACTTCTATGGCTAGCTTAGCTGCGACCGAGGCGAGAGTTATACTTGCGTTTCCCGTCACAGTGCCGTGTTCCGCTCTGTCGCGCCCAATCACTACTACAGAGAGTAGTTCAGCATGCCCGCCGACCAGGGACCTGTCGTTCAGAGTGCTCTGCTTCGCGGAGAGCTCGTCCGCCTGCGGCGGCAGAGCGGGTTGACGCAGGAGCAGGTCGCCTCGGACCTGGAATGGTCACCATCCAAGCTGATCCGGGTGGAGGGCGGCCGGAGTTCGATCACCAAGGTCGACCTCGATGCCCTCCTGGCTAGATATGGGGTTACCGGAGAGAGTACTCGTGAGCGGCTGCAGCAGCTGAACCGTGCGTCACGCGAGCGGGGCTGGTGGGATAAGTACCGGGATGACGTCGTCCCGACCTATCTGAGTTATGTTGGCTTTGAGGCAGGTGCCGTCTTTATCAGGCAATTCCAGTCGGCGTTCTTGCCCGGCCTGCTGCAGACTGCCGATTATGCGGAGGCCGTCACGGTGAACGCGGTCGATGCCGTCCGCGTCGCCCCGATTGTCGGTCTCCGGCTTCAGCGTCAGGCCCAACTGGCCCAGCGGGATCCCCGGCCGCGTCAGTACTACGTGGTGGACGAAGCGGTGGTTCGTCGGCACGTTGGAATCGCCAAGTCTCCGGACATCATGCCAGAGCAGCTTCGTCACATCGCTGATAAGGCGGAGCAGGATGACTTGGTCACAATCCGGGTGATTCCTTTCGAGGCAGGCGCGCACCGCGGACTGTACGGCCCGTTCACCATGCTGGAATTCGACGGTAGCCTGCCTGATCTCCTCTATATCGACGCCGGCCGAGCCGAGTTCGCCCTTATGGTCATGGGCGACGATGCTCGAGCCGCCGAATACCGGGATGACTTCGAACTGCTACTTGGGGATGCGCTGTCCGCCGAGAAGTCGATCGAACTTATACGCAGCGTAGCGGAAGAGATGTCATAAGCGTTCTGGGGGCAAGGCTCGAATTCGACCAGGCCGAGTGGCGCCGCTTCGTGTGCCGCGTCAAGGAGGGCCAGGTTCACCTCGGCTGAGCTTCAGAGGCGCTCGCCATGCCACCAGTCACGTCAGGCTGACGGTCTGCACGCGCGAGCACAGGAGGTACATCCTAGCTTCGCCTACAAGTAGCAGTACGTTTCATGGCAGATCAGAAGGTGGAGCATCGGAAGGTCTCCATTTGTGTCCTGAACTAACCACCTCAATCAATCTGGAATGTATCAAGGCAGGTCCGGAAATCTGTTGCTTGTATTTAGCTTCTTCGTGGTGCACACTTTTATCGGAGGATAGTGTCGGCACTCGCTCGGCGCAGGTTCCGCACAAACATGGTTTCGTCCTGAGCTCGGGTGGTGTGGCGTGCTCACTGTCCCTGATTCGGGCGTCCCGGAAGACGGCACGAACGCATCGCACGTTATCTCGAGCCAGGTGCCCCAGTTTCTCGCGGCTGTCGACATCGAAGGTTTCAGTCAACGCTCCGCTGTCGGCCAGGCGAAGCTCCATGACGACCTTGAGTACGCGATGTCAGAGGCTGCGGCGAGCGCCGGTCTGGGCCGGAAGTTGTGGTATCGCCAGCCTCGTGGTGACGGTGAACTCGCCGTACTTCCAGCCGGCACGAACGGCCTTTCCCTGGTGGCTGACTATCCTCGCCGGCTCGCGTCTGTACTTGCCGAGATCAATAGCCGAGCAGATCGGGATTCGCGACTAAGAGTACGCATGGCCATTCACCGTGGAATAGTCTATCCTGGCAGATTCGGCCCGTTCGGCGAAGGGCCGATCACCGTTTCTCGTCTAGTTGATGCGCAGGTGTTGCGGCAGACGCTTAGGCAGCGAACTGATCTTGATATCGTCTGGATCGTATCCGGAGGCATATATAACGACATAGTTAAAAACCTATTCCGCGAGCTCGATCCGAAGTTGTTTCACCGCACTAGCCCTGATCTTTCATCC
>PLDT01000023.1:0-2636 GCA_003136255.1 Actinomycetota bacterium
AGTCGATGAACTCGAGCGACACGCCGCGATCAGGCAGCCAGGCGGCACGCAGCCGTTCCGCCTGCTGGGTGTCGATGACGAAGTGCACGGCCCGCACGATGGTGGGGCGCAGGCTCTTCGCGTACCGCAGCGCGGCCAGGGTGGCCAGGTCGAAGTCGTCCACGAACACGATCACCACCCGGCGGGTGTAATTCGGCTGGTTCTGCGGCACCCCGGAGGCGCGGCGCTCGCCGATGGTCTCAAGGACCCGGGCCTCGGCGCGGTATTCCCGGTTGAGCCGGATCAGCGCGAATACCAGGATCGGGCCTATGAACACGATCAGCCAGGCGCCCTCCTTGAACTTCACCACGGCGAAGATGATCACGACGAGGGCCGTGTACAAGCCGCCGATCGAGTTGATCGCCAGCTTGCGCCGCCAGCCGGGCTCCCTGGTCCGCAGGTGATACCTGGCCATGCCGAAGCCGGCCATGGTGAACCCGGTGAACACGCCGATCGCGTAGAACGGGATCAGCCCGTTGACCACGGCGCCGGTGGCGAGCAGGAGGGCGAGCGAGACCACCGTGAGCACGATGATGCCGTTGGACAGCGCGAGCCGGTGCCCGCGCTTGGTCAGCCAGCGCGGCAGGAAGGAGTCCGCCGCGACGAAGCTGGCCAGGTAGGGGAAGCCGCTGAAGCTGGTGTTACCGCCGGTGAACAGGATCAGCGCGGTCGCGGCCTGGACCACGAAGTACATGAAGTGCCCGCCGCTGCCGAACACGACGTTGGCCTCCTGCGCGAGCACCGTCGGGTAGCCGGCTAGGTAGGGGGTGGCATGGGTGATGTGCGCCAGCCAGGAGATGCCCGCGATGAGGAACGCGACGATCGAGCCCTGCGTGACGAGGATCTGCCGTGCGTTGCGGCCCTCCGGCGGTTTCAGCGCCCCGACCGCGTTGGACACCGCCTCGATCCCGGTCAGCGACGACCCGCCGTTGGCGAAGGCCTTCGCCAGCATGTAGATCAGCCCGATGCTGATCAGTCCCTCGGTGGTGTGCCCGAACGGGTAGATGGGGCCCGGGTACTTCCCCACCATCGGCAGCCCGCCGCCGAACACCTCACGAATCAGGCCGTAGACGATCATCGCCGCGACCGAAGCGGAGAACAGGTAGGTGGGCAGCGCGAAGATCTTGCCCGCCTCCCGGATGCCGCGCAGGTTGCCGAAGCACATCAGCAGGATGATGCCGATGGATATCTCGGTCACGTACGGGCCGATGGCNNCGCGGCCCGAAGTTGTCCCTGGCGACCACGTAGGACCCGCCGGCCCGGGTGTAGACGACGACCACCTCGCGGTACAAGAGCACCACGAGCAGCATGACGAACAAGATCACCGCGGTCATCGGCATCAGCACCGCGAACGCGGCGATGCCGAACAGCTTGATCAGCTCGATGAGGATTTCCTCGGTGCCGTAGGCCGAGGAGGAGATGCCGTCCGGGGACAGCACGCCCAGCGCGAGAAATTTCGACAGCCGCTGCTCGCGGAGCTGCGCGTTGATCATCGGCGGGCCGAGCAGGCGGCGTTTTGCCGTGTACCAGAAGGTCTCCGGGAGATCCTGGCCCTGGCCGACAGGAAGCAGGCCCGCTGCCCTACGCACCGCCACTAGGCTTGACGCTCCGTCCTGGCCGCTCGGTGGATGATCACGGTTCCGACGCTATTAGCGCGGTCGGCGCGCCGCTGTATGCGGGCCGTCAAGCTTCGCGGGCGGCGCGTTAAGGTTCCGTCAAGGCTGCTGATTTTACCTGGTGACGGGGCTGAAATAGCTAGAGATGAGACTCGGTCACCCACAGCGCGGCATACCGGCGCCCTATGCGCTGCCGGTAGGTTTCGCCGCGTTCCTGGCCGTGGGGACGGTGGCCGCCGCGCTGCACGGGCGGCTGGACGCGACCGGCGTCCTGATCGCCTGCGCGGTGGTGGCCGGGGCCATGTCCTTCCTAGCCGAGCCGGTCGCGGCGGTGCCGCTGGCCGGCATCGGCTGGCTCACCGTCGCGGGGTTCTCCCGGCCGCCCTACGCGCAGCTGCGCCCGACTGGCCCGGCCGCCGCGCACGCCGCCATCGTGGTCGGCGCGACCGCGGTGAGCTGCGCCATTGCAGGCCTGGTGTTCCGTTGGTACTTCCGACGGCTCACACTGGTAAGTATGGGTAGCTACACGGCCAGGCGCGAGCGCCGCCTGGCCGCGCCGGAGCCGGAGTCCGAGGGCGGCGCCATCGACGCCCGCCGGCGGCTGGCCGGGGTGCTGCTCGCCGCGGCTATGCTGCCGCTGCTTACCTACGTGCTCACCATGTTCCGGCCGCACCTGAACCTCGCCGACGACCTGCTCGTCTACCTGGTGGCCGTGATCACGATCACGGTGCTGGGCGGGTTCTGGCCCGCGGTGCTGGCCGCGGTGGCGGCCAGCCTGCTACTCAACTGGTACTTCACCGAGCCGATCCACACCTTCACCATCCAGCAGCCCCGGGAGCTGCTGGCCCTGCTGCTGTTCGTGACCGTCGCGGTCGCGGTCAGCAGCGTGGTGCACCTGGCCGCCCGGCGCGCGGTCCAGGCCGCGCGGGCCCGGGAAGAGGCGGCCTCGCTGCTCGAGCTGGCGCAGACCGTGCTGGGCGG
>PLDT01000126.1:0-28816 GCA_003136255.1 Actinomycetota bacterium
CGCGGCCGACGCTGGCCCCGCGGGCGGGGGGCAGGCCGGGTTGCAGGTCGACAGCCATGCCGGCCCGGCGTCCGCCGGGCACGCGGATTATGTCCCCGGGGCGCAGCAGCGCGAGCGATCGGACCGCCTCGGCCCGGCGTGAACTGGCCCGGGCGCGGGAGAGATCGCCCTCGCGGTGCGACAGCGTCCTGCGCAGCTGTGCGTACTCGGCGAAGTCGCCCTTGTCGCAGGTCATCGCCGCGGCGAGGTCGGCCATCGCCTGGCGGTTCTTGCGGACCTGCCGGGCCAGGCCGAGGACGCCGCGGTCGGCCTGAAACTGCGCGAACGAGGACTCGAGCAGGGCCGAGGCCCGGGCCCGGCCGGCCCAGCCGGTCAGGTTGACGGCCATGTTGTAGGAGGGCCGGAAGCTGGAGTTCAGCGGGTAGGTACGGGTGCTGGCCAGGCCGGCCACCGCGCCGGGGTCCATCCCCGGCTGCCACAGCACGACCGCGTGCCCCTCCACGTCGATGCCGCGCCGGCCGGCGCGCCCGGTCAGCTGCGTGTACTCCCCCGCGGTCAGGTTCGCGTGAGTCTCCCCGTTCCACTTGTCGAGCCTCTCAATGACCACGGTCCTGGCCGGCATGTTGATGCCGAGCGCGAGCGTCTCGGTCGCGAACACGGCGCGGACCAGCCCGGCGGCGAACAGCTCCTCGACCACTTCCTTGAAGGCGGGCAGCAGGCCGGCGTGGTGCGCGGCGATGCCGCGACGCAGCCCGTCGAGCCATTCGCCGTAGCCGAGCACGGTCAGGTCCTCCGGCGGGATGTCCGCCGTGCGCCGCTCCGCGGTCTGCTGGATCACCTCGGTCTCTTCGGGCGTGGTGAGGCGGAGTCCGGCGGCCAGACACTGCTGGACCGCCGCGTCGCAGCCGGCCCGGCTGAAGATGAACGTGATCGCGGGCAGCAGGCCGCTGGCGTCCAGCCGGGAAATCACCTCGGGCCGGTAGGGCGGCGTGAACCGGCGCGGCCGCCTGCCGCCACGGCCGGGCCGGTGCGGGGCCTTGCGCTCGATCCAGGTGTCGCGCTGGGCCACCCTGAGCAGTTCGGAATTGACGCGGGTGTGGTCGTCGTCGGTGAACAGGTCGTAGAGCCGGTTCCCGGCCAGCACATGCTGCCACAGCGGCACCGGTCGGTGCTCGTCGACGATGACCGTGGTGCCGCCGCGCACCTGGTCCAGCCACTCGCCGAACTCCTCGGCGTTACTCACCGTCGCGGACAGCGCCACCACCCGCACCGACTCGGGCAGGTGGATGATCACTTCCTCCCAGACCGCGCCGCGGGACCGGTCGGCCAGGTAGTGCACCTCATCCAGCACCACGTAGCCGAGGCCGGACAGCGTCGGCGAGCTGGTGTACAGCATGTTCCGCAGCACCTCGGTGGTCATCACCACCACCGGCGCGTCGCCGTTGATGCTGTTGTCCCCGGTGAGCAGGCCCACCGTGGCGTGGTCATAGCGGCGCACGAGGTCGGTGTACTTCTGGTTGGACAGCGCCTTGATCGGCGTGGTGTAGAAGCACTTGCGGCCCTGGGCCAGCGCCAGGTGCACGGCGTACTCGCCGATCACGGTCTTGCCCGAGCCGGTGGGCGCGGCCACCAGCACGCCGCTACCCGCGCCGAGCGCCCAGCAGGCGTCCACCTGAAAGTCGTCGAAGTCGAAATCGTAGAGCGCGCGGAAGGCGGCGAGCTCTGGGTCAGACTGCCGTTCGCGGGACGCGGCGTACCGTTCCGCCGGAGTAGTCATAGGTTAAAGCCTAGGTCGTGAACGGACCCCGGCCGTCAGTTGAACCGGTTGCGATTCTCTGTGTCGTCCAGCTCGATCGGGGACACCTCATCGTCGGCCAGGCCTGCGTAAGGGTTGGGATGCAGGCGGGCCCGGCGGCGGTCGTTGGACCACACGATGAACTCGGCCACCTCGACCAGGGCCACGCAGGCACCGCCGAGGATCAGCATGGTGATCGGGTCCGGGCTGGGGTTGGCGATGCCAGCGACCAGGAACACCGCGAAGATCATCACCCGGCGCCACTTCTTGAACGTGGCGTGGCTCAAGATTCCGGCCAGGTTCAGCATGACGATGATCAGCGGCAGCTCGAAGGACAGCCCGAAGGCGAGTTCCATCGTGATCACGAAGCTGAGGTACTGATCGAACTGGATCAGGTTCGAGACCCCGCCCGGCGTCAGGTGCAGCAGGTAGTCCATGGTCCGGGTGAGCGACCAGTAGGCCAGCGTGACGCCGATGGCGAACAGCGGGATGGCCGAGCCGAGGAAAATATAGGTCCAGCGCTTCTCCTTGGCATACAGGCCGGGCGCGACAAAAGCCCACAGCTGATACAGCCAGACCGGGGCACTGAGCAGCACCCCGACGATGAACGCGACCTTCACCCGCATGTAGAACGGGTCAAGAGGGCCGTCTAGGACCAGCTTGTCGACCCCGAGCGTCTTACAGCCCGTATGACCGCTGACCACCGCCGCGCACAGCGGCCGCTCGATGATATGAAACGCCCACTGGAAAAAGACGAACCCCACGGCCATCCCCGCGGCCAGCGCCAGCGCCATCTTCACGACGCGGTTGCGGAGCTCCCGGATGTGATCCATCAGGGGCATCCGCCCCTCCGGGTTCTGCTGCCGCTGCGACTGAACAAAGCGCTCGCCGACGATGCGAGCACCTTGTACAGCGGCGGGGAGTTTCGCCATTAGCTGCTGCTTCCCGCGATTAGGACCCTAGGTGGGCTGCTGGGTGCGCTGCGGCTCCGACGGCACCCCGACCGGCGCGGCGTCCATGGCGGACGCCCGCTGCAGATCACGGATCTGCTGTTGCAACGCGTCGATCTGGCTCTGCTGCTCTGCTGGTGCCACCACCGGGGCCGGCGTGAGCTGGGCCGACGGGAACTGGGCCTCCGGCATGCCACCCCTGTCGGCCGGCGCGTCCTCGTGGTGCAGGTCGCTGACCTCGGTCTTCAGGATGCGCATGGATTTGCCGAGCGAGCGCGCCGCGTCCGGCAGCTTCTTCGAACCAAACAGCACGATCAGCACGACGGCGACGATCAGCACCTTCCAGGGGCTGTCGAAAAGATCACCAATCATGTCCGTCCTCTGTAGCTGGGAGACATCGTTTCTCGGGGCCGAGTCTACACGCAGGTCCCCGGCGGAGACAGTTTGCGCCCAGGTCGGCCAGTAGCGGCTTCACACCACGTAATTCGCAACCGCCGCCGCAGCGGATTGGTGGATTTCTGCCACCAGTGCGGGAGGGGAGATGACCCGGCCGTCCTCGCCCAGCTGCAGCGCCAGCCGCCGCACCCACCCGGTATCCGGGGTACGCAGGACCACCCGCTGGCGGCCGTCGGCCAGGTCGGAGATCGACTCGCACGGGTAGTACTCCGCCACCCACCGCCCGGCCACGGACAGCTCGAGCTCCACCCGGACGTCCTGCGGTGACGGCCGGAACAGACCCTCGTCCAGGTCCACCGGCTGGGCCTCGGCGGGCGGCTCGGCGGCCACGTCGAGCACCTCGAGCTCGAGCACCCGGTCCAGCCGGAACAGCCGCATCGCCTCGGCGCGCCAGCACCAGCCCTCCAGGTACGGCCGCCCCTCCACCATATGCAGCCGCATCGGGTCGACGTCGCGTTCGGTGGCCTCGTCCCGGCCGGGCACGTAGTACCGCAGGTGCAGCCGCCGCCCGGCCGCGATGGCGGCGCGGATCCGGATGGCCAGCTTCTCGGACCCGTCGTCGGGGAGGTCGACCTGCACCGCGACCTGGGCGCTGACCGAGGCGGCTTCCCCGGCCGCGGCCTCCAGCTTGGCGATCAGCCGGGACAGGGCCGACCGGTCCTGGTCCCCGTCCCCCGGCATCTCGGCCAGCATCCGGAGCGCCACGAGGAGCGCGCTGGCTTCGTCGACCGTGAGCCGCAGCGGGCGGCCCATGGATTCGGCCTGGCTGACCACGATCTCGCCGCCCTCATAGGACAGGTCGATCGGGCAGTAGGGGTCGGGGGCGCGCAGCTCCACGCACCACAGCAGGTTCAGGTCGTCGACCAGCTCGCGCTCACTGACCCCGAAGGCCGCCGCCGTCTCGGCCAGCCCGACCACCTTCCTGCTGACCACGTACGGCACCAGGGCCAGCAGCCGCTGCAGCCGCTCCGTCGAGGTGATCGCGCTCATGCCAGGACCCCCTTGAGGCGGGCGATGACGGCTTCGCGCAGGTCGGGCGGGTCCAGGACCACCGCGTCGGGGCCGAAGCGGGCGGCGTAGTCGGCGAACGACCCCACGTCGGCGAAGCGGATCGTGACCAGATCCCAGCCCGGCGGCCCGGCTTCGTCGGCGCGCACCGAGACGGCGTGCTGGCGCAGGCCGACACCAGCCCCGGACCGGACCCGCAGGACGGCGCTATGCTCACGCGCGGGCGCCGAATCCCAGTCCCGGACCAGCTCGCGTACATCGGCGCCGTCCGGCACGGTCACGCTGCCCGGCGGACCGCAGAACTTCACCGGCCCCGCGATCCGGCCGAGCCGGAACACCCGGGTGTCATCGCGCCCGCGATCCCGGCCTGCCACGTACCAGCGGCCGTGCCGGTTCACCACGCCCCACGGCTCGAGTTCACGACGCTGCGCCTCGCTCCGGCCCGCCCCCCGGTAACTGAACGTCACCGGCCTGCGATCCCTGACCGCCTCCCAGAGCGGGCCGAAGGCCGGCTCGGGCGGGCCCAGCCGGGGCTCGATGGCCTGCGCCACGGACTGCTCGTTTCCCCCGTCCATGCCGGCCGCCCGCAACTTCATCAGCGCTCCCGCGGCCGCGCCGGCCAGCTCGGCCCGCTGCCAGACCCGCGCGGCCAGGCCGAGCACCGCCGCCTCGTCCGCCTCGAGCCGCAACTCGGGCAGCTCGTAGGCCTGCTGCCGGACTCGGTAACCGGGGTCGTCGTCGAACGGGTGGTTGAGGCCGGTCTCCAGGGGCACGCCGAGGTCGCGGAGGTCCTCCTTGTCCCGCTCGAACATCCGCTTGAATAGGTCGTCCTGCTCCGGATACCCGGGTACCGCCTGCCTGATCTGGTCCGCGGTGAGGTAGCGCCCGGTGGACAGGAGGCACACGACAAGGCCAAGCAGCCGCTCGGTCTTGCGCTTCGACATGAACCCTCCAAACCCCCTGCGGGTGGCTCCAGGCTATTGTCTCGCAAGCAGTGCTGCGCTGCGCCTAAGCTGCCCGGCGTGATCACATGGCGGAACGGCACGGTCAGCGGGACGCGGCGGGAGTGGCCGGGCGCGGTCGAGCTTGACGTGTCGGTGGACGGGACGCCGCCCCGACGAGTCCGGGCGCTGGCCTACCCCCTCCTCACCGGGCTCCCCCGGGCCGGTGACCGGGTCCTGCTGAACACCACGGCGCTCGATCTCGGGCTCGGCACCGGCGGGTACGCCCTGGTGGTCGCGATCCCCGACCGCCTGCCGCCCGACTCCGGGCTCGGCGGCCACCTGGTCAAGGCCCGCTACACCCCCCTGCAGACGACCGTGGCCGGCGCCGACGAGCAGGGGTCTGCGCACTACGACGTGCTCCGCGACGCGGACGACGTCGCCGGGATGCCGGTCGTGGTGGCCGACCTGCACTCCGCTCTCCCGGCCGTGCTGGCCGGCGTCTTCGATGAGGCCGAACGGACCGGTGGTGGCAGCCGTCGGCCTCGTGTCGTCTACGTCATGCAGGACGGCGGGGCTCTGCCGGCCTGGTTCTCCCAGACCTGCGCGGCGCTCAAGGACGCGGGCTGGCTGGTGGCGACCGTGACCACCGGGCAGGCGTTCGGCGGGGACCTGGAGACGGTGACCGTGCATACCGGATTGCTCGCCGCCCGGCACGTGCTCGGCGCCGACGTCGCGGTGGTCGCGCAGGGGCCGGGCAACCTCGGGACCGGGACCCGGTGGGGTTTTTCCGGGGTGGCGGCGGGCGAGGCGGTCAACGCCGTCGCCGTGCTGGGCGGACGCGCGGTGGCCTGTCTGCGGGTGAGCGAGGCCGACCCGCGAGAGCGGCACCGGGGTATCTCGCATCACAGCCTGACCGCGTACGGCCGGGTAGCGCTGGCCCGGGCGGATGTCGTGGTTCCCGGCCTGCCCGGGCCGTTCGGCGCCCAGGTCGCGGCCGAGGCGGCCGAGCTGGGCCAGCGGCACGCGATCATCACCGTGCCCGTCGACGGTCTGGAGGCGGCGCTGCGGGCCAGCCCGGCCCGGCTGTCCACGATGGGCCGGGGGCTAGCTGAGGACCTGGCCTACTTCCTCGCGGCAGCGGCGGCCGGCCGGCACGCCAGCCGCCTGCTGCGCGGGGAAACGGCCGCGGGTCCTGCTCTTCCCGCGGACCCGGCCTAAGTGCTGGGCTTGAACGCGTCGATGATGTCGATCACGAAGACCAGCGTGTCCGTGCCCGTGATGCCGGCCTGGGATGCCCCGGTGGTCCCGTAGGCGTCCTTCGGCGGAATGACGAGCATGACCCGGCTGCCCACGGTCTGGCCCGCCAGGCCGGTGTCCCACCCGGTGATCACCTGCTCCGGTGAGGCGCCGATGACGAAGCCGAACGGGGAACCAGTCGTCCAGGAGGAGTCGAAGACCTTCTTGGTCCGCCAGATGTAGCCGGTGTACTGGGCGACGACGTACTGGCCCTTGACCAGCTTCGGGCCGCTGCCCTTGATCAGCGTCGTGGTGACCAAGCTGGTGGGCGCCTTGTTGGCCGGGATCGTGATCGTCGGCGCGCTGCCCGGATGGGCCGTGACCGTCGGCAGGCTACCGCCGCCGTTGGATTCCTGGGTGCCGGACGCGGACGCGGTGTCGGCGTAGGACTTGAGCACGTCGATGACGAAGACCAGCGTGGTGCTGCCGGTGATGCCGAGCTGGGAGTTCCCCGAGGTGCCGTAACCGTCCGCGGGCGGTATCACCGCCAGGACCCGGCTGCCGACCTTCTGGCCGATCAGCGCGGTCTCCAGGCCAGGCAGCATGGTGCCGCCGATCACCGTCGGGTTCTCGGTAAAGGTGTTCGCCTTCAGGGAGGAGCTGGTCCCAGACCAGAAATACAGGACGAAGTTCGCCGCCATGGCGTCCGCCTTGGTCACAGTGGAGCCAGTGCCCGAAATCACCGTCTTGACGGTGAGCTTGTTGTTCGCTTTAAGCTTCGGGATCTTCACCACGGGCGTGGCGCCGAACGTACCGGCCACCGTCACGGACGCGTTCGCGTTCGCGCTGACGGCGCCGCTCGAACTCGAGCTTGCGCTCGCGCTCGGCTTTGAGGAGCCGCAGCCGACGATGGCCAGGCAGACCAACAGGGGAATAGCGGTAAGCGCTAGAAGGCGTCGCATGAAAAACCTCAATGTGGAGGACGTCGGGCGCAGTTAGCCTACCGCGCTGGCCCAGGGGAACGGCCCATGCTTGCCCAGGGGGGAGCTTGCGGCGATCACATACCCGCGATGAGCTTTTCGACCCTTTCGTCCACCGAACGGAACGGGTCCTTGCACAGGACGGTCCGCTGCGCCTGATCGTTCAGCTTCAGGTGCACCCAGTCGACGGTGAAGTCACGGCGCTTTTCCTGCGCCCGGCGGATGAACTCGCCGCGCAGCTTGGCCCGGGTGGTCTGCGGCGGGACCGACTTGGCCTCGAAGATATCGATGTCACGTGCGGCCCGCTCCACCGCCCCGGCCCGCTGCAGCAGGTAGTACAGGCCACGGCCGCGGTGCACGTCGTGATAGGCCAAGTCGAGCTGGGCAACCCGGGGCGAGGACAGCGGCAGGTCATGCCGGGCCCGGTAGCGCTCGATGAGCTGGTACTTGGTGACCCAGTCGATCTCCCGGGCGATCAGGTCGAGGTTGCCGGTCTCGATCGCGCCGAGCGCCCGCTCCCACATGTCCAGGACCCGCTTGCTCACCGGGTCGGCGCCGTTCTTGTCGGTGAAATCCTTGGCCCGGTTCAGGTACTCGTACTGGATGTCCAGCGCGGACAGCTCGCGACCGTTCGCCAGCCGGACCCGGCTGCGGCCGGTCATGTCGTGGCTGACCTCGCGGATGGCCCGGATCGCGTTGTCCAAGGTCAGGTCCCGCATGATCGCCCCGGCCTCGATCATCCGCAGCACTAGATCGGTCGCCCCGACCTTGAGCAGCGTGGTCGTCTCGCTCATGTTGGAGTCGCCGACGATGACATGCAGCCGCCGGAACCGCTCGGCGTCCGCGTGCGGCTCGTCCCGGGTGTTGATAATGGGGCGCGATCTGGTCGTCGCCGACGACACGCTCTCCCAGATGTGCTCGGCTCGCTGGCTGACGCAGTACACCGCGCCGCGCGGCGTCTGCAGCACCTTGCCCGCGCCGCAGATGATCTGCCGGGTGACCAGGAACGGGATGAGGATGTCGGCCAGCCTGCCGAACTCGCCGTGCCTGCCGACCAGGTAGTTCTCGTGGCAGCCGTAGGAGTTGCCGGCCGAGTCCGTGTTGTTCTTGAACAGGTAGATGTCCCCGGCGATGCCCTCTTCGCGCAGCCGCCGGTCGGCGTCCACCAGCAGCCCCTCCAGGATCCGCTCGCCCGCCTTGTCGTGCGCGACGAGATCCAGGACGTTGTCGCATTCGGGGGTGGCGTACTCGGGATGACTCCCGACGTCGAGGTAGAGCCGCGCTCCGTTCCTCAGGAACACGTTGCTGCTGCGGCCCCATGACACCACGCGCCGGAACAGGTACCGCGCCACCTCGTCGGGCGACAGCCGCCGCTGCCCGCGGAAGGTGCACGTGACGCCGTACTCGTTCTCAACCCCGAAGATTCGCCGATCCACATGCCAAGGCTACGTCCCGTTGCCCCCTGACAACAGCATCCCGGCGCGGTAGCCCGGGCTCAGCCGCCCGCGGCGAGCAGGTTGGTGTTCCAGACCAGCACGGTGTACGGGCCGACATGGTAGGTCCGGACGGGCGGACCGAGGGCGGCCAGGGCCGCGGAGCTGGGCTCCCAGTGATTGAAGAACCCGGCCTGGCTGTCGGTGACGAGGAACGTCGCCCGCTGCGGGCCGGGGTCGTACCAGGAACCCTTGGCCTCCCACAGATACGGCCGCAGCGAGGGCTGTACGGCCCGGACCGCGACGGCCCCGTCGCTGCCGACCGTGACGATGCTCGACTGCCAGTACCCGGCGATGCCGTAGGTCAGGTGGTGTTCGGCCAGGAACGTAGCCAACTGGGCGTTGGCGGGCGGCGCCGACGGCTGGGCGGCGGCGTACCCGAGGCTGGCCAGGTAACCGGCCGCCAGCGCCGACGCGAGCCCCCTGCGCCAGCGGGCGCCGCAGAGCCAGCCGAAGATACCCGGTTCGCCGTCGCGCGAGCCGCAGGCGAGCGTCCGACCGGCCAGCACCGCGCCGAACGGCAGCACCACCGCGAACTCTCGCGCGTTCAGGTCGGTCGCGTTGGCCAGCGTGCTGGGCACGTACACCAGCACGTTGAGGACCATCGCGACCAGCAGGACCTGGCTGATCAGGTCGGGCCAGCTGAGGAAGTGCCGCGCCACCCGGCAGATGGCCCAGGCGACCAGCGCCACCCCGGCCAGGTGCAGCAACGCGAAGGCCATCTCGGCCGCGGGCCCCTGCGGCTTGGCGCCGAACAGCACGAGCAGGCCCTCTCCGGTCACCCACGCGTGCTTCGGCCAGGTGTGCACCGCGGCCAGCTGGTAGCCCAGCGGGTGCAGGATAAACCCGCCATTGGCCGACAGCAGCCGGTTCACCAGGTCGGCCAGACCGTAGGCGAGGATCGCCGCGGCCGCCAGGGACACCTCGTACCAGCTCGCTTGCACTGCCCCCCCGCGCTCACCCGGGCGGGCGGTCAGGACGACGCGCAGGACGCGCATGGCGCAGACCACGACCAGCGGCGCGATTCCCACCACGACGACGAGGGGATCGGCCACCAGCACCCAGGTCAGCAATAGGCCGACGACAACCGGGATGAACCAGCGCGGCTTGGTTGCGGCCCGGGCGATGACCAGCCAGGTCAGCATCAGCGGGACCGCAGTGCCGATGTGGCCGACCGACATTAGCAGGACGAAGACGCCTACCCCGAGCTGCGGCGCGACCATGAGGCCGCCGGTCAGGGCCATCCGCGGCCAGGCGGCGCGGCCCGAAGCCGGGTCGGCAGGCTGCCGGGCCAGCAGTACGGCGAAGAGCACGGCCAGCGTGTAGGTCATCGCCGCCGCGACGTGCGCGGTGTCTACGTGCAGGCCGATGAGGCCCTCGAGCGCCGCGTACTGCGGCAGCTCGGTCGGATAGAACGAGACGTCGGACAGGTACCAGCCGTGCAGGAGCAGGTTGCCGTGCAGCATGTCCCACGACATCAGCAGGATGTTCGCCTCATCGGAGTTCTCCGGATAGGTGCGTGACACCTGCAGATAGGCGACGAACAGCAGCACCACGGCGACGGCGACCGCCGCCGTGGCCAGCAGGCGGCGGCGCAGGCGGGCCGGGGCCGCCGGCGGCCGCGCATGGACCGGGCGGGAAGGCGCGGCGGACTTCTCCGGCGTTCCGCTTCTCGGCACGGCAGCCATCACGTCCTATTCGCTCGCCGCTTGGAGGACAATTCCCATCAGTAGTGTGGCATCGCTCTGGTAGGCTGCGCGGGCCTGGTCAGAATCTCGCCCTTCCCGCCGAGACAGCCATGGGTGGAGGCTCGGGGTTGCAGCTTACTTCGACGTCGGAAGAGGACAGATCTCTCCGGCCCCGCACGCGGCCACCGTGGGCGCGCCTGAACCGGCCGATCGTGCCGGGCGTGATCGCGTTCCTGGGCTGGCTTGGTTTCGCCTTGGCCCGCTGGCAGATCTGGGCCAAGGGGCACCTCAGCCTGTTCATCATGGCCGGCCACACCTACACCCACCGGGACCAGCTGCCGCGCGGCCTGCTGCTGGTCCCGTCGGCTGGTTACGACGGGCAGTTCTATTACCGGCTTGCGCTGGACCCGCTCAACTGGAACAAGACCGCGTTCGGCATCACCATGGACCAGTCTTACCGGTACACCCGGATCGGGTATCCGATCCTGGCCTGGCTGGTCTCGCTCGGCCAGCATCAGCTCGTGCCGCTCGCGCTGGTCGTGATCAACCTGCTCGGCGTGGCCGCCATGGCCTTCCTGGGCGGCATGTTCGCCCGCGAGTCTGGGCGGCACGCCCTGTGGGGGCTGGCCTTCGCGGCCTACTTCGGCCTGGTCATCAGCGTGGGCCGGGACACCGCCGAGCCGCTGGCCGAGGCGTGTATGCTGGGCGGCCTGCTCGCCTACCGCCGGAGCAAGCCGATTCTGTGCACCGTCTTGTTCATGGTCGGCGCCATCACCAGGGAGACCATCCTGCTCGCCCCGGCGGCGATCGCGGTCACCCGGCTGGTAGCTATGGCCCGCCGCCAGGTCCGGCCTGGCCTGGCCGACCTGACCTGGGTAGTGCCCGCCGGCGTCTACGGTGTGTTGGAAGTCGCGGTCCATTTCGTGGTCAAGGGCGAGTTCCCGTTGCTGGCCAACGGCAGCCGCAACCTCGCCGCGCCGTTCACGGCGATGCTCGACGCGCTCACGTTCGACATCAGGCACATCAACACCGCGCACCTGAGCCCGATCGACATCGCCCTGCTCGAATACGCCACGCTGGGCATCTTCGTCCTAGCCGGGCTGGCGGTCCTGCTGGTCACCACCGCGCCGGCGCACGAGCGGCTAGCCTTCGTCTTCTTCGTGCTCCAGCTTGGCCTGCTGTCCGGCCAGATCTGGACCAGCACGTTCGGGGATGGGCGCTCGCTCATCGAACCGTACCTGCTGGCGCTGATCCTGCTGCTCGCCACGCCTCGGCAGTACCTGTCCTGGCGTTATCTCGGCCTCATCACGGCCTGCGTGGCACCGGCGCTCCTGGTCGTGGCCAGGCGCCGCATCCTGTACATGTAGGTCAGATGATCCCCGGGTGGCCCAGGCGCCGCAGCAGGTCGCGCTAGGGCCGCGAGCCGGCGGTGACCTGAGAATTCTTGAGGGTGGCGATGACCGTCGTCCCGGACGGCGCGGACGGCGCGTTGAACCAGAACGGCGCGCCGCCGGCGATCTGCCCGGGCGTACAGATGAACTGCGTGGTCATCATGTAGGTCCAGGTGGGGTTCGCCACGCAGGCCCGGACCCCGGTCCGCTCGGCCTGGACCAGGAAGCCGGTGATGTCGATCCATGCGTTGTGGCTGAAGCGGATCACGATGGTCTTGCCGCCCGCCTGGGCCGCGACCGCCTGGACCGCATGCGGCAGGGCCGCGTCGGTGTCCTCGGTGCTCACCGCCGTAGCCGGGGCCGCCGCGAACACGGCGACGCCGAGCACGGCCGCGCCGGCGGCCAGCACGGCACCCAGCGGCACGGGCGGGGCGTGCACCACGGCCAGCGCGATGACCAGCAGGGTGATGATCGGCGCGGAGAAGTAGAAGTAGCCGATGTAGTACTCAGACAGCTTGTCGATCCCGACCGCGGCGTAACAGATGAAGGCCAGGCTCGAGACCACGTTGACGGCGAGCAGGGCGGCCAGGAACCGGCGCATCGCGCCGCGGGTGAGCCACCACACGGCGGCGATCGCGACCGCGTACCCAACCACCGGCACCAGCGCGGCGGCCCACGTGCTGCCGCCATGCCACCAGAACCACAGCGCGTACCGGACGATCTGCCCCAGGCTGTGGCCGCCGGCCCGGGAGGAAGAGGTATAGGAGAAGTACTTGCCGAAATCCCCCGGCCAGTGCAGGGCCAGGTTGACCGCGATCGGCAGCGCGAAGGCCGCGCTGATGACCGCCACCGGAACCCAGACCCGTGGGCGGGAGAAGGCCCGCAGGCTGGCGCGCGGCCCGTGCTGCCACACCACCGCGGCCGCCGCGGCGGCGAGGATCACGGGCACGAAGAACAAGAAGCAGGCATGCCCGTGGAGCAGGAACCAGCCGGTCAGGGTCAAGATCCACAGGTCGCGCGCGCCGCCGGCCACGACCGACGCCGCCGCGACCAGGAAGGCGATATACGTGGGGACGTACATCCACGGCATCCAGTCGTAGCTGAGGATCCACGGTTCGGTCGCGACGAAGCCGAGGAGCACGGCCAGGCAGACCGCCGTACCGCGTAGCGATCGCGTCCAGCCGTAGACCACGCCGGTCACCACCGCCACGAACGCGCTGTTCAGCGCGAAGACCGCGAGCACGTGCGCGTTCCACGCAGTGGGCACCAGATGCAGCGCATAGAAAAAGAGCCACTGGCCCGCGGCCTGCGCGTACATGTAGGCGGGCCCGGGATGGTTGAAGCCCTCCCGGGAGTAGTTCCCGATCAGCAGCGTGCCGTGCATGGCCTGCTGGATCAAGATGGAGTTGGCCCCGGCGTCACCCTGCTCGTAGAAGCTGGCGGTAAACAGGAACCGGCTGCGGACCACGAGCACCGCCAGCACGAGCGCGAACGGCCCGGCCCAGACCCACCAAGGCCGGCGGTCGCCGGCCGACCGCGACGACGCGCCGGGCGAGCGAGATCCGAGGACCGGCCGCCATCCGGGACCGGCCGCCGTCGCGGAATCAGCGGTCGTCGTGTCCCGCCCGCCCATGGTGCCGCCAGGGTTCAGATCGTGCCGTACTTGATGGCCTCGTCGATCCAGGGGATGACCTCGTCCAGCATCTGGTCGAGCGTCGTGGTCGCCTCGAAGCCGAGGACCTTCTTGGCCTTCTCGGTGTCGGGGACGCGCCGCTGAACGTCGTATTCAAACGGATCGTCATGGACGAGCCGCAGCGGGACCCCGTCCCCCTTGACCTTGCGCCAGATGTCCTCGGCGAGTTGCCGGACCGTCGTGCCCTCCGAAGTCGACAGGTTGAAGTCCTCGTTGAGGGCGTCCTCGTGCTCCATCGCGGTCACCACGCCGACGGCCAGGTCCCCGCCGTAGGTGTAGTGCCGGATCTGGTCACCCGAGCCAAGGATGTGCAGCGGGTCCTGGCCCTTGAGGATCTTCTGGACCAGGTCCGGAACCACGTGGCTCATGGCTAGCCGGACGTTCCCGGACAGGATCTCCTCATCGCCCAGGGCCCGGCTTTCCCCGATGCCCACGCAGTTGAACGGGCGGACCAGGGTGTACGGGAGGCCGTACTGGTCCCAGGCGGCCCGGGCGAAGTACTCCACGGCCAGCTTCTGGAACCCGTAGGACGACAGCGGCGGCGGTATCTGCCGCTGCTGGCCCTCGTATGAGGGCCACTCGTCCGCGCTCTCGAACACCATCGACGAGGACAGGTAGGTGACCTTGCGCAGCTGGCCATCCCGCCGGGCGGCGATCGCGGCGTCGCAGGACGCCGCGATGATCCGCTCGTTCGTGGCGAGCAGGTCGTACGCGTAGGTGTGGAAGTACGAGATCCCCCCGATCATCGCGGCACCCGCGATGAAGTGATCACAGTCGGTGAGCAGCCGCGTCATCAGCTCGACGTCCTGCGCGTCGCCTTCGACGAGATGGTAACTCGGGTGATTGTCGTAGGACTTGCGCACCTTCCCGTACTTGGAGAAGTTGTCCAGTCCGACCACCGCGTACCCGCGTCGGAGCAGCTCTTCGACGACGTACCCGCCGATGAATCCCGCGGAGCCGCTGACCAGAACCTTCTGCATCACTGTCCCTTCACCTTTTATCCCTGGCCGCCTCGTTGTTCCTGGCCGCCTCGCCCCGGGACCGGATCTGCTCGGCCGTCAGCTTCGGCCCGAACGCGAACCGGTACCAGCGCACGTATCTCGGAATCCAGCTGGCCACCCGGAAGTTGGATACTCCGGCTTGCCGGTCCAGCCAGATCGTGGGTATCTCGGCGACCGGCAGGCCGAGCCGCTTGGCCTTGGCGGTCAGCTCGATGCCGATCTCGAATCCGTGCCGCGAGTCGATGCCGACCTGCCGTACGAAACTCGTGGAATAGGCCTTGAACGAGTTAGTCGCGTCCCGGGTGCCGGTGTGGGCCAGCATTCGCAGCGACCGGCCGGCGGCCTTCGACAGGAAGGCCTTCATCACCGGCCCGCCGACCTGCTGACCGCCTGCCATGTACCGGGACGCGGCGGCGACCGCCACCCCGCGGTCGACCAGCCGGGCCAGATCGTCGATCTGCCGCGGGTCATCGCATCCGTCGGCCATCGTGACCACGGCGACCGGGGCAGCGGCGGCGTCGATGCCGAACCTGATCGCGTTGGCGGGCCCGGGCCCGTAGGTGTTCACCAGGCACCGGATGCGCGGCTCCTTGAGCGCGTACTCCGCCACCACCGGGACCGTGATGTCGTTCTCGTCGTCGACGACGACGAGAACCTCGCACTGCAGATGGACGGACTCGAACAGCCGGTCAAGCACCGGCACGATCTGGTCGCCCTCCTGGTACGCGGGCACCACGACCGAGACCCGGGGCACCTCACCGCTCATGCTGCGTCTCCCGCACGCTCATACGAGGACACCGTGCCCGAGCACGTTCCAGATGTCGGCGACCGGCTTGTCCGTAGCCAGCTCACGGTACTCCGGATGCGGCGCCCCGATCACCAGCAGGTCCGACCGGGAGATCACCTCGTCCAGCGGCAGCAGTCCTGGGTCGACGGTCACGTACGGATCGGTGCACAGCACCGCGTCGGCCTTGAAGGCCAGGATCCGCTTGAGCTTGTACGACAGGCTCGACCTGATGTCGTCCGAGCCGCCCTTGAACGCCATCCCCAAAATGCCCACCGTCATCGAGGCCAGGTCATAGCGCTGTCCGAGCCGGTGCACCACGTACAGGGGCAGGCCCTCGTTGATCGCCATCGCGGTGTGCCCGAGGGCGAAGTTGTTGTGGTTGAACGCGGCGAGCTGCATCGTGTCCTTGAACAGGCAGGGGCCGGCCGCGAAGCCCGCGGCCGGCATGTCGGCCGCCCGCGGGTAGTCCGCCGAGAGGCCCTGCCGGATCCGCTCGAAGTCCAGGCCCTGGTCGTTGGCCATCATGTACAGCTGGTTGGCGGTGGCGAACTTGATGTACCGCCACACGTTGGTGAACAACTTGGCCAGCTCGGCCTCTTCGGGTGACATCGGGATCAGTGTGCTGGTCAGCATTCCGAACAGTTTCGAGGCACGGTCCAGTGCGGCCGGCGAGCGCGCGGAGACGATCTGCGGCAGCTCGTACAGCTCGGTCATGGCCTTGCCCTCGGCGATCCGCTCGGGGCAGAACGCGACCTCGATCTGCACGCCGAACCCGGCCACCATCTTTTCCACCAGGGCGGTCACGCCGGGGTAGACGGTGCTGCGCAGGATCAGCAGCTGGCCGTCCCGCAGGTACTGGGTGCAGCCGGCGAGCGCGTTCGGGATCGCCGCCTGGTCCGGATTCAGGTGCTCGTCCACCGGGGTCCCGATCACCACCACCACGTGCTCGGCGGTGCCCACCATGGCGGGATCGGTCGAGGCCTCCAGCCGGCCGTCGGCCAGGACCCGCTGCAGGACCTCTTCCGCGCCCCGCTCCGCGAACGGCATCCGGCCCGCGTTCACCGTCTGCACCGCAGAGTCGCTGACGTCGTAGATGCCGACCCGCGCGCCACGGTCCGCGAAGGCGATGGCCAGTGGCAGGCCGACATGGCCACAGCCGCCGATCACCACGACCTGGCGGTCAAAGTGGCCAGATTCCGACGTACCCGTCATCGCATGCCTTCCGATTTTACCGATTTGGCCGATTACTGATTTGGCCCCTGGCGGGTGGACCGGCACCCGCTCGACGCCCCACCTTACCGCTACCCCCGTGTCGCAGCCGTTTCGTAACCGGCGTTCGCCCCGGGGCCCGGGCAAGCCATTGAGCTGTACAAGAGTAGCCGCAACGGTGCCGCTGCTACGCTCGGTCGACAGTAATGACGTCCGTCGGGCAGACGAGGAGTACACGATGGGTGGTTCCGAGTTGGAAACACCCATTGCCGAAACCGGGACCACGCCCGCCTCGCACGCCCGGCCCGCCGCGGCTTGGCCGCGCCGCTGGGCCTGGCCGGTGCTGTTCGTCGCGGCGGGCCTGGCGCTGTTCGCCGCCTACCTGCGGCAGGCGCAGACCGTCCCGGTCATGTCGGACGGAGCCTCCAACGCGCTCCAGGCCTGGGATCTGCTACACGGCAACGTGCTGCTGCGGGGCTGGACGATGTCGGACGTCTCGTTCTACACCACCGAGATCCCGCAGTACATGCTGGTAGAACTGGCCCACGGGCTGAACGCCGACGTGGTGCACATCGCCGCGGCGATGAGCTACACGCTGCTCGTGCTGGGCGCGGCGCTGCTGGCCCGGGGTCGTTCGTCTGGACGCGAGGGCGCGGTCCGCATGCTGGTCGCGGCCGGGATCATGCTGGCGCCGTCCCTCGGGACGGGCACCGTCACGCTCCTGTCCAACCCCGACCACACCGGTACCCAGGTCCCGATGCTGGTGATCTGGCTGATCCTGGACCGTGTTGGCCCGGGGGGGACGACCCCCCCCAAACCCCCGCCGCTCCTGGGGGGAAGCCTTTTCCCTCAGACCCCCTCGGCCCCCCCAAACCCCCCCGCGAGGAGGGAATGGTGGGTGCCGGCCGCGGTGACGGTGTTGCTGGCCTGGGTGCAGGTCGGCGATCCGCTGGTCCTGTACGAGGGAGTCGTGCCGCTGGCGCTGGTGTGCGCGATCCGGATACTCCGGCGGCGTGGCTCGCTGGCGGAGAACTGGTACGAGTTGTCGCTGGCGGCCGGGGCGGTGGTCTCGGCCGGCGTGGCGTGGGTCGCGCTCAAGGTCATCAACCGGCTCGGCGGGTTCGCGGTCCGGCCGCCCGCCGTGGCGTTCGCGCACCTGGACCACCTGCCCGCCAACGCGTGGGTCACGGTGCAGAGCGTGCTGCTGCTGTTCGGCGCGGATTTCGCCGGGGGGCAGCGCGCCGCGCACATCGGTCTCGCGGTAGTGCACCTGGCCGGGGTCGCGCTGGCGGCCTGGGCCGTCGGCCGGGCCCTGCGCCGGTTCGGTACCGAGGATCTGGTGGTGCAGGTGCTGACCGTGGCGCTGATCGTGCTGCTGGCGGCCTATGTGGTGCGGGGAAACCCGAACGTGCGCGGCAGCACGCACGAGATCGCCGGGGTGCTGCCGATCGGCGCGGTGCTGGCGGGCCGGCTGCTGGGCGGGACCCTGGCCCGCGGCCGGCTGCTGATCCCGGCGCTGGCGGTGATCCTGGGTTGCTACGCCGGGATCGAGGTGCACAACGCGGTCCAGCCGCGCCCGTCCGATCCCAACGCGCAGGTCGCGGCGTGGCTGACGGCCCATCACCTTACCTACGGGCTGGGCGATTACTGGAACGCCAACGCCATGACGGTGGACGGCGCTAACCGGGTCCAGGTCAGATCCGTCAGCCGGATCGGCGACAAGCTCGTCTACCGGCCCTGGGAGTCCGAGAACTCCTGGTATGACCCGGCGCAGCACAATGCCACGTTCCTGGTCACCCCCGGACCGGCCAACGCATGCTCACCCGGCACCCCGGCCGGGTGGGAGGCCGCCGCTCGCGGCACCTTCGGACCGCCGTCCGGGACCTACCGGGTAGCCGGGTTCATCATCTTGGTCTGGCACAAGAACCTGCTGCCGGATCTGACCACGAAACCGCCGCACGGCCCGGTCCAGTGCTGAGCCCGCTCAGCGCGGGATGCTGGCCAGGAGGTTGCGGTCCCACACCATGACCGTGTAGGGACCGAAGTTGTACACCTGAGCGGGGCGGCCGAAGTACTTGCTGATCAGCGCGCGCGGTTCCCAGTTGTTCGTGAAGCCCGGCGTGCTGGACAGCACGACGAAGTTGGCCTGCTGGGCGGCCGGGTCGTACCACGCGGGCTTGGCCAGCCACAGGTCCGGCCCCAGCGTCGGCTTCAGCAGCGCCCTGACCTTGACCTGGCCGTCGGTCTGGACCGTGACGATGCTGCTCTCCCAGTAGCCGCCCAGGCCGTAGCGCAGGTGATGAGCCTGCAGCCAGGACGCGACCCGCGCGAAGGCCGGAGGCGAGGCCGGCTGGACCACGTCGTGCGCCAGACCTCCCAGATAACCGGCCAGGACCACCACCCCCGCCCCGTACGCGACAGCCCGTGCGCGGCGCGCCAGCCCGGCGGCCCGCGCGCCCTCGGCCTGGGCGCCCGCGGCCTGCGGACCGGCCAGCATCCGCGCGGCCAGCGCCGCCCCGAACGGCGCGACCACGGCGATCTCGTGCGGGCCTTCCGAGCCCGCGCTGGTCACCACGAACAGCCCGATGTTGAGCACGATGGCCACGCCCAGGACCTGGTCGATCAGGGCGGCACCGGCGAAGAACCGCCAGGCCAGCAACAGCAGGGCCAGGCCCACCACGGCCAGGCTCACCATGTGGAGCAACGCGGTGTAGTAGGGGCCCCCGGCTAGCCCGCGGTAGTCGGCTCCGAAGATCTGCGGCAAGGCCCACAGCGAGTGCAGGTTCGCCGGGATGTCGTGCATCGTGAATTTAAAGGGCACCGGGCTCAGGATGTAGCCGCCCAGGGCCCGGAGCACCCGCTCGGCGACCCAGGCCAGTCCGGCCGCGACGCCCGCCGCGGCGATCAGGGACAGCTCGTGCGTGCGCCCGGCGAGGCCGCGGGACAGGCTGCGCTCGCGGACGGCGGCTTGCAGGACCCGCAGGGCGCAGACCACAGCCAGCGGCACCACCCCGACGACGAGCACTATTTGGTCCGCGACGAGCACCCAGGCCAGCCCGAGCCCGGTCAGCACCGGCACCCACCACCGCTGCGGGGCTCGGTCAAGGAGCAGCCAGATGAGCAGGACCGGGATCGCGGTGCCGATGTGGCCGACGGTCAGGATCAGGGCGGTCACGCCGACGCCGAGCTGCGGCGCCAGGATGATCCCGGCCGCGATCGCCATCGCGATCACCGCGGCGCGGCTGGTGAACCCGCCCCGGGCCAGCAGCACGGCGAGCAGGACCACCAGCGTGTAGGTCATCGCCGCCGCGATGTGAGCGGTGTTCGCGTGCACGCCGAAGAAGATCTCCAGCAGGGCATACTGCGGCAGCTCGGTGGTGTAGAACGACACGTCGGTCAGGTACCACCCGTGCAGCAGCAGGTTGCCGTGCAGCATGTCCGAGGCCACGAGCAGGATGTTGGCCTGGTCGGAGTTCTCCGGCACGGTCCGCGACAGCCTGAGGTAGACGGCGAACAGGGCCAGCCCGGCCACGATGAACGCGGCTACCTCGACCCAGCGGCGACGCCGGGCCGACCACTGCGATGGCGTGCTACCGGGCCCGGCCGCCTCGTCGGACGGGGGTTCCGTCTCGGGTCCCGCGCGGAGCACGCCCATGAAATCCGGAGTTTAGCTGAACGACCGGCGGATGGACCGGCTCATCACTTTCACTGCGATTCCGCATGCTAGCTTCAGCTTTCCCACTAGCGCAGACGCGTCACGCGCGCTACAGTCTCGCCAACACAGCGCGGCGGTATGTCTTGGCCTGGCCCGCCCTTCCCGAAGGAATGGACGATGCCTGGTCAGGAGCTCGTGGTGGCTCGCGCTCGGGTCGCCAACGCCGTCATGCCGGATGGCCCGGAACTTCCTTTGCCTGGCGGCGTGATCACGTCCGCCGATCCGGCTGGCGGGGGCGACCGGCCGGGGCCCGGATCGCTCCTGACGCGTACCGACAGGCCTATCATCCCGGGCCTGATCGCCTTGCTGGCCGCCCTGGCCTTCGTGCTGGCTCGCTGGCAGACGTGGGCCCAGGGCAACATCGGCCGGTTCATCCTGGTCGGGCGGCANNGGCCCATCGCCTACGGCATCAGGGTCGACCAGCCCTACCGGTACATGCGGATCGGTTATCCCTGGCTGACCTGGCTGATCTCCGTCGGCCAGCATGTGCTGGTGCCCGTCATGCTGGTCGTGATCAACGTCGCCGCCATCGGGGTCATGGGCTATCTCGGCGGGGTGTTCGCCCGGCAGGGCGGCCGGCACGCGCTGGCCGGGCTGGTGCTGCCCGCCTACTTCGGCCTGATCACCAGCCTGTCCAGGGATACGGCCGAGCCGCTCGCCGCCGCCTGCCTGCTGGCCGGGTTGCTGGCCATCCGGGCGCGCCGACCCGTGCTCGCTGGCCTGCTGCTGGCCTACGGCGCGTTGACCAGGGAATCGGTCATGGTCGCGGTGGCCGCCGTGGCCATCGTCGATTTCATCGGCGTCATCCGCCGCCGGCGCTCCGTGCGGCCCGGCCGCGACGACCTGGTCTGGGCCCTTCCGACCGCGGCCTTCGTGGCCTGGCAGGTCGTGGTGAAGGCGGCCGTCGGCCGTTTCCCGCTGCTGGTCGACGCGAATGGGAACACCGGATCACCGTTTATTACGCCGATCAAGGCGGTGGAGCACAATCTCGCGTATATCAACCTGCACCATTTCGAACAGTACGACCTGTGGTTCACCGAACTTGCCATCGTCGTCCTGCTCGCGGTCGCTGCGCTGCTCTGCCTGCGGTCCACGAACGCGCCCGGGCATGAGCGGCTGGCGTTGGTCCTCTACATGATCGAGATCTGCGTCGTCTCGCCGAGTACCTGGTACAGCCTCGACGCCGACCTGCGGTCCTTCATCGAGGTGTACCTGCTGGCCGCGATCATCCTGCTGGGCGCGCCCCGGCATCACCTGCGAGCGTGGGCGCTGCCCGCGCTCGAGGTACTCCTGATCCCGGCGCTCATTGACGTCACGCAGCGCAGGCTGGTCGGATCGTAACCAGCCGCACGCCGGAAGTCACCAGTTGGTCGCGATGTACTTGGTCTCGGTGAACTCCAGGAGCCCCTCGTGCGCGCCCTCGCGGCCGATGCCGGACTGCTTCACGCCGCCGAACGGGGCCGCCGGGTCCGATACCAGGCCGCGGTTGAGCCCGACCATGCCGGCTTCCAGCGCCTCGCACACCCGCAGGCCGCGGCCCAGGTCCCGGGTGTAGACGTAGGAGACAAGCCCGAACTCGGTGTCGTTGGCCCAGTTGACGACGTCCGCTTCGGCGGTAAACCGGACCATCGGCGCCACTGGGCCGAAGATCTCGGTGCCGAGGATGCTCGCGTCCGCCGGGACCTGGTCGATCAGGGTCGGCTGGTAGAAGTAACCGCGCCGGTCCGGCGCCCGGCCGCCGGTGACCACCTTGGCACCGTCCACGGTGGCGGACTCGACGAGCTCGGCCACCTTCGACCGAGTGGGCTCGTTGACCAGCGGGCCCACGTCGGTGCCCTCGTCCAGGCCCGGCCCGACGATCATGCGATCCAGGCGGGCCGCGAACGCCCGGCTGAACTCGTCGGCGACCGCCTCGTGCACGTAGAAGCGGTTGGCCGCGGTGCAGGCCTCGCCGCCGTTACGCATCTTGGCGATCAGCGCCCCCTCGACGGCGGCGTCGATGTCCGCGTCCTCGAAGATGATGAACGGCGCGTTACCGCCGAGTTCCATCGAACAGTTCACCACGGCGTCGGCTGCCTCGCGCAGCAGGACCCGGCCCACCTCGGTGGATCCGGTGAAGGACAGCTTGCGGACCCGCGGGTCGTGCAGCATGGCCGACACCAGCGCGCCCGACTTCCGCGAGGTCAGCACGTTGACTACTCCGTCCGGCGCGCCCGCCTGGGCCAGCAGGTCGGCGATGTACAGCGCGGTCAGCGGCGTCTCCGAGGCCGGCTTGAGCACGACCGTGCAGCCCGCGGCCAGCGCCGGGCCGATCTTGCGGGTGGCCATGGCGGCGGGGAAGTTCCACGGCGTGACGAGCACCGAGACACCGACCGGCTGGCGCATGACCAGGATCTTGTTGGCTCCGGACGGAGCCTGCATCAGCACGCCCTCCATCCGGACCGCCTCTTCGGCGTACCAGCGGAAGAACTCGGCCGAGTAGGCCGCCTCGGCCTTGGCGTCGCGCAGCGCCTTGCCGTTCTCGGTGGTCATGAGCCTGGCCAGCGCGTCCGCGTTCTCGGTCATCAGCTCGAAGGTCCGGCGCAGGATTTCCGCGCGCTGGCGCGGCGGGGTCGCCGCCCAGCCGGGCAGCGCGTCCTGGGCCGCGGTGACCGCGTCGAGCGCGTCCTCCACGGTCCCGTCGGCCACCTCGGCCACCGCGTCCTCCGTGGACGGGTCGATCACCGGCAGCGTGCCGCCGCCCCGCCCGCCGGTCCACTCCCCGCCGATCAGCAGGCCCGTGGGTACTTCAATGCCGACTAGGTTGGCGCTCACCATTCCTCCAGAGACTTGCGCACGGTCTCGGTGATCCTGTCCGCCGAGGGCAGTACGTAGTCCTCGAGCTTATCCGCGGCGGGCAGCGGGATATGAGGGGTGGTGATGCGTACCGGGGGACCGGTGAGCGCGCCGTACGCCTCCTCCGCGACGATCGAGACGATCTCCGCCCCCCAGCCGCACAGCCGGGGGTTCTCCTCGACCGTGAACAGGCGGCCGGTGTTGGCCACCTCGGCCAGGATCGTCCGGGTGTCCAGCGGGACCAGGGACCGCACGTCGACCACCGTGACCTCGATGCCGTGCTCGGCGGATAGCTGCCCGGCGGCCGTCATCGCCCGCGGGACCATGGCGGCCAGGGCCAGGATCGTCGCGTCCCCGCCCTGCCGCAGCACCGTGGCCAGGCCCAGTTCGTCGACCACCTCGCCGTCGGGCACCTCGCCCTTACTCGCCATCAGACCCTTGTGCTCGAAGAACACCACTGGATCGGGGTCCCGGATGGACGCGGCGAGCAGCCCCACGACGTCGCGCGGGGTGGATGGGGCGACGACCTTCAGGCCCGGCACGGCCATGGCCCAGTTCTCCACCGACTGCGAGTGCTGGGCGCCGAACCGTACCCCGGCCCCGTTGGCGCAGCGGACGACCAGCGGCAGCGCCAGCTGGCCGTCGGACATGTACCTGATCTTGGCCATCTCGTTGGCGATCAGGTCCCAGCAGACCGCGAAGAAATCGCTGAACATGATCTCGGCGATCGGCCGCAGGCCGGTCATCGCGGCGCCGATCGTGGCCCCGAGGATGGCCTGCTCGCTGATCGGGGTGTCGCGCACTCGTTCCGGGCCGAACTCCTCGAGCAGGCCGACCGTCGTCTTGAACACCCCGCCGGCCGCCGCCACGTCCTCACCGAGGACCACGACGTTGGGGTCGCGTCGCATCTCCTGCGCGATACCCCGGGCCACTGCCTCGCGGTAAGTGATAACTGCCACCACGGCTCCGTTCGGTAAGGATATTCAGGTAATGACGGCGATGACCGTCGCGACCGGTACGGTCTCGCCTTGCTGCACCCGGATCTCGGACAGCACGCCGGTGACGGGGGCGGGTATCTCGGTATCCACCTTGTCGGTGCCGATCTCGAGCAGCGGCTCGCCCTCGGCGACCGGGTCACCGACCTGCTTGAACCACTCGTTGACGGTGCCCTCGTCGACGGTCTCCCCCATCCGGGGCATGACGACGTCGGTCATCTAGTTCCTCCAGGCGTGGCCGCCGTCGGCCCACACGTTGGTGGCGGCCAGCTCGAGGCGGGGCTCGGGTCCGGCCTTGGCCTCCTCGGTGGCGCGGTCCACCGCGTCCCGCGCGTTCTTATCGATCGCGTCCAGGGTCGCCTCGTCGACGCCGCGGCCGATGAGGACCTGACGGTAGGCGGGCAGCGGATCGCGGGCCAGCCACTCCTTGACCTCTTCGGCAGGCCGGTACTTGCCCGGGTCGGCGCGGGAATGACCGCCGTGCCGGTAGGTGATGGCCTCGATCAGCGACGGGCCGCCGCCGTCGCGGGCCCGGCCGATCGCGGTCTGTGCCGTCCGGTAGACCGCCTCCACGTCGTTACCGTCGACCACGACCGGATCCAGCCCGTAGGAGGCGGCACGGTCGGCGGCGGGCCGGGGTACGGCGGTCACCGTGCCGATCGCCGTGTACTCCATGTACTGGTTGTTCTCGCAGACGAAGATGACCGGCAGCTTCCAGACCGCGGCCAGGTTCAGCGCCTCGTGGAAGGCGCCGATGTTGGTCGCGCCGTCACCCAGGAAGGCCACCGTGACCTGCTTGGTCCCGCGGTACAGGGCCGACCAGGCGGAGCCGTTGGCGATGACGAGCTGGGCGCCGATGATCGCGTAGGCGCCGAGGATGCCGCGGGAGACGTCCAGCAGGTGCATCGAGCCGCCCTTGCCGTGCATGAGGCCGTTCTCCCGGCCCAGCAGCTCGGCCATCACCGGGGTCATCGGCGTGCCGCGGGCCAGCACGTGGTTGTGGCCGCGGTAGGTGGTGAACATGTAGTCGTCGTCGTTCATCGCCTGCGACACGCCGGCTGCGACCGCCTCCTGGCCGGTGCCCAGGTGCGTCGTCCCCTTGACCAGGTTCTGCAGGAACAGGTCGTACGCGCGCTTCTCGAACTGCCGGAGCTCGGTCATCTTCCGGTACATCTCGAGCGCGGTTTGTTCAGGTATTTGTGGCACTGGCTTCCCCTAGTAGGGATTGGTGACGTAGAGGTCCTGGGCCGGGAACTTGGTCAAGATGTCGACCCCGCTCGGGCCGACCACCACTTCTTCCTCGATCCGGGCCGCGGACCGCCCGTCGGTCGCCGGGCAGTAGGTCTCCAGCGCGAACACCATGCCTTCCTTAATCTCCAGCGGCGCGTCGAGCGAGGTAAGCCGGGAGATGATGGGCCGTTCGTGCAGGGCCAGCCCGAGCCCGTGCCCGAACTCCAGGCCGAAGGCGGTCTTCTCGTCGGCGAGCCCGATCTCTTCCGCGGTCGGCCACAGCCTGGCGATCTGGTCTGTGGACACACCGGGCTTGATCATGTCGATGGCGACGTCGATCCACTCGCGGGCTCTTTTGTATGCGTCTTTTTGCGGCTCGGTGGCCCAGCCCACCGCGAAGCAGCGGTAGTAGCAGGTCCGGTAGCCGTTATAGGAGTGCATGATGTCGAAGAAGGCCTGCTCGCCGGGCCGGATCATGCGGTCGGAGAAGTTGTGCGGATGCGGGTTGCACCGCTCGCCGGACACCGCGTTGATGCTTTCCACATCGTCGGAGCCCATTTCGTACAGGCGCTTGTTGGCGAGGGCGACGATCTCGTTCTCCCTGATACCGGGTTTCAGCGCGTCCGCGATGTCCTGGTAGGTGCCGTCGACCATGGCCGCGGCGGTGGCCAGCAGCGTGATCTCGTCCCGGGACTTGATCTCCCGGGCGTCCAGCATGACCTGCTGGCCATCCCTGATGTCCAGGCCCTGCTTCTGCAGCTCAAAGAAGGTGGGGACCTCGGCCCAGTCCACGCCGATGGGCTCGTTGGTAATGCCGGCCCCGGCCAGCCGGTCCTTGATCTCGGCCACCTGCTTTTGGGTGAGCCCGGAGGCGGGCGGGGCCGCGCCGCGCATGGTGGTGTAGGAGGCGATGCAGTTCTCCGGCTTCAGCCACGGGCAGTACATCCGGTGGTGGACCGCCGCCGAGCCGAAGTCCCACAGCACCAGCTCGCCGGTGCGGGTGTACAGCGCGTACCGGCACAGCTTGTCCCGGGTCCACTCGCCGATGGCGACACCAGTCAGGTACCTGATGTTGTTGTTGTCGAAGACCAGCAACGCGCCCAGCCCGGCATTTTCCATGGCTTGTCGGGCGCGGTCCAGCCGATGGGCCCGCAGACGGCCGAAGTCGAGCCTCTCCTCGAAGTCGACATACATCCGGCCGGGCGAGGGGGCAAGGGGAAGTGCAGGTACGGCCATGGAAGCTCCTGTGCTCGTCCGCTGCTCGTGACGGTGCTCGTGCACGGTGCTCGTACACCAACCATCCAATGCGCGTGCAGTGGGACTGTCAAGGTTTGCGGTAAGCAGCGTGCAGTGTACGTTTACACCATGTCGGCTGGCTTCGATCCGGAGACGGGGCTCGGGCCCCGGCTGCGCCTGGCCCGCGATGAACGGCAGTTGTCCGTGCGTGAGCTGGCGCGCCGGATCGGCTGTTCGGCCAGCCTCATCTCGCAGATCGAGCGGGGAGTCTCGGTACCTTCCGTGGGCGTCCTGTACTCGCTGGCCACCGAGCTGGACAGCTCGCTGGACCACCTGCTGTTCGGCGCGGAGCTGCGGCGGCCGGCCCCGGTTAGTGAGCCGGCTAGCGAGCCGGCGGCCCGGGAGCCAGAGTCCGGGCCGGGCATCGTCCAGCGGGCCGGCGCGCGGAACATCATCGACCTGGCCAGCGGCGTGCGCTGGGAGCGGCTCACACCGGGCGCGGACGCCATGACCGACTTTCTCGAGGTGATCTACTCCCCCGGCGGCCACTCGACCGACGAGCGCCGCCCGCTACGACACGACGGTCGCGAGTACGGCCTGGTCATCAGCGGTACGCTGCAGGCCAACGTGGGCTTCGAGAGCTACGAGCTCAGCGCGGGCGACTCGATCGCCTTCGACTCCTCCACACCGCACGAGTACCTGAACAAGACCGGTGAGCCGGTGCACGCGATCTGGGTCGTCATCCACTCCGAGCCCGGCCGCGCCTGATGCAATGCGGGTCGATGTCACCTCGTACCAGGAAGAGCAGGTACGTTGCGTCATCGACACGGGACACGCTCGGAGGTGCTGGGATGCGGTTCGGGGTGGCCGGTGGCAGGCCGAGCGGCGGGCAGGGCGGCGTCGTCTGGGGCGGCGGCGGGGGCGCGGGTGGCGTGTTCGAGCCAGCGGGCGATGCGGTCGATGAGTTCCGGGCTGCAGTCGGCCTCGGCGTGGCCCATTCCGGGCAGGAGCCAGAGCTCCTTGGGCTCCCGGGCCGCCAGGTAGAGCTGGCGCGCGTGCTCGGGCGGGAAGTACGGGTCCTGGTCGCCGTGCACGATCAGCAGCGGGACCGGCGCGATCCTCGCCGCCGCCTCGGCCGGCGGGACCGGGACCGGGTTCCAGCCCTCTGGGCTGATCCGCGTCTTCAGCCAGCGCCGGGTGACGAACCGGCCGAGCCGGTGCTCGACGGCCAGGTGTACGCGCCGCATCCGTTCGGTGCCCCGGTAGTACCACCGGCCCGGGCCGCTGATCGACACCACCGCGTCGACTCCGCCGATCAGGCCGGCGTACCGGAGTACCACCGACGAGCCCATCGAGAAGCCGACCGCGGCGATCCGCTGGTAGCCCAGCTCGCGCGCGTAGCCGACGGCCACGTCCAGGTCCTTGATCTCCAGGTCACCGAGGGTGGACAGCCCGCCGGAACGGCCATGGCCGCGGAAGTCGAAGGTGATGACGCCGGCCGTCAGGTTGAACCGGTTGGCTATCCGCCAGACCCGAGGGCGCTGCCAGGACAGCGTGAACCCGTGCGCGATGATGATCGCGAGGTCCTTCGGGCCGGGCAGGTGGACGGCGTCAATCGGCACGCCGTCCTCCGTAACCAGGGTCGTTGCCGTTATAACCGGCTTGGTCATGCTTCACCCCACACTCAGGTTACAGGACTAGCGGACGGCGGCTCCGATGGGGAAAGCTACCCGGTAGCCCAGTGAACGAAGGAGCACCATGTCCGTCCTGCAAGCCCTGACCGACGCCCTCCGTGACGGCTCGGTGGAGGTGATCGACCTGACCGCCCCGCTGTCGGCGAGCACGCCGATCATTCAGCTACCCGGGCCGTTCGGTAACACGGCCCGGTTCGCGCTGACCGAGATCAGCCGCTACGACGAGCGCGGACCGGCCTGGTACTGGAACGACATCGTGACCGGCGAGCACACCGGCACCCACTTCGACGCACCGGTTCACTGGGTGACGGGAAAGGACGGCCAGGACGTGGCGCAGGTCCCCGTGCCCCGGCTGATCGCTCCCGCGGCCGTGCTCGACTTCAGCGCCCAGGCCGCCGCCGATCCTGACTTCCTGCTGGAGATCGACCACATCAAGCAGTGGGAGGCCGGGCACGGCCCGCTGCCCGAGGGCGGCTGGCT
>PLDT01000386.1:0-2501 GCA_003136255.1 Actinomycetota bacterium
GCGATGTTCGCCCCGGTCCACGACCTGGGCCTGGTGGTCCTGTGGGACGACGGCGACGACCTGCACGCCGAGCCCCGTGCCCCCTACCCGAACGCCCGCGAAGTGCTGGCCCTGCGCGCCCACCGGTCCGGCGCGGCCGCCCTGATCGGCGGGTTCGCCCGCACCACCGAGCTGACCCAGCTGGTCGCGGCCGGGTGGGCCAAGCCGGTGGTCGGCCGACCAGAGGTCTTGCGCCGGGTCGCGCCGCGGGTCCGGGCCGCGCCGGACGAGGCCGAACTCGCCCGGGACGCCGCGGCCATGACCGCCCGCCTGCCCAGCCTGGCTCTACGCACCGCCCGCACCGCCCTCGCAGTGCCCGGCCCGGTCCTGGTTCAGGTTCCCCGGCGCGGATACCTGGCCGCGATCGCCTGCGCCCGCTGCCGCGCCCAGGCTCGCTGCGCCGTATGCGGCGGGCCGCTGCACGTCGGCGGGTCCAACGAGGTACCGGGCTGCCGGTGGTGCGGCGCCCTAGCCGCCGACTGGGCTTGCCCACAGTGCGGCTCCGGCCGCCTGCGCGCGCTGGTCACCGGCGCGGCCCGGACCGCGGAGGAGCTGGGTCGCGCCTTTCCCGACGTGCCGGTGCGCACCTCGGGTGGCCAGCACGTGCTGGCCGAAGTATCCGCCGAGCCCGCTCTGGTCATCGCCACCCCCGGGGCCGAACCGGTCGCCGCGGACGGCTACGCCGCCGCGCTGCTGCTGGACGGCTGGGCCCTGCTCGGCCGGCCGAGCCTGCGCGCCGCCGAGGAGACGCTGCGCCGGTGGCTGAACGCCGCCGCCCTGGTCCGGCCCGCCGGGTCGGTGGTCGTGCTGGCCGAGGCGTCGCTGCCCGCGGTGCAAGCCCTGGTCCGCTGGGATCCGGTCGGTTTCGCCGAACGGGAGCTGGCCGAACGAGTCGAGCTTGGCTTCCCGCCCGCGGTGCGGATGGCGGCCGTCACCGGCCCGTCCGCCGCCATAGCGGAATTCGTGGGCTCGGCCGCGCTCCCGGACCGGGCCGAGATCCTGGGACCGGTCCCGGTCGAGCCGAACGGCGCGGAACCAGGTTCCGACCCCGCCGAACGCGCGCTGATCAGGATTCCCCGCACCGATGGCCTGGCCCTGGCCCGGGCGCTGCACGCCGCGCAGGCCGCCCGGAGCGCACGAAAGGACGGCGGCGCCGTGCGCGTCCAGCTCGACCCGGCCGAGGTCGCCTGATGGATAAACTGGAAACCGGCGGTATCTTGCCGTCATCCTGCAGGAGGTTTTGTGAGCGTCAAGCCGATTCGTCTTTTCGGTGACCCGGTGCTGCGTACCCCGGCCGAGCCGGTGCGTGACTTCGACGCGGAGCTACGCAGGCTGGTCAAGGACCTCACCGACACCATGCTCGACGCGCCCGGGGTCGGCCTGGCCGCCCCGCAGATCGGCGTCGGCCTGCGCGTCTTCACCTACCACGTGGACGACCACGAGCCGGGTCACCTGATCAACCCCTCGCTCGACCTGTCCCAGGAGGAAGACGAGGACGACGAGGGCTGCCTGTCGTTTCCCGGCCTGGCCTACCCGGTCACGCGCGCGTTTGGGGTGGTCGCCAAGGGCTTCAACATGTACGGCGACCCCGTGACGATCCAGGGCACCGAACTGCTGGCCCGCTGCATCCAGCACGAGACCGACCACCTGGACGGCATCTTGTTCATCGACCGGATGGACCCGGCTCAGCGCAAGCTGGCCATGAAGGCCATCCGCGAAGCCGAATGGTGGGACGACCCCATCCCCAAGGTCAGGGTGTCTCCGCACGAGACGCTCGGGCGGGCCCTGTAGACCGATGCGCCTAGTGTTCGCGGGTACCCCGCAGACGGCGGTGCCGGCGCTCGACGCGGTGCTGGCCTCGGGGCACGAGGTCGCCGCGGTGCTGACTCGTCCCGACGCGCCGGCCGGGCGCGGCCGCCACGTCGAGTCCAGCCCGGTGGCCCGGCGTGCCGCCGAAGCGGGCCTCGAGGTGCTCACCCCGGCCCGGGCCCGGGACCCCCTGTTCCTCGACCGGCTGCGTGAGATCGCCCCGGACTGCTGCCCGATGGTCGCCTACGGCGCGCTGATCCCGCAGGCCGTGCTGGATGTGCCCGCGTTCGGCTGGGTCAACCTGCACTTCTCGGTCCTGCCGGCCTGGCGCGGCGCCGCCCCCGTGCAGCACGCCATCCTGCACGGCGACGACGTGACCGGCGCCAGCACGTTCCGCGTTGTCGCCGAGCTGGACGCGGGCCCGGTGTACGGGGTGCTGACCGAACCGGTCCGGCCCACCGACACGACCGGCGACCTGCTGGACCGGCTGGCGCACTCCGGTGCGCGTCTGCTCGTCGACACGCTGGACGGAATCGAGGCCGGGACGCTGCAGGCGGTCCCGCAACCCGCCGAAGGCGTGAGCTTCGCGCCGAAGATCAGCCCAGCCGACGCGCGGGTGGACTGGAAGCTGCCCGCGCACGTGGTCGACCGGC
>PLDT01000480.1:0-7333 GCA_003136255.1 Actinomycetota bacterium
CGGCGCCGCGGGCGCCCGCGGTGACCACGGCGTGGCGGGGGCCCCGGGCGACCAGTTCGGCGGCGGCGTTCTTGGCGTTGGCCAGGCCGCTGACGGGGTGCCCCAGGACGGCGGCCGCCTCTGATTCGTTGACGACCAGCCAGTCGAGGTCCTCGCCGCTCGCGGNNGGGGCGACGATGATCAGGTTCTCCCCCGCCTCGTCCACCGCGATCATGGCCAGGCCGGTCGGCACGCCGGGGACGACCCGGGTGGCGTCGGCGTTGACCCCTTCGGCTCGCAGCGCGGCCAGCAGCCGGCGGCCGAAGTCGTCGTCGCCGACGCAGCCGGCCATCCGCACGTCGGCGCCCAGCCNNGGCGGCAACCTGCACCAGTCCCGGCACTACTCGCTCTACCTGGCGCTGCAGCTCAAGGCCCGGCAGGCCGGCATCCCGGCGCCGGTGTACGGGCTTCAGGAGGTGCACCACCTCGGCTGAGGTGGCCGGGTCAGGCCACCCGGGCGGGCGGCCCGGGGCCGTCAGGCGGCGCGGTGGGAGGCGAGGATGCGGCGGATGTCCGCGGTCTCCTCCCCGGTGTACCGGTTGAGGATCGCGTGCAGGTCGTCCAGGTCGGACTGGCTGGTGTAGGTCGCGATCTCGCGCTGAAGGGCCTTGCGGGTGGTGCGCGCATCGCGGCTGTGCTCGAGCTGACCGCGGAGCGCGGTCAGCAACGGAGTGCGCGGGCGAGTGATCGTCGGCATTTGCTCTTACTCCAAACATAACTAGGTTCGCTTGCTAGTGTGCGCGACCTTGACCCATGCGTCCAATGACTGGGTATCAAGTGACGTATGAGTTATGGTCATGGGTATGGATACCGATGCGCTGCGCTGGCTCCAGCAGGTGGCCGACGGGACCACGGTGACCGAGGTCAGCGACACCGAGCCGGTCACGCAGTCCGGCGTCTCGCGCGCCCTGGCCCGGCTCGAGGCCGAGATCGGGACGCCGCTGCTGCGCCGCAGCGGGCGGACGCTGCGGATGACGCACGCGGGCGCGGTGTTCAAGCCGCATCTGGACGCGCTGCTGCATCACCTCGACGACGGGCTCGCCGCGGTCAGCCAGCTCATCGACCCCGACACCGGCACCGTGGTGCTGGCCTTCCAGCAGTCCCTGGGCACCTGGCTGGTGCCGGACCTGGTGCGCAGCTTCCGGGCCACGCGCCCCGGGGTTGCTTTCCGGCTCACCCAGGTCCGGGACGAGCCGCAGTCGGCGGCGCTGGACGGCGGGAACGCCGACGTGGAGATCGGCACCCGCCGGGTCCCGGCCGACGCGGGGGTGCACACGGCGCTGATCACGCTCGAGCCGTTGCGCCTGGCCGTGCCGCGCGATCACCGGCTGGCGGAGGCGGCGCGCGTCGGGCTGGCCGACGTGGCCGGGGAGCCCTTCATCGCGCTGCGGCCCGCTTCGGCCCTGCGCAGGCTGACCGATGAGCTGTGCGAGGCGGCCGGCTTCCGGCCCGCGGTCGTTTTCGAGGGCGACGACCTGTCGAACGTCCGGGGCTTCGTCGCGGCGGGCCTGGGCGTCGCGGTGGTCCCGGCGCCCCGGGCCGGGTCACCGGAATCGGCGGCCGGGCCGGTGGTCTACCGCGAGATCGCCGATCCCGGGGCGGCCCGGGAGATCTGGCTGACCTGGCCCGCGGAGCGGCGCATGCTCCCGGCGGCCGAGTTGTTCCGGCGGCACGTCATCCGCCGGGCGCGGGGCGGCCGGCTTCCCGCCGTGGTGGACTAATGTGTTCGGGTGGAACCGTTCCTGCTGCTGTCCATCCGCGCCGACGACGCCGCGGCCGACAACGAGTACGAGTCCTTCGGATCCCTGGCCGGGCTGGGCGACGGCGAGCTGCGGCGGATCCGGCTGGACCAGCGGGCGCTCGGGGACTTCGACCTGCGGGACTGGTCCGGGATCTGGGTCGGCGGCGGGCCGTTCAACTACACCGACCCGGACGAGAAGAAATCGCCGGTGCAGCGGCGGGTCGAGGCCGACCTGAGCCGCCTGCTGGACGCGGTGGTCGGAGCCGACTTCCCGTTCCTGGGCGCCTGCTACGGCATCGGGTCGCTGGCCAGCCACCAGGGCGCGGTGCTCGGCCGGCGGTACAGCGAGCCGGCCGGCCTGGTCCGGGTCACGCTCACCACGGCCGGCCGGGGCGACCCGCTACTGCGGGAGCTGCCCGAGGAGTTCGACGCGTTCACCGGGCACAAGGAAGCGGTCAGCGAGTTGCCGGGGCAGGCCGTGCTGCTGGCCAGTTCGGCCGGCTGCCCGGTGCAGGCGTTCCGGGTCGGCGCCAACGTCTACGCCACCCAGTTCCATCCCGAGCTGGATGCCGTGGGCATGTGCACCCGGATCGACGTGTACAAGCACGCCGGCTACTTCGACCCCAGCGAGGCCGACGGGCTCAAGGACCTGGCCTGGAACAGCGAGGTCAGCCACCCGCCCGCGATCTTGCGCGCGTTCGTCCGGCGCTACGGACGGGATCGGGTCGGGCCTAGATGGGGCTCAGCGGCAGCCGGGACGGGGGCTTGATCTCGTCCAGCCGCAGGTAGGTGACCAGCCGCTGCCCGCCGCGGGTGGCCAGGCTGGCCAGCACCTGCTGCAGTTCGGCGACGTCGCGGGCCACCACCGTGAGCAGGTAGTCGGTCTCGCCGGCCACGGTGTCCGCGGCGATGACCTGCGGCAGGGACCGGATCAGGTCGTCGAACTTCTGGGATGAGCGGACGTCGTGCCGGGCCAGGGTGGCCGCCACGTAGACCTGGAGCGCGAAGCCGCAGGCAGCCGGGTCGAGCTGGGCGCTGATGACGCGGATGACGCCGGACTCCTTCAGCCTGCGGACCCGGTGCAGGGTCGCCGCGGGTGACAGGCCGACCAGGCGGGCGAGCTCGACGTTGGTCCGGTCGGCGTCCTCCTGCAGCGCGGTTAGCAGCTGGACGTCAATTTCATCAAGTGAAACGGCCATGGTACAAAATATTATGTCGTTGTTAGCGCTCACTGACAAATTCTGTGCCGCTATCGGTGACCATGACGAGATGAACACCAACCGTCGTCACGCCTTCGCGGCCCTGGTCGCGGCCGGGCTGCTGTGGGGCACTACCGTGCCGCTGTCCAAGCTGGCTCTGGAGTGGCTGGCCCCGGGCTGGCTGACCGCGGTGCGGTTCGGCCTGGCCGCGGCGGTGCTGCTGCCGGTCGCGCGGCGCCGGGGCGGCTTGCGGTCGGGAGGCTCGGGACGGCGCGGCTGGCGAGGGCGCGGGCGGATCCTGGAGGCGCGGGTGCTGGTTTCCGGGGCGGTCGGGTACGGCGGGTCGGTCGTGGTGCAGAACGCGGGGATCACCCGGACCAGCGTCACCCACGCGGCGTTGCTGGTGGGGGCGGTGCCGGTGCTGGTGGCGGTCATCGCGGCGGTGTGGTACCGGACCGTGGCGCGGCCGGCGGCGTGGGCGGGCTTCGCGGTCTCGCTCGGCGGGGTCGGACTGGTCACCGCGGGCGGCGGGGGCGGGGGCGCGAGCGTGCGCGGCGACGCGCTGGTGCTGGCCTCGCTGCTGCTGTCGGCCGCCTTTACCGTGTCGCAGACCCGGCTGCTGCCCGGCCGGGATCCGGTCGCGATCACCGCGGTGCAGTTCCTCGGGGCCGCGCTGGGCGCGGTGGCCTTCACCGTGATCACCGAGGGCGCGCCTGCCGCGCCGTCCGGTCCCGGTCCGGTGCTGGCCGTAGCCGCGCTGGCGCTGGCCGGCACGCTGGCGCCGTTCACGCTGTTCGCCTACGGGCAGAGCCGGGTGCCGGCCGAGGTGGCCGGGGCGTTCCTCAACCTTGAGCCGCTGGTCGGCGCGATGGCGGGGATCGTGTTCTTCGCCAACCCGGTGGGCCCGCGGCAGGCCCTGGGCGGCGCGGCCATCCTGGCGGGCATCGCGCTGAGCACCCTGCGGCGGGCGAACCGGGGCCGGTCAGCCGAGGTAGGGGCCGAGCAGGGTGAGATCGGCGGGCGAGAGCCGGTCGCGGGCGGTCTTGGCCTGGTGCCAGTAGGGGTAGATGAGCGGCGGGGCGCTGGACCTGTCGAGCCGGGCCCGTTCCTCGTCGGAGAGGGTGAGGGACGCCGCCTCGAGGTTGTCGGCTAGCTGATCGCCGGAGCGCGCCCCGATGACCAGCGAGGTCACGCCGGGCCGGCCCAGGGTCCAGGCCAGGGCTACCTGGGCGGCCGAGACCTCGTGCTGCTCCGCGATGGCGATCAGGAGCTCCACGGTGTCGTACAGGCCCTCGGGGTCGTAGATCGGCGGCTCCCCCCAGTCGGACAGCTGGCGGGAGCCGACCGGGGGCTGGTGGTTCCGGCGGTACTTGCCGGACAGTAGCCCGCCCGCCAGCGGGCTCCAGACCAGCACGCCCAGGCCCTGGTCCACGGCCAGCGGGATCAGCTCGTACTCCGCCTCGCGGGCCTGCAGCGAGTAGTAGATCTGCTGGCTGACCAGCGGCGCCAGGTCCAGCCGGCCGGCGATGCCCAGCGCCTTCATCAGCTGCCAGGAGCTGTAGTTAGAGGCGCCGACGTAGCGGACCTTGCCCGACCGGACCAGGTCATCCAGCGCGTGCAGGGTCTCCTCCAGCGGGGTCTGGCCGTCCCACTCGTGCACCTGGTACAGGTCGATGTGGTCGGTGCCCAGACGGCGCAGGCTGGCCTCGCAGCCGGAGATGATGTGATGGCGGGACAGCCCCGAATCGTTCGGGCCGCGGCCCATCCCCATCCGGACCTTGGTGGCCACCAGCACCCGGTCCCGCCGGCCGCGGAGGACCTGGCCCAGGATCTCCTCGGACAGCCCGGCCGAGTACACGTCGGCGGTGTCGATGAGGTTGATCCCGGCGTCCAGGCACATGTCGACCTGGCGTTCGGCCTCTTCGACGTCGGTCGAGCCCACGTCGGCGAACTCTCCGGTGCCGCCGAACGTCATCGTGCCCATAGTCAGCACGGACACCCGCAGGCCCGACCGGCCCAGTGCGCGATACTCCATGAGCCGACCTTACCGAGGGTAGGCGGGACGGGGGCGGGGGGGTGGAACCACGCTGCGTTCGGCGTAAATAACGTGGGGCGGAACCTTAGCTGGCGGTACGGAGGCGAGCCGGCGCCGGGTGTGCTGCGTGCCAGGCCACGGCGGTGGCAGCCACTGCGGCCAGGCCGGCGGCGAGCATGGCGGCGCGGTCGCCGGAGACGCCCGCCGGGCCGCCGCTGACCGCCTCGGCCACCGCGGGCAGCAGGGCGGCGCCCACCGCGGCGCCGATCTGGCGGCTGGTGTTGATCATGCCGCCGACCAGGCCCTGGTCGGCGTCGGCCATACCGCGGCTGGCCAGCACCACCGACCCGAACGCGGTGCCCGCGGTGCCGAAGCCGATCAGCATGACGATCAGCAGGATCGGGCTGTAGCCGACCGCGGGCAGGCGGGTGAGCACCGCGAAGCCGACCGCGGTCGCGGCGCCGGTCAAGATCAGCAGCCGCCTGATGCCCATCTTGGCCGCCAGCCGGGGCCCGAACACGCCCGCGGTGAAGCCGACCACGCCCTGCGGGGCGATGGCCAGCCCGGTGAACAGGGGCGACTCATGCAGGACCTGCTGCAGGTACAGCGACATGATGAGCATCTCGCCGCCGTTCCACAGGCCGAGCAGGAACGACAGGGTGCTGCCGTTGCGCAGGCTCGGACGGCGCAGCAGGGACAGGCGGATGAGCGGCGCGGGATGCCGGGCTTCGGCCATTCCGAACGCCAGGGTGGCGGCGACCGCGGCGAGGACGGCGGCGATGACCAGCGGGGAGGTCCAGCCGAGGACGACGCCCTGGGACATGGCGAACACGAGGAGGGCGACGGCGCTGGTGATCAGCAGGGCGCCGCGGAGGTCTAGGTTGCTTTTGGTTTTTGTTTCGCTTCTTGTTGCCTTGGCTGCCTGGCCGAGGATGGCGGGCGCGAGGGCGGCGGCGAGCAGGCCGACCGGGACGTTGACCAGGAACACCGCGCGCCAGCTGGTGAACTGCACGAGCACGCCGCCCAGGACCTGGCCGGAGACGAAGCCGACGGAAGAGATCGCACCGTACAGGCCGATGGCGCGAGTGCGTTCGGGGCCTTCGGGGAAGCTGGTGGTGATGAGGGACAGCGCGGCGGGGGCGACGATCGCGGCACCCGCGCCCTGGATGACCCGGGCCGCGATCAGCAGCGCGGGGTCCTGGGCCAGGCCGCCGGCCAGGCTGGCCAGGCTGAACACGATGAGGCCGACGATGAACATGCGGCGCCGGCCGAGCAGGTCAGCGGCCCGGCCGCCGAGGATGAGCAGGCCGCCGAAGGCGATGGCGTATCCCGTGATGATCCACTGCACGGCGTTCGGGGGCATGTGCAGCTCGCGCTCGATGGAGGGCAGCGCGACGTTCACGATGCTGAAGTCGAGGACGACCATGAATGCGGCGACGAGGATGAGGGCTAGCTGCAGGGGGCGGCGGGTACGGTTGGCTTCCGGCTGTGCTTGCGGCCGTGCTTGCCGTTGTGCTTGCGGCTGTGCTTCGGGTGTCTTCGTTGTCTTCGGGGGCACGCGGGTGGGGGTCGCTGTTTGGGAAGACACGGTGCTGGGCATGATACCTATCAGATACGTTACGGATCGTTTCGGATTTCCAGAAGGTAGAACCGGGCGATGAACGCCGATATTCCATACGCCGCTGCCGGGTCTGGCGTGTCTTCCGGGGCTGGCGTGTCTGCCGGGGTGCAGCGGGGGCGGCCGCGGTCGGCGGAGGCGGACCGCGCGATCCTGAACGCGGCTGTGGACCTGCTGGCCGAGCGCGGGCTGGCCGCGATGTCGATCGAGGAGGTCGCGGCTCGGGCCGGCGTGGGCAAGGCGACGATCTACCGGCGCTGGTCATCCAAGGGGCTGCTGGCGCTCGACGCGTTCGTCACGTCGTTCCAGGAACAGCAGCCGCTGCCGGACACCGGGACGCTGCGCGGTGACCTGATCGCCGCGCTGACCGCGTGGGTTCGCGCGGTCACCGGGACCTCGATGGGGGCGATGCTGACCGGCCTGATCGCCGAGGCCCAGCACGACCCGTCGCTGCGGGCCGCGTGGCGAGAGCGGGTGCTCGAGCCGCTGCGCAGCCAGCACCGGATCATGCTGGACCGGGCGATCGCCCGCGGCGAGATCCCGGCCACGGTCGACCAGGAGGCGGTGCTGGATCTGTTCTTCGGGGCGGCCCAGCACCGGCTGCTGCTCGATCACCTGCCGCTGACCGACGACTTCATCCGCGAGGTGGTGGACATGATCCTGGACGGGATCCGGCCGCGCTGAGCCTCGCTGAGCCTCGC
>PLDT01000466.1:0-6127 GCA_003136255.1 Actinomycetota bacterium
TCAACCCCAAACGTGAAGACGTCTCCAGGTCAGAGAATTAATTCGAACAACTCGAGCGGGCTGTGGGAGTCATTCCGGGAGCCAAGTGGACCCGTGCCCGGCCAAGACTAAGATCGTGTAGGCATTGCCCCAGCTTCCGGTGTCCTGTCCCATCGCATGTGAGTCAGGCGTTGTGGACTTGGGTCATTAGCCTCGCTTGTCCCGCCAAGTTGAGTCATCGGTGCGGATCGTCCCGAGCTGTTGCCGCTCGAGCATCCTTCGAACTGCCCGAAACCATCCAAACCAGTGGTGGCGATCACCTCTACCTCCATCACGAGGAAGACGCGACGTGACTCACGTTAGCGGGACATCCAGCCCCACGAACCGTCCTGCCAACGTGAAGCACGCCCGCCGATCCAGCCCGCCATGACTCACATTTGGTGGGACAGGACATCCGGTCCGTAGGGCTATGCGGTCCGGGCGGCTCTGTCTTGGACCTCCTCGACTGCGCGGAGGATCATCGGCGTGGCGCGCTGGATGGACCGATTTGTTCATCAAGCGAGTAACGACTATCCAGGAGCGTCGCGGCAACGGTCACCAGCGCCCGTTACCCCCCGGCGCCGGACTCTAACCACGGCGTCGTGCTGGCATGGTCGTGGTTATCACCGTGGTGAGGATCAACGCAAGCGGCCATCACGCTGCGTAGCGCATGTTGACTGTGGCCATCACGCACGCCGGCGGTGATCGGCGCGGCTGACCAGTTCGGCCACCCTACGACCAACCTCCACAATGAGTGAGGCGCCCTGCGCCGCCGCCCTGCGCCCTGCCAGGTCGGCGACCTGCCAACCCGAAGTGAGCACGGAACGGCATGTTCTGGGCGGCCTCGGCAGGCCCGCCTGGTCCGGTGAGCGCCGTGCAGAACAGGAACTCAGGCGTCGCAAGGCTCGGCTGCGACGTGGAGGAGCAGCCTGCTTCAGCTCAGCGGTGGCGTGGACGCTCAAAGGCGAAGCCGCACCCGCCCGCTGCGATTCAACTGCTGCGTGTGTCCTCGTGACCGGCCTGGTCCGGTGGGCTGCCCTGCTCACCAGCCAGGTCCGCACCGCGGTCCTCCAGCGGGGCGCCGATATCCCAGGCCGACCCCTCGACGGCGGGCAGGCCACCGATGATCGGAGCGACCGAGCCGTCCTCGGCGGCAGCCTCGCCTGTTCTGGTGAGGTACCTGGGATCTTCGGCGGGCTGGGAAGTGCCCGGCTCTTGCGGGCGCGACAGGGCCAGCTCTTCCTCGGGCGGCGTTGATACGGTCGTATCGTTGTCGGTCATGTTGGCCATCTCCTTGGGGCGAGCACATTCACGGTCCGGCGCAGAAGCATTGGCCTAAGCCTGCCCCGCAGGGACAGGACAACACCCAGCCCCACCGCGGGCAAGAAGACCACACCGCTCGCGCTGCGCGACAATGTCAACTACAACCACGTGCTGCACGACAGCGTCGTCATCGTGTCGGTCGAGACCGCGACGGTCGCGCACGTCGGCCGCTCTGAGCAGATCACGGTCGATGGCCTCGGATACGAAGACGACGGGATCGTCTACCTGACGGTGCGCTACGGCTTCCAGGACGACCAGAACGTGCCGGCAGCGCTCCGGCAGGCCGCCGCGGAGGGCCTCCCCGTGGAGATCGATGTTGAGACCGCGACCTATTTCGTCTCCGAGATCACCATCGTCCCCGGTGACGATCCCGGCATGCGCGCGTGGCGCAAGAGACTCTTCCTCTTGCTGGCACGCATGTCGAAGAGCCCGGTAGATTTCTTCGGCTTGCCACAGCGCCGCATCGTAACCATGGGTTCCTACATTGAGCTCTGACCGATCTCGGCAGCGTGCGGAAGACGCCGCGATGCGGGCATCTCGCCAACAGAACTGGCTGCCCGAGCGGACCTCACGCAAAGCGTGATCAGCGCCTATGAATCCCGACATCTCACCTCCGCACGGCGCTGCGCGCACTGTCCCCAGACCGGAGTTGCCACCCTCTGGCACGGTGGGTCCCGGTAGTACTGACGAACGATCTGGCTTCACACTGCACCTCCTGGGGGTGTTGCGCAGTATCGGGCTGGGTGGCCGGCTGGGTTGGCTGGCTGATGTGATCCACGGCCCTTTCGCTGGCCCCCAGTTGTGCAGAGAGCCCAGTCTCCGCGCAGCTGATGTCCTACTGGCCGTCGCCAGAGACCGCGGTGCATAGCGTCCCATCAGGTGCCCCATCGATCTCGCAAGTAGCACGGCGCACAGCAGCGGCCTGGCGTATTCGACGGCTGACAATGGCCAGTGCATCTGACTTATCTGCTCCCCAGAGTCGTCGCTCCATGCACATCCTGGGCATCATGCCGAATTGTGCTGAGCGGATCCAGGACCGGTGCCTGCCGGGAACGCCTGCCGACGGTGACGCCCCCGACCCTGATGGCCGCACAGCCCACCCTGACTTGGCCTGAGATTACTTCTTACGTCACCTCTGGGGCCCATGCTGCCCGCCTCGCCGCATGGTATTGTGACGTAGCTTACAGCGATGAGAGCAACGGCCTTCTGACTCGCTACCTGGCCCTCTGGCAGCTCTCCGCTCCGGTTGGCGCGCCCGCGCCCGGCCGTTGAGTTACTCCAGAGGGGCGAATCATCCGCGATGGCGAGCGACGGCGCCGTGTACGACGATGGGCTCTCCCTCGGCATGCGGGCCCCCGCCGCGCACTGGGGCAAGCTGCCCCGCGGTGAGCAGGAGATCCTGCTGATGCGCCTTCACGGCGGCATGACACAGGCCCAGATCGGCCAGCAGCTCCGCATCTCCCAGATGCACGTCTCCCGGCTGCTCGCCCGCGCGCTCGGCTACTTCCGCCCGCGTCTGCCCGGCCTGCCGGAGCGCGCATCCGGCACCGGTCTCGCCGAGGCACCCGGCACGGATCGGACCGGAGCGGCAGCTCACCGGCGCGGGGCGCCAGGAATCGCGGCTGCGAGGTTGCCTGCGGCGACCAGGGGACTGGCGGCGCTCATGCCGGGACTACCTGATGACGTTCAGGCCTGAAGAGGAGCCCGGGGCGGCGTCGGCCGGCGCCAGTGCCGCGCGGTCATCGAGGCGGTCGGAACTTGATCTGACCAGGCGAAACGTGGGTCCGGTCTGGCGTCAGTACCTGCGGGCGATGGGACCGGGGCTGGTGACCGGGGCGTCCGATGACGACCCGTCCGGGATCGCCACCTACTCCCAGGCAGGCGCCCAGTACGGCCTGGCGTTCTTGTGGACCGCCCTGCTGACATTGCCGCTGATGGCCGCGGTCCAGGAGACCTGTGACCGCACGGCCCTGGCGACCGGCACCGGCCTGGGCGAGCTGGCCGTCAAGCACTTCAGGCGGGTCGGCCGGGCAGTCCTGGCCGTGCTGCTGGTCGCCCTGATTGTGGCCAATGGCCTGAACATTGCCGCGGACCTGGTCGCCATAGGCTCGGGCATGCAGCTCCTGCACGCCGGGCCGACCTGGCTATGGGCACTGGTGGCGGGCGTCCTGATCACCACGCTGCTGGTGCTGGGTTCCTTCGCCCGCATCGCGCTGACCTTCAAGGTGCTGTGCGCCGCGCTGCTGTCCTATCTGGTGGTGGCGGTCCTGGTCACCCATCAGTGGGGAAGTGTCCTGAGCCACACGCTCATCCCGCATGTCGAGCTGAACAAGGCCTACCTGGCGCTGCTGGTCGCCGTGCTGGGCACGACCATCTCGCCGTACCTGTTCTTCTGGCAAAGCGCCCACCGCCTGGAGGAAATGCGCGACGAGCCCGAGGGCGGCGCACAGGCACAGCCGCTGAAGCGGCAGCGCCCGAAACGGGCCCGGCGCAAGCAGTCCACCAGCCGCCTGGATGTGTTCACCGGCATGACGTTCTCTAACCTGGTCATGTTCGCCATCATCGTGGCCACTGCCCAGACCCTGCACGCCCACGGCAAGACCAGCATCCAGAGCGCAGCCCAGGCCGCCCAGGCGCTCACACCGTTCGCCGGGCACTTCGCCAGCGCGCTGTTCGCGCTCGGCTTCATCGGCAGCGGCCTGCTGGCCATCCCCGTGCTCGCCGGCGCTGGCTCGGTCGGCATGGCCGGCCTGCTCGGTAAGCAGTGGGGGTTCGAACGGTCCATCCGCAAAGCCCCCGTCTTCTACGGCCTGGTGGCCCTTGGCACTGTCGGCGGCACAGGCCTGAGCCTCCTGCACGTCAACCCGATCAAGCTCCTAGTCTTTGTCGCTGTCATCAACGGCGTCGCCGCCGCGCCCTTCCTCGTGGTCGTCATGCGGGTATCGGGCAGCCGGCGCATCATGGGCGACTATGTCAACGGCAACACCGCCAACATCCTCGGCTGGCTCACCACCGCACTCATGGCCGCCGCCGCCATCTCCCTGCTCGCCACCGCGGCAACCGGCATCTGACCGATCCGAATCGCTCCGGAGAGTCCGGAGGCTCTGATGCATCCGGCCTTCCGCTGACCGTATTCAGTAGCCGGGCCAGCTTCTGCGCCCTCGGCAGCGCTGCGGTCCACAGCGGCTTTTGACGAGTCCGAGCATCGTGCCCCGGCGGTGGGAATTAGATCCCGCCATGGTAGGCATCAGTAGCCTTCGGCGCTCCCCCGGCCACGCGAGGAGCTTCCACAGCCGCTTGAAGATTGCACCGGCCAGCGCTGCCCAGCAGCTGAATGCCACACCGAGCGGCTTGTACAGCAACTTGATCATGAGCGCCGCCAGCACCGGTCGGCGTCACTGCGAGCTCGAGGCAGACGTACCCATGCCGTTCGAGCACGCGTCGTGGGCGCCACGTCGGCCACCAGCGCCACACGAAAAGTGGGCCAGAGCCAGTTTCTCGTAACCGTCGTCACGATGTGGCATGTTGTGCCTCCGATAATTACGAGCCTCAAAGAAGTACATGACGCGGGCCTGGCCGATTAAGCTCCCGCCTTTCATCCTCTGTAATGAGCTGCCGTGCCACTTCCAGTTCCCGGCTGCTGATTTTTGACTCAGGGCGGGCGCGGTCCATGGTCGGCGTCGTGTCTTATTGCCGCACTGCCCTTACCTCGGAATGTTCAGGATCTCGATGGTGCCGCTGTTCTCGTCGGTGACGTATGCCTGGCGCCCGTCGGGCAGCACCGAGATGCTCGTTGGAGCTTTCCCGGTCGGGATCTCGGCAATGACGCGGTTATCCGCAGTGTCGATCACCGTGACCGTGTTGCCATCGTTGTCTGCCGTGAAGAGGTANNTCTGGCGAGTACGCGATGTCTAGCGGAAGCCCCCCGACCGGGATATCCGCGACCTCCTTGTCGGTCACGGTGTTGACCAGAAAGACCGCGTTGCCGTTGTAGCTCGTGACCGCCAGGCGGCTGCCGTCGGGTGAGAGGGCTGCGCTGTACGGGGTCTCGCCAACCTCGATCGTTGGTATGATCGCGTTAGTGTTGGAATTTAGGACCGTGACGACGGTAGACATGTGATCCGTAACGTAAAACCGCCCGTTTTTATTATCGAATACGACCCAGTGCGGGTTCGGCTCGACGGGGATGTCGTGGGTCACCTTTTTGGTCGCCAAGTCGATCACGTCCAGGACGTTATCCTGGGGATGGCCCTGCACCATGTTGTGGTTCGCCACGTAGAGGTACAGTCCGTCCGGGCTTGTCGCCGAGGGGCCCGCGGTAATGGTGTCCACCGGCACGGTGCCCGTCACCTTGCCGGTAGCGGTATCGATGAACACGACGGCAGGCACCGAGTGGCTCCCGTAGACGCTGACGTAGGCGGTCCGGCTGTCAGGCGAGAACGAGACGGACTCGGGCGGCCCCTGGGGGATGTCGATGATCCCGGACACCAGGTCATTGGCCGTGTTGAGCACGGTGATCGTGTGTGTAACTTGATTGGTGATGTAGGCGAACTTGCCGTTCGGCGCGACCTGAACGTAGTTGGGGTTCCCCCCGACCGGTATCGTCCCTGCCACCGTGGGAACGGCGATGCTAGCCGGGACGCTGGCCACGGCCGGGACGCTTTTCGCGCTGCTGAGGTACGCAAGCAAGGTTCCCGAAATACAGGGCCGCTCCGGCAGCGGCGCCCGCTAGGCAGAACGCGACCGGCGCGCGGGCTTTTGCTGACCACCTGAAATCCGGTCTACC
>PLDT01000502.1:0-14845 GCA_003136255.1 Actinomycetota bacterium
GTACCGACCGACAGGCAGGGACCGATCATGTTCAGAGCAATGAGGCTCGGCAGGTACGGGTGGGTCGTCGCCGCGGTGGTCACCGTGGCGCTGCTGGCGCCGCTGCAGCAGGCCCACGCCGGCAGTGCGGCGTCCCCAGTGACCGGCTACAGCGGGCTGAGCCAGGCGCAGCGCGCGAGCCTGCTGTCCATCGCCCGCGATACCTGGAAGTTCTACGGTCTGGACGTGGATCCGGCCACGAACCTGCCGATGGACAACCTCACCTTCGCCGGCGGCTCGGCCACCCCCACCACGTACGGCCGGTACACCTCGGCGGCCAACATCGGGGTGTACCTATGGGCCGTGGTCTCGGCCCGGGACCTCGGCCTGATCAGCGAGGCGCAGGCCCGGGCCCGGCTCGAGGCCACCCTGACCGAGGTGCAGCACCTGCAGCGCTACGACGGTTTCCTGTACCAGTGGTACGACACCACCAACGGTGACGTGCTCAGCAACCCGGGCGAGGCGGCCTGTCCGGCCGGGGCGGCGCCCGCGTTCACCAACTGCTTCTTCGTCTCCAACGTGGACAACGGCTGGTACGCCTCGGGGCTCATCGTGGTCCGGCAGGCCGTGCCGGAACTGGCCCCCCTGGCGGACAGCCTGATCGCGCCGATGAACTTCGGCATCTTCTACGATGACCGAGCCGAGACGCACTGCAACACCAACCCGGCGATCACCGGGAACCAGCCGACCGGGCAGATGTACGGCGGGTACTACGTCGGGCTGCCGCCCGATCAGGGCACCAACTACACGAACTATTACCACAACGGCGCGCTGTACAGCGACCCGCGGATCTCCGCCTACATCGGCATGGGCCTGCACCAGATGCCGGGCAACGTGTGGTGGCGCAGCTGGCGGGAGCTGCCGCCGCCGGCCCCGTTCGCCGACTGCCAGAGCACCGACCCCGACTTCTCCTGGCAGGGACAGTGGCCGATGGCCGGCTACTGGCAGACCTACACCGATCCGCAGTCCGGGCAGAAATTCCCGGTCTGGGAAGGGCACTACACCTACCCGGGCACCAACCTCACCTTCATCCCGACCTACTCGGGCGGCATGTTCGAGGGGCTGATGCCGAACGAGATCGTGCCGGAGACCAGCTGGGGCCCGCGCAGCTTCGGGCTCGCCGACGCCCGCACCGCGCAGGTCCAGATCAAGTACGCCACCCAGCAGCTGCACGACCCGGTGTGGGGGATGTCGCCATCGAGCACGGCGGACGACACCGGCGATTACGGCGGCTACGGGGTCGAGGGCCTGGCGTTCCCTTACTACGGGACGGGCGCCGACGCGAGCCACCCGAACGACGGGCTCTCCCAGTGCCACGGCTGCGCCACCGAGGATGTCGTCACGCCGCACGCGTCCTTCCTCGCGCTGGACGTGGCGCCACAGCAGGCCTACGCGAACATCCAAGCGCTGCGCACGCTGTATCCCGGCGTGTACGGGCCGGTTGGCTTCTTCGACGCCGTGAACCCGGTCACCGGCGCGATCGGCCACCGCGACCTGGTGCTCGACCAGTCGATCATCATGGCATCGCTGGACAACGCGCTGAACAACCGGGCGCTGCAGCGCGACTTCGCCCGCGATCCGGTCTCCTGGGCCGCGCACACGTACCTATCGATGGAGACGATGTCGATTTCATCAGCATCGATGCCATAAGGCGGGACCGCCAGGGGCCGCTAACGGCATGATGGTCGCAAGCACCACTGCCGTTCCGGGACAAGGTCTTACAGGAGAACCACATGGCGGCCCTCGACCAGTCTGGTCAGGCCCGCGCGGACTGGGACCAGCGGGTCGGGCGGCGTCGGGGTCCGGGCCTGGACGAGGACGCGGCGGCCCGCCTGCCGGCGCCGTCCGGGCTGGGCGCGATCCCAGGGCGCGGGCACGTGATGCTGGACTGGGAGCCGGTACCCGGCGCGGCCGGGTACCTGGTGTACCGGGCCGCCGCAGCCGGAGGGCCGTTCAAGCCGCTGGATCACGGCGGCGGGGACGTCCTCGCGGTGCCGGCCGGGCCGTACGCCGATAGCACGGGGTCCGCCGGGCAGGTCAGGTACTACGCGGTGGCGGCCGTGGCGGACGGGGAGTCGGCCGGGCCGCTTTCCGGGGCGGTCGCGGCCGCACCGCTCCTGGCCGCGGCGGGGTCGGGGTCGGCGGCGGTCGAGGTCGAGGTCTCCAATGCGGTCACCGGTGAGCTGGCCCGGCCATGGGAGCCGATGATCGGCTCGGAGCACCTGAGCTACCTGCTGCGCCCGGACCGGACCGGGGGCCGGGTCATCGGCGCGGAACTGCGCGAGGCGCTGCGGATCGCGCACGACGAGCTCGGCGTGCGGGCCGTCCGCGCCCACGGCATCTTGTCCGATGATCTCGGCGTATACCGCCAGGACCGGGCCGGGTACGACTTCGGCGAGATCGACCGGGTGTACGACGAGCTGATGAACCTCGGGCTGCGGCCGGTCGTGGAGCTCTCGTTCATGCCGCGTGACCTAGCCCGCGACCCGGACAAGACCGTCTTCAGCTACCGCGCGGTCATCTCGCCGCCCCGGGACTGGGATCGCTGGGCCGATCTGACCGGCGCCCTGGCCGACCACCTGATCCAGCGCTACGGCGCGGACGAGGTCACCGGCCACTGGGCGTTCGAGGTGTGGAACGAGCCGAACCTGGACGTGTTCTGGTCGGGCACGCAAGCCGAGTACTTCCGGCTTTACGACTGCTCCGCCGCCGCGATCAAGTCGGTGCACCCGGGGCTGCGGGTCGGCGGGCCGGCTTCGGCAGCGACGGGCTGGACCCGCGAGCTGCTGGCCCANNGCTCGCGGCGGCGGGCCGCGACGGAACGCCCGCCTGGTGGACCGAGTGGGGTCCCACCCCGGCGCACTTCAACCGGGTCGGCGACACCGTCTTCGCCGCGGCGTTCCTGCTCCGCGGCATGGCCTCCGCGCTCGGCCGGATCCAGGCGCTGTCGCACTGGGTGGCCTCCGACCACTTCACCGAACTCGGGCCGCCGGCCGAGCTGTTCCACGGCGGGTTCGGCCTGCTGTCGGTGGGGAACCTGCGCAAGCCGAGGTACTGGGCGCTTTCGCTGCTAGCCGGGATGGGACGGCACCAGCTACGGACGTCGGTCACTGGCGACGGGGCGGGCGGGCTGGTGGAGGCGCTGGCGGCCCGCCACGATGACGGGTGCATCGGGATCCTGGTCTGGAACGGTACGCTGGACCAGAGCAAGACCGCCGGGGACGCGGAGCTTGACCGCCGGGTCCGGGTGCGCGTGGAGGTGACGCCCGGCCGGTCGTACACCGTCCGGCATTACCGCGTCGACGCGGAGCACTCCAACATCACGGCGGCCTGGACCTGGCTGCGGGACGGCGCCGCCTGGCCGGACGAGGGTCAGTGGCAGGCCCTGCGCGCCCTGAATACGCTCGACGAACTGTGCGCCCCGGAGCGGGTGTCCGCGCGGGCGACGCCGGAGTTCACCTTTGACCTGCCGATGCCCGGCATCTCATATCTGGAGCTCGTGCCGTGAGGAAACGCCACAGTGGCGTCGGACGCACAGTAGTTCTGGGCCTGAGGGTTTCGTACCTGGGCCAGAATAGATCGTGAGCCACGGTAACGGATTCGCCTTATGATAAGCCAATTGCACGTCTAGGACGTGGGAAGACTACAGTTGTCCATTATTCCGATGTGAATAAAGGAGAAGAGGACCCTGTGATGCTGCTGCCCCGTCCTGAACACGGCGTCGTCGCCGCCGAACCACCCGGCGCCGGCCCGGGATACTGGTCGGGCGCCCCGTCCGCGGTCGCGGGTGACGGCGAGATCATTCTCGCCTACCGGCTCAGGCGGCCCATCGGCCAGGGCCGTGGCTACGCGGTGGCGGTGGCGCGTTCGACGGACGGGATACGGTTCTCCACGCTGCTGACCATCGGCAAACAGGAGCTGGCCACCGAGTCGCTGGAACGGCCCGCCCTGGTCCGCACGCCGTCAGGACGCTGGCGCCTGTACCTGAGCTGCGCAACTCCTGGCACCAAGCACTGGCGGGTGGAAATGACCGAGGCCGCGCACCCGTCAGAGTTCAACGTCAGGTACCGGGAGACGGTGCTGCCCGGTGACGCCAAGACCGGCGTGAAGGATCCGGTCATCGTCCACCATCGCGGCCAGTGGCATCTGTGGGCGTCGTGCCACCCGCTGGACGACCCGCTGCAGACGGACCAGATGACCACCGAGTACGCCACGAGCACCGACGGCCTGAGCTGGACCTGGCACGGCACCGCGCTGAGCGGGACACCCGGCGAGTGGGACGCCAGGGGCACGCGGGTCAGCGCGGTGCACTTCGAGCAGGACACGGTGACGGCCTACTATGACGGGCGCGCGACGGCCGCGGAGAACTACGAGGAGCGGACCGGGGTCGCGACCGGCACCGACGCGGCGGCGCTGACCTCCATCGGCGGCGGGCCGCTCGCGTCGCCTTATCACGGCGGCGGCCTTCGCTACCTGGACATCGTGCCGCTGCCTGACGGCCGGCACCGGCTCTACTACGAGATGACCAGGCCGGACGGATCACACGCGCTGCTCACCGAGCTGCGCTAACGGCTGGGGCTTGGTCACGATCCGGCGGCCGTTCTTGGCCTGGCTCTGGCCGGCGGGCCGGCCGCCGACCATGCCGCCCGAGCGCTCCCTGGGCTTGCTCCAGTCGGCAAAACTCTCCCCGAGGATGTCCTCCAGGAGCTTGATGTCGGTCTCGAACCGCGGCAGGAGCTCCTGGCGCTGGTCCCAGTCCAGCGGCTGGCGCTCGCGGCTGTGACGCTGCAGGAAGCGTTCGAACGGGCCGTTCAGGGTGGCCGCGGTCAGGCCGGGAATCAGGGTGCCCACCGCGGTGGCCGTCCGCTGCGCGAGCGCCACCGCGCTGTGGGACAGCGTCGACTCCGGGTGCGACGTGACGTTGTGCCGCGGTATCTCGGTGAGCACCCCCGTCTCGACGCCGAGGAACGCGCAGATCCGGTCCAGGGTCTGCGCGGGCTCGTCGACGAGCAGCCGGTAGCGGATAACCAGGACCTGCTCGCGCGGGAAGAGCGTGAAGAGGTACTCGAGCTGCTCTCCGTAACGGCCGAGCCCGATGTAGTGCCAGAAGCTGGCCCAGCCGGCCTCGATCCGGCGCTCTTCCTCGCCGCAGGCCCGGACGAAGTCGCCGATGGGTTCCAGGCCCGCCGACCACAGGTGGGTCCAGTTGGAGTGCGCCCGTTCCACCGGGTCGCGGACGATCACGATCAGCCGGGCGCCGGGCAGCGTGTCGTGGATCCGGGTCACGGCGGCGCGGTCGTACAGGTAGAGCGGAGTCGACTCACCGCGCAGCGTCCCGGCCGGGGCCGGGTCGAACAGGGCCTCGTAGTCCGGCCTGCGCCACACGTGCTCCCGGTAGGTCAGCGCGTCCCCGGGCCCGCCCTTGGTCGGGGGCGGGCCGTCGGAGAGGAAGAACTTCGGCTCTTTGANNCTTCGGGGCGCCGATCACCAGGAAGTCAGGCATGGCCACAGGGGCCTCCAAGGGGAGAATACTGCTACATCGGATAATTTCGACTAGATTAGTTGGTTATTGCTCAGCTTCCTAGTTCTACCCAGCGGGGCAGCTTCAATCACACGCCAGGTAAGGAGAAATTCGCAGCTCAGGACGGCGGATGATGAGGCTGGAGGGTACGGTCCGCGGCGAGCAGGAACGGAATGCTGATCAGCAGGGCGAGGCCGCAGATGACACCGGCGACGATGTAAGGGGCACGTAGGCCTTCGGTGTGCGCGACGAAGCCGCCGGCCAGCGCGCCGAGCGGCATCAGGCCCCAGCCCAGCATGCGGTAGACGCTGTTGACCCGGCCGAGCAGGGCCGAGGGCACCACCCGCTGGCGCAGGGTCACGGTGACGATGTTCCACATGGTGACGGAGAATCCCTGGCCCGCCAGCAGCACCGCCGCCACGATCGCGTCCGGCGCGAGCCCGACACCGACGAAGACGACGGCGTCGATCGCGCCCCCGATGATCAGCGAGGCCAACAGGCCGAGCCGACGGGTCAGGACCGGGTTCACCAGGCCGCCGACCACGCTGCCGACGGCGCTGGCCGCCAGCAGCAGCCCGTAGTCGGCCGAGCTGACGTGCAGCGTCTCGGTGGCCAGCAGCACCAGGACGGCCTGGCCCATCTGGTTGGCGAAGTTGTAGATGCCGAGCAGGACGGCGACCACGCGCAGCAGGCGATGCCGGACCAGCCAGCGCAGGCCCTCGGCGATCTGGGCGCGCGTTCTGGTTTCCTGGCGGCTTTCGTGGGTCCTGGGCAATCTGGCCAGCAGCGCCGCGGACCCGGCGAACGACACGGCGTCCAGGCCGAACGGCAGGGCCGCGGCCGCGGCGAACAGCAGGCTGCCGGCCGGCGGACCGAGGAACGACTCGCCGACGGTCAGGCTCACCTGCTGGCTGCCGTTGGCCTTGGCCAGGAGTTCGGGCGGGACCAGGTCGGGCAGAACCGACTGGGCGGCGTTGCTGAAGATGACCTCGGCGCTGCCGAGCAGGAAGCCGCCCGCGGCGAGCATCTCGATGCTGGCCTGGCGGACGACGACCAGGACGACGATGATCGTGACCACCGCCGCCTGGACCGCCTGGGCGCGCCACATGAGCGCGGCCCGGTCGTAACGGTCGACCACCGCGCCGGCCGGCAGCGAGAGCAGCAGCCAGGGCAGGTAGGTCGCGGCGGCCACCACCGAGACCAGCCGCGGATCGCGGGTGATGGTCACGGCCAGCAGCGGCAGCGCGGCCACGAACGCGCCGTCGCCGGTGCTGCTGATCGCGTTGGCCCACCACAGCCGCCAGTAGGCCCGGCTTAGGCGCGATGCTGCGGGTGCTGGGCGGCTGGGTGCTTGCGTCATGCCGCCAGCGTGGCGGGGAATGACGGACGCGAGTTACTGTTAAGCGGATCGCTAAATCCTGGCGCGGCCAGCGGCGCCATGGCAGATTGGCCATCGGGAGGATGGATGGACCACGTGCTGGAGCTTGGCGTGGCGGACCTGGCGGGGACCAGGTTCGCGATCTCTCCGCTGCACGAGACGCTCAGGGCCCTGCCGCTGCTGGCCAAGCCGGACCGGTCGCCGGTTAACCGGCCCTGGGTGCGCTGGGCCCTGGCCGAGCTGGACCGGCGGGCGCTGCGGCTTCCCCGGGTCTGGCCGCTGATCGTGAACGACCTGCCCTACTGGCCGGAATTCCTGTTCCCCGCGCCGGCCGGGAAGTCGCCTTGCCTCGACGAGGAACTGGCCAGCCTGTGCGCGACACCGGACGACCAGGTACGGGCGAGCCTGCGGCGCGTGTTCGGCTCCGGCCGGTGGCCGGATAGCGCGACCGACCTGTTCGAGCGGCCACGGGAGACCCTGGCCGAGATAGCGGCCGAGGTAGCGGACTACCATGACCGCCTCATCGCCCCGCACTGGGAGCGGATGCGGTCGGTACTCGAGGCCGACATCAGCTACCACGCCGAGCTGCTGGCGGGCGGCGGCGCCCGGTCGCTGTTCAGCGAACTCCATCCCGGTCTGCGCTGGTCCGCGGGCAAGCTCCTGATGACCGACGCGGAGACCTGGCCCGGGGACCCGCAGGTCACGCTCGGGCCAGATGGCCTGGTCCTGGTGCCCAGCGTGTTTAACTGGCCGAGCTGGTCGATCAAGCTGGCGACAAGTACCCAGACCACGCTGCTGTACCCGGCACGGGGCGCGGCGACGGTGTGGGCGTCCTCCGAAGCGACCTCGGCTGACGCGACGGCGGTCGAGTTGCTGCTGGGCGCGCCGCGGGCCCGGCTGCTGGGAGCACTGTGCTCACCGGCGACGACCACCGCGCTGGCCCGCCGGCTGGGCGTCACGCCGAGCGCGGTCTCTCAGCACCTGGCCGTGCTGCACCGCGGCGGACTGGTGGACCGGCATCGCAGCGGGCGGACCGTGCTGTACCAGACCTCGGAGCTCGGCCTGGCCCTGCTCGACCATGCGCTGCTCAAGTCCGGGCTCAAGACGGAGCTCAGGTCCGGCTCGTGAGGGCGGCCGTCTACTCGGGCTACGAGATCATGCCGGAGCTGGCGCAGGTCGCGGACCCTGCCTGTCCCTCCGACGGAGCGGTCATCGCGGTCGGCGCGAGCGGGGTGTGCCGGTCGGACTGGCACGCCTGGAAGGGACACGAACCGGTCGACCTGCCGCACATCGGCGGCCACGAGCTAGCCGGGGTGATCGCGCAGACCGGGCCGGAGGTGACCCGCTGGCGGGCCGGGGACCGCGTGACCGTGCCCTTCGCATGTGGCTGCGGCCGGTGCGAGTACTGCCAGGCGGGCGACGCCCAGGTGTGCCCGCGGCAGACCCAGCCGGGGTTCACCGGGCCCGGGTCGTTCGCGGAACTGGTGGCGGTCCACGCGGCGGACACGAACCTGGTCGCGCTGCCAGATGCGGTCGACTTTGCCGCGGCCGCGTCCCTGGGCTGCCGGTTCGCCACGGCCTTCCGCGCGGTCACCGCGCACGGCCAGGTGCGGGCCGGCGACTGGCTGGCGGTGCACGGTTGCGGCGGAGTGGGGTTGTCGGCGGTGATGATCGGCGCGGCGCTCGGGGCCCGGGTGGTGGCGATCGATGTGTCTTCTTCGGCGCTAAGCCGAGCCCGGGAGCTGGGCGCTTCGTTCACCGTGCGTGCGGACGATGGTGATACCGCTGCCGCGGTCGTCGAGCTCACCGGGGGCGGGGCGCACGTGTCGGTCGACGCGTTCGGGTCACCGGCGACCGCGGCCTGCTCGGTCCGCTGCCTGCGGCGCCGCGGCAGGCACGTCCAGGTCGGCCTGCTGCTCGATGGGCCGACACCGATCCCGATGGACCTGGTCGTGGCGCGCGAACTGGAGATCTTCGGCTCGCACGGCATGGCCGCCCGCGACTACCCGCCGATGATGGCCATGGTCGCGGACGGCACGCTGCGGCCGGGCCTGCTGGTCGGCAGGGTGATCGAGCTGGCGGACGCGGGCCAGGCGCTGGCCGCGATGGACGGACCTTCGGGTACGGCCGGGATGACGGTGATCCGGCTGCCGCCGTCGTTACAGGTGAGCGGCGAGCCAGTCGGCCATTGTGGACCGGGACTCGAAGGCGTGGTTGGTCAGGCCGTGGCTACCGTCGGGGATGAGAAACAGCTCAGCGCCGGGCGCTTCGCGGGCCAGGCGTTCGGCGTGGTAGGTCGGGACCAGGCGGTCCCGGCCGCCGGCCGCGACCAGCAGCGGCCGGGTGATCCGGGCGGCGACCTGCTCCAGGGTCAATGCTGAGAGCTTTTCGCGGGCCTCGGTTTCGGTGGTGGCGCCCGAGCGGCGCTGGAACGTGGCCCGGGTCTGCGGCGGCAGGATGTCCCAGTCCAGCGACCACTGGTACGGCCCGGCCAGCGACACCGCGGCCTTGATTCTCGGCTCGAAGGCCGCGGCCCGGGCCGCGTAGTAGCCGCCCAGGCTCACCCCGAACGCGCCGATCCGGTCCGGGTCGACGTCGTCGCGTCCTTCCAGGTAGTCGGCGACCGCGGTGGCCACTTTCTCGTAGGCGGGTTCGATCGGCAGCTCGTACTCGGCCTCGCCCTGGCCCGGCCCGTCGACGGCGATGATCGCGAGACCGCGGCCGAGCATGTACTCCGCGGTGGCCTGCAGTTCCTCCTTCACCGAGTCCAGCCCGGGCATCATGATCACGACGGGCGGCCTGGCCTGGTTCTCTTGGCGGGCCGGAACCCGGAGGTAGGCCGCCAGCGTGGTGACCTGATACGGGACGCGCACCGGCTCCGCGGGCGGGCTCAGCGTCGCCGCGCCGCGGCGGAAGCAGGCCACCGTGCGGTCGTGAGCCGCGCGCTGCTGATCCAGATCGTCGACGAAGACGAACTTACCCCAGTGCCAGCACAACGCGGCGCGCCGCCAGGCCTCCCCGGCGGTCGCTGTTCGGCCCGCCTGGTCGGCGGTCTCGGCCAGCCGCTCGTAGTGCTGGCCGGTGCGGCCCCACTCGCGGCACCAGTCGTCCCAGGCCGTGATGCGGGCCATGGTGGCCTGGAAGTCGGAGTAGCTGGTGCCGTTCGCGATGAAGCGCGCCGCCCAGTGGGCGTTCGCCGCCGCGACGCGCTCGTCCTGGGCCTGGGCCGCGACCCTCGCGTACAGCTGGGGCCGGCGGTCGGCCAGACGGTCGGTGTTGCCGCCCAGGCTCTTGTCCCGCGCCCGGAGCAGGTCACATGCCGCGGTCAGCACCACGGCCCGGTCCTCGAGGACCGGGCCGGCCAGCGGTTTGCCGTTCGGGGAGGCGATGACCGAACCGCCAGTCCAGGTCACGCCGCGCTCAATGCGGCACCGGTCGGCCACGGCGACGAAGACGCCGTTGGCCGCGGCATCGGCCAGGGCCTCGAGCACATCGGGCGGGAACCCGTCCTTCGGCGCACCCGCAGTCGCCGGCCAGTTCACCGGGGCGGCGATGAGGTCGGCGCCGTCGAGGGCGGCCAGTCGCACCCATTCGGGGAACTCCAGGTCGTAGCAGATCATCACGCCCACCCGGCCGATGGCTGTATCGACGACCGGTGGCGGGGCGTCGCCGGGGGTGAAGACGAGCTTCTCCTGGTCCCACAGGTGCGCCTTGCGGTAGACCACCCGGGTCCCGGACGCGTCTACCAGTGCCGCGCTGTTGAACAGGCGGCCGTCGGCGCCGCGTTCGCAGAAGCCGCCGACGATCACCAGCTGGTGCTCGGCGGCGAGGGCGTGCCACTGGCGCAGGGTGTCGCTGTCGTCCGCGGGTGAGGCGAGCGCGCCGGCCTCGGCGGACGCCCGGTCGGGGTCGTCGCCGAACACGTAACCGGAATCGCACAGTTCGGGCAGCACCACGAGCCGGGCGCCCGCGGCGGCCGCTTCGGCCACCGCGGCGGCGGCGGCCTTGCGGTTGGCCTCGGGCTCGCCGATGGCGATGGCCAGCTGGGCGACGGCGATGACAGTGTTCTCCACGGGGCAGGCTCCATTCGTCCGGGATAGGACAATGAAAGCAGTTCCGGTCATCGCGTACGGTCGGCGGGAGATGGTCTGCGGCAGAAGGGACTGGCGGTGTCGGGACACGTGGATGTCGTGGTGGTCGGCGGCGGGCACAACGGGCTGGTCGCGGCGGCGTACCTGGCCCGCGCCGGGCTGCAGACGGTGGTGTGCGAGCGGCGCGAGGTAGCCGGGGGGGCGGCGGTCAGCGAGCATCCGTTCGGGCCGGACTACACGGTGACGTCCCTGTCCTACGTGGTCTCTCTGCTGCCGCCCGACCTGGTGCGCGACCTGCGGCTCGACCAGCACGGCTACCACGTATACCCGCAGGGGCCCTACTTCGCGCCCCACCGGGACGGCCGGTACCTGCGCCTGCCGGACGACCCGGCGCTCCGGCATGCCGAGATCGCCAAATTCTCCGCGCCGGACGCTGATGCCTATGCACGTTATTCGTCACACCTGACGGACATCGGGCGGGTGCTCGGGCCGTTGCTGCACCAGATCCCGCCGCGGCTCGGGTCGAAGCGGCCGCCGGACCTGCTGCGCCAGGCGCGGCTGCTGACCCAGCTGCGCTCGGTGGACGAGCGCGGCGCGGTCGACGTGACCCGGCTGCTCACCGACAGCATCGCCGACCTGGTCGAGGGGTACTTCGAGAGTGACGCGATGCGGGGCCTGCTGTCGGTGTCCGGGGTGATCGGGACGTGGGCCGGGCCGCGGTCGGCCGGGACCGCGTACGTGATGCTGCACCATCACATCGGCGATACGGCCTGGGGGTTTCCGCGCGGCGGCATGGGGGCGGTGACCGGGGCGCTGGGGCGGGCAGCCCGGATGTTCGGGGCGCAGGTACGGACGAACGCCGAGGTGGCGCGGATCCGTACCCGCGACGGTCAGGTCACGGGGGTGACGCTGGCCAGCGGGGAGTCGATCGACGCGCCGGTGGTGATCACCACCGCGCACCCGCAGATCTCGTTCCTGCAGCTGCTGGACCCGGCTGAGCTGCCTGACGGGTTCGTGGCCGACATCCGCGGCTGGCGCAGCCGAAGCGGCACCGTGAAGATCAACCTGGCGCTGGACCGGCTGCCGGTGTTCGCTGCTTATCCGGAGCCCGATCCTTCGGTCTACGGCGGCACGATCGTGCTGGCCGAGTCGCTGGATGACATCGAGAACGCCTACCAGCAGGCCGTTTCAGGCCGCCCGGCCGAGCTGCCGTTCGCGGACATCTGCATCCCGAGCGTGTTCGACGATTCGCTGGCGCCGCCCGGGAAGCACGTCATGTCGCTGTTCACGCAGTGGGTGCCGTGTGGGTACGCCGCGGGTTCTTACGAGGTCGAACTGGAGGCCTACGCCGACCGGGTGCTCGGGCGTCTGGAGGCGGTGGCGCCGGGGTTCACCGGTTCGGTGCTGCACCGGCAGGTGATCGGGCCGCACCAGATGCAGGAGGAGTACGGGCTGATCGGCGGGAACATCTTCCACGGGGAGTTGTCGCTGGGGCAGATGTTCCACGGCCGGCCCGCGGCCGGCTACGCCGACCTGCGCACTCCGGTCCGAGGCCTGTACCAGGCCGGGTCGGCTACCCACGGGGGCGGCGGCGTGACCGGCATCCCCGGCCGCAACGTGGTCCGGCAGGTCCTGACCGACCGCCGCGCCGAACGCTGGCGCCGCCGGATCTCGCGCCCGAGCCGGGCCGAGCGTCCCGAGCGTCTCGGCCGGACGGGATCATGAACTGGCCAGATTAGCCCTGAAAGATTGAGGTTCCTTCGACGTTGATCGCGATGGGGGCCAGCGGTCTGGTGGCGGGGCCGTGGACGACCGCGCCGTCCGTGATGGCGAACTTGCTGCCGTGACAGGGGCAGTTGATGGTCCCGTTCGAGACACTGTTGACGATGCAGCCCTCGTGCGTGCAAATCGCGGTGAACGCCTTGAACGACCCCGACTGCGGCTGGGTGATCACGATGTTCACGCCGTCGATGATCTTGCCGCCGCCATCCGGAACTTGGGAGGTGGCGGCCAGGGCAGCGGCCGCGGGCGCGCTGCCACCGGCGGAAGTGGCCGTGCCGCTGGTAGCAGGGGGAACGTCATGCGTGGCGCATCCCGCGAGCATCGCGGCGCACGTTACGCCCGCCCCTGCCAGCAACGCGCGGCGGCTCGGCAGCAGTTGACGGCTCTGTGAGAGCTGGCTGTCCTGAATCTCTCTCATCGCCCGCCAGCCGTCACACGTCGGACTATACCGAAATACAGAATCACGAATGCTGCTGTCGCTCCACTGAGATCCTTGCGCTCAGGACACAGTCCGGCACCCACGGGGTGCGTACCCAGCGTTCCGGCGTGAGCCTTGACGGTGACTTCAGATCATGATGATCAGTATGAAGGCCATGGTGACGCCTATCGCCACCTGGCACCCCTTCACTACGCCGGCGGAAAGCAGCAGGCCCTCCGCGGTATTCCCGGCGGGTACGGACCGACGGCCCGCTACGTAGAAGTAGCCGTCCACGCCGGCCGGCCGGTCCAGGTCATGGACGGTAAATGCGATCAGCAGCAGCGCGAAGATCAGGGCCAGCGTCGGCGCGTGCAGGGCCGGCGTGCCGCCGGACGACCCGCCCGCCATCCCGGACATCCCGCCCGTGCCGGACATGGACATGCCTGAGCCCGCCGCGGACGGGCCCGCCAGGGCGGCGAACAGGTAGAGCATCGCCGCGCTGCGGACCAGGTGCGGCGCATTATGGCCGCGGGCCACGGCGGCGGCGCCGCGCCCCCGGCTCTCCCGCCACAGGCACCAGGCGAACCAGGCCGTCATGACGGCGAAGACAACCTCCCAGGCGGCGTTCGGCAGGGTGCTCAGGCCGGGCACCAATATGCCCGCCAGGGCGATTCCCGTCAGCACTCGGGAAACGGCGATGCCGGCGCCGGCGCCGCCGCGGCGGGTCCAGGCGCGCGCTATCACCAGCTGTCCGGCGCTCACCTCGGCGACCAGGATCATGACCGCGGCGAAGATCCCCAGGATCCAGGCGGGGGTGCTCATGCGGATTTCGCTCCGGGGCTGCCGACTACCATGGCGGGCGGATCGACGGCCTGCGGGCGGCGAGCCCCGAGGACGAGCTCAATCATTGCCGCCTTTCCCCTCATCCCGGCCCAGGCCCGGTTGATTCGATTCGGCGCGGGAGCGGACCATGGCCGGCGTCGTGCCTTATTGCCGCACTGCCCTTACTTCGGAAGGTTGAGGATTTCGATCGTGCCGCTGTTCTCGTCGGTGACGTACGCCTGGCGCCCGTCGGGCAGCACCGAGATGCTCGTTGGAGCTTTCCCGGTCGGGATCTCGGCGATGACGCGGTTATCCGCAGTGTCGATCACCGTGACCGTGTTGCCATCGTTGTTTGCCGTGAAGAGGTACCGCCCGTCTGGCGAGTACGCGACGTCCAGCGGATTCCCCCCGACCGGGATAATCGCGACCTCCTTGTCGGTCGCGGTGTTGACCAAAAAAACCTCGTTGCCATTGAAGCTCGTGACCGCCAGGCGGCTGCCGTCGGGTGAGAGGGCTGCGCTGTGCGGGGTCTCGCCAACCTCGATCGTTGTGATGATGCCGTTCGTGTTGGTATTGAGGACCGTGACGACGGTGGACATGTGGTCCGTGACGTAAAACCGCCCGTTTTTATTATCGAATACGACCCAGTGCGGGTTCGGTTCGACGGGGATGTTGTGGGTCACCTTTTTGGTCGCCAAGTCGATCACGTCCACGACGTTATCCTGGGGGTGGCCCTGCACCATGTTGTGGTTCGCCACGTAGAGGTACAGCCCGTCCGGGCTGGTCGCCGAGGG